>NZ_CP076103.1:2405892-2706629 GCF_018732085.1 Lysobacter capsici | reverse complement strand
TGATGGGCGTGATCAGCGTCGGCTTCCTGGCGTTCCTGATCTTCACCAGCAACCCGTTCGCGCGCCTGCTGCCGGCGGTGGCCGAAGGCCGCGATCTCAATCCGCTGCTGCAGGACCCGGGCCTGATCATCCATCCGCCGATGCTGTACATCGGCTACGTCGGTTTCAGCGTGCCGTTCGCGTTCGCGATCGCCGCGCTGCTCGACGGCAAGGTCGACGCGCGCTGGCTGCGCTGGACCCGGCCGTGGACCAACGTCGCCTGGGCGTTCCTGACCCTCGGCATCGCCCTGGGCTCGTGGTGGGCGTATTACGAACTGGGCTGGGGCGGCTGGTGGTTCTGGGACCCGGTCGAGAACGCCAGCTTCATGCCGTGGCTGGCCGGCGCGGCGCTGATTCATTCGCAGGCGGTCACGGAAAAACGCGGCAGCTTCCGCGGCTGGACCTTGTTGCTCGCGATCGCCGCGTTCTCGCTGTCGCTGCTGGGCACCTTCCTGGTCCGTTCGGGCGTGTTGACCAGCGTGCATGCCTTCGCCGCCGATCCCTCGCGCGGCCTGTTCGTGCTGATCTTCCTCGGCATCGTGATCGGCGGTTCGCTGCTGCTGTACGCGCTGCGCGCGCCGTCGGGCGAGGAGAACGCCGGCAAGCCGTTCGAACTGATGTCGCGCGAGACCCTGCTGCTCGGCAACAACCTGCTGCTGACGACCGCGTGCGCGATGGTTTTGCTGGGCACCTTGTATCCCTTGCTCGCCGACGCGCTGGACCTGGGCAAGATATCGGTCGGCCCGCCCTACTTCGCGCTGATGTTCGTGCTGCTGATGACGCCGCTGGTGTTGTTGCTGCCGTTCGGTCCGCTGTTCCGCTGGCAGCGCGAACAGGTCTCGCGCCCGCTGGCGATGCTGATCCCGTGGGCCGGGCTCGCGCTCGGCGCCGCCATCGCCGCGTATTTCCTGGCGCCGCAGAGTCCGCTCAAGGTCGCCGCGGGTGTCGGCGGCGCGGTCTGGGTCGCGGCCGGCACGCTGCGCTTCGTGTGGACACGCGTGCGCGGCAAGGGCAATGCCTTCACCGCGGAAATGCTCGGCATGACCCTGGCCCATCTGGGCGTGGCGGTGTTCCTGATCGGCGCCTTGCTGGTCGAGGGCCTGAGCGTGCAGCGCGAAGTCGCGCTCGCGCCGGGCAAGAGCCTGGACCTGGGCCGTTATTCGTTCCGCTTCGACAGCGTCAAGCACAGCGTCGGGCCGAATTACGAAGCCGACTACGGCACGGTGACCGTGTTCGACGGCGGCGAACTGCTGACCGTGATGCATCCGGAAAAACGCGCCTACGCCAGCGGCGGCCAGGTTCTGACCGAAGCCGCGCTCGCTCCGGGCATCACCCGCGATCTGTACGTCGCGCTCGGCGAACCGCTCGGTGGCGGCGCGTGGGCGGTGCGTGTCCACATCAAGCCGTTCGTGCGCTGGGTCTGGCTCGGCGCGCTGCTGATGATGCTGGGCGGCTTGGTGGCGGCGACCGATCGGCGATTCCGGCCGAAGCTCGCGGCCGAGCCCAAACGCACCGACCCCGATCCGTTCGACATCGCGCTGGCCGACGGGCCGGAAGCGTTCGCCACTGAAAAGCGGTACCGCGGCAATGACGATGCCGTCTTTGCCGGCAAACCCGATGGAGACGACGCATGAACAACAGTCGCTGGCTGCCGCTGGCTGTGTTTGCCGCACTCGCGGTGCTGCTCGCCGCCGGCGTGTGGCTCAGCCGCAACCCCGATCGCGAAAAACTACCGTCGCCGCTGATCGGCAAGCCCGCGCCCGCGTTCTCGCTGCCGGTGCTGCACGAAGCCGGCCGCCTGCTGACCTCGCAGGAATTGCGCGGCGCGCCGTACCTGCTCAACGTCTGGGGCAGTTGGTGCCCGGCCTGCCGCGATGAGCACCCGGTGCTGACCCGATTCGCCGAAACCAAGCGCTTGCGCGTGATCGGGTTCAACTGGAAGGACGAACACGCCGACGCGCTGCGTTGGCTGGAACAGTACGGCAATCCGTATGTGGTGGTGGTCGCCGACTACGACGGTAAAGCGGCGATCGACTGGGGCATTTATGGCGCGCCGGAAACCTTTCTGGTCGACGGTCGCGGCATCGTGCGCTGGAAGTTCGTGGGGCCGCTCACCGACAAGGTGATCGCGAACGAATTGCTGCCGGAATTGAGCAAGATCGAGAAGGCGCGATGAGGCTTGCGGGTAAAAGCGAATCCCCCCTGCCCCCCTTTTGCAAAGGGGGGAACAGCGCGGGTTTCGATAAGCAACATCGCGCTGGCGTTAAGCAATACCGCGCTGGCGTTGCAGTGGCCGGACTTACGCAGGCACAACTCGCTTCGCCGCAACCCGAGGGGTTCCCCCCTTTGAAAAAGGGGGGCCAGGGGGGATTTGCTTTTGCTTCCCAGCCACTGCGTACCTTCATCACCGCCACCTTGCTGAGCCTGTCGCTGGCCCTGACCTTCGCCCAACCCGCCCAAGCCCAACCCGCCAACGACCCCGCCCCGCTGAGCTTCACCGACACCGGCGAAGAACGCCGCTTCCACGCCCTGGTCGCCGAACTGCGCTGCGTGATGTGCCAGAACCAGTCGCTGGCCGATTCCAACGCCCAGATCGCCCACGACCTGCGCCGCGAAGTGCTCGCGCTGATGCGCCAGGGCAAGAGCGACGGCGAGATCAAGGATTTCCTGGTCGCGCGCTACGGCGAATTCGTGCTCTATCGGCCGCAGGTCGAATCCAAGACCTGGCTGCTGTGGTTCGGCCCGGCGCTGCTGTTGTTGGCCGGAGGTTTCGCGGTCGCGCGTATCGTGCATGCACGCTCGGCGACGACACGACCGGCCGACACGCGCATTGACGAGGAACAAGAGTGGTGATGGCGGTGACGATGGGATCGGCCCCGATGGGCGTGTTCGTGGCATGCGGCGCGGCACTGGTCGTGTTCGTGCTGGGCTACGCGTTGCATCCGCTGTGGCGGACGCGACCGGCGCTCGGCGCCGGCCTGGGCGTGGCGCTCGCGGCGGCCGCCGTCGCGCTGTATTTCGCGATCGGCACACCGGCCGGACTGCAGCCCGAGCAACGCAAGGCGCCGCAGACGCTGGACGAAGCGGTGACCCAACTCGAAGCCGAACTCGAGCGCGATCCGAACCAGATCGAAGGCTGGCGCCTGCTCGCCAGCGCCTACACCGCGCAGGGACTGGGCATGAAGGCGCGCGATGCGTATGCGCGCGCGGTCACGCTGGCGCCGGACAACCCCGACCTGCTCGCCGAAGCAGCCGAAGCGCGCGCCCTGGCCACCCGCGAACGCCGCTTCGACGCCGAAGCGGTGGCGATGCTCAAGCACGCGCTGGAACAGCAGCCCATGCACCAGCGCGCGCGCTGGTTCCTCGGCATCGCCCAGCGCCAGGCCGAGCAACCGGCCGAAGCGGCCAAGACCTGGGAACCGCTGCTGGCCGTAGTCGATCCGGCCACCGCCGCGAGTCTGCTCGACCAGATCAACGGCGCGCGCCAGGAAGCCGGCATGCCGCCGATGCAGGCACCCGCGCCGGCCGCTGCCAACAGCGCAGCCGCCAGCGGCCCCGGCCTCAAGATCCGGGTCGAACTGTCGCCGCAGTTGGCGGCGAAATTGCCCGCCAATGCCAGCGTGTTCGTGATCGCGCGCCAGCTCGGCGGCCCGCCGATGCCGGTCGCGGTGGAAAAGCATCCGGCCGCGAAGTTCCCGCTCGAGGTCACCCTCGACGACGGCGACAGCCCGATGCCGACCATGAAGCTGTCGCAGCTCGAACAGGTGCAGGTGCTCGCCCGCGTATCGGCCTCTGGCAACGCCATCCCGCAATCCGGCGACCTGACCTCGCAGCCGGTGACGGTGCGCGTGGATGCCAAGGGCGCGACCGTCGTCGTGATCGATCGCGCGGTCGACTGACCCCACGATCGACTTCACGCCCGGCCGCCGGACCGCCGTCGCCGAGCATGTGCCGATAACGCAATTGCAGTTCCGGTCGCGGCCGCCGGTCAGGGCGATGGTTTAGGCTCTGCATCGCGACCGCCGCCCTCGCGCGGCCGTCGCCTCCGAATTTTTTCAGCGCAAGCACCCCGGCCACACGAGCAAGGCATGACCGAATTCATCCCGCCCGGCACCCGCCACATCGACCTGCCCTCGCCGTTCCCGATGAAACGCGGCGGCGCCCTGCACGGCGCGCGCATCGCCTATGAAACCTGGGGCGAACTCAACGCCAAGCGCGACAACGCCATCCTGATCGTCACCGGCCTGTCGCCCGACGCGCACGCCGCGGCCAACGCCGGCAATCCCGAGCCGGGCTGGTGGGAGGCCATGCTCGGCCCCGGCAAGCCGATCGACAGCGACCACTGGTTCGTGATCTGCGTGAACTCGCTGGGCAGTTGCAAGGGCTCGACCGGCCCGGCCTCGATCAACGCCGACACGGGCGAGCTGTACCGCCTGGAGTTTCCCGAACTGTCGATCGAAGACGGCGCCGACGCCGCCGCGCACGTCGTGCATGCGCTCGGCATCGAGCGACTGGCCTGCGTGATCGGCAACTCGATGGGCGGCATGACCGCGCTCGCCCTGCTGATCCGTCACCCGGGTCTTGCGCGCAACCACATCAACATCTCCGGCGCGGCGCGCGCGCTGCCGTTCTCGATCGCGATCCGCTCGCTGCAACGCGAAGCGATCCGCCTGGACCCGCAGTGGAACCAGGGCGGCTACGACGAAACCAACTACCCCGAATCGGGCATGCGCATGGCGCGCAAGCTCGGCGTGATTACCTACCGCTCGGCCCTGGAGTGGGACGGACGCTTCGGCCGCGTGCGGCTGGACTCCGACCGCGCCGACGAGGAGCCCTTCGGCCTGGAATTCGAGGTCGAAAGCTACCTGGAAGGCCACGCCCGCCGGTTCGTGCGCCGCTTCGACCCGAACTGCTACCTGTACCTGAGCCGCTCGATGGACTGGTTCGACCTGGGCGACTACTGCGGCGGCAGCGACGGCCTGGACAACGAGGAACAGGTGCGCCGCGGCCTGGCCGCGATCCGGGTGGAAAAGGCGCTGGCCATCGGCGTCCACACCGACATCCTGTTTCCGTTGCAGCAACAGCAGGAAATCGCCGACGGCCTGCGCGCCGGCGGCGCCGACGCCCGCTTCGTGCCGCTGGAGTCGCCGCAGGGCCACGACGCGTTCCTGGTCGACATCGCCCGCTTCGGCCCGGCCGTGGCCGGATTCCTGGACGAACTGCGAACCAGCTGAATCGGCACCGCTCCCGGGCGGTCCGAAGCTGCCAAGGCACGGGCAGGGGCGTAGAATCCACGCCATGAACGCCACCGACACCCTGCCCGACCTCGACTTCCCCGGCCACGACAAGCTGGTCGCCGCGATCGACGCCGCGGTCAGCGCCGGCGACGAACACGCCGTCACCGCGGCCCTGCGCAACACCCTGTGCAAGATGATCCGCGACCGCGACGTCAACCTGCCCGACTGCGTGTTCGACCCGATCCAGGACCACTACGCGCGCCGCGAGCTCTACCGCAGCCCCGAACTGGGCTACAGCGTGGTCGCGATGACCTGGGGCCCCGGCCAGGGCACGCCGATGCACGATCACAGCGGCTTGTGGTGCGTGGAAGGCGTCTGGGACGGCGAGCTGGAAATCACCCAGTTCGAATTGCTCGAACGCGAAGGCGAGAACTTCCGCTTCCGCGCCGCCGGTGGCATGCACGCCGGCCCCGGCAGCGCCGGCAGCCTGATTCCGCCGCACGAGTACCACACCATCCGCAACGCCAGCAACGACTCGGTCGCGGTGTCGCTGCACATCTACAAGGCGCCGATGGAATGCTGCTCGATGTTCGAGCCGCGCGACGGCGAGTGGTTCCAGCGCGTCGACAAGACCCTGAAGACCGACGAAGCCGCCTGATCGGCGCGCAACGCCGCGCGGCTGTCGACCGCTTCACTGCGACGAATGCACCCTGTAGGAGCGGCGTAAGCCGCGACCGCGCCACACAGATGCGTCGCAAGCGCGATGCCGCGATCGCGGCTCACGCCGCTCCTACGGTCGGATTGCATCACTTACGACAACAACGCGTCGCAACTCGCGTTCGCCATCCAACCCAACCCCCTCGTCGTCACGCGCGCCCCCTGTAGGAGCGGCGCGAGCCGCGACCGCGCCACACAGATGCGTCGCAAGCGAGGTGTCGCGGTCGCGGCTCACGCCGCTCTTACGGTCGGATTGCATCACTTGCGACAACAACGCGTCGCAATCGGGTTCGCCGTCCAACCCAACCCCCCTCGCCGTCACGCGCGCACCCTGTGGGAGCGGCGCAAGCCGCGACCGCGCCAAACAGATGCGTCGCAAGCCCGAGGTCGCGGTCGCGGCTCGCGCCGCTCCTACAGGGGGATCGCATGGCTTACGACAGCGGCGTGCCGTAACCCGCCGCGCCCGTCTCCAACCGATGGGCGCTGGTGGTCGCCCGCAACGCGGATTGGCCGTCGCAGCCCATCGCAGGACATTACAAACGCCACTGGTAAACGCCCCGCGCCGGCGCGATCTTCGCCGGCGGCAACGCCGTGATTCAGCGTTGCGCGAGCCGCCCAGGCGCCGCGGTCGTCCGCGCGCCGCAATCTCCCAGCCATCGCACGGAGCCCGACCATGCTGACCGACCTGCTGCTCGCCGCGTTCCACCACCTGCTGGTGTTCGCCCTGATTTCGATGCTGGTCGCCGAATCGGTGCTGTTGCGCGGGCCGATCGATGCCGCCGTGCTCAAGCGCCTGGCCGGACTGGATGCCGGTTACGGCCTGAGCGCGATGCTGCTGTTGGCGGTCGGCATCGCGCGCCTGTTCCATGGCGTCAAGGGCGTCGATTTCTATCAGCACAACCCCTGGTTTCATGCCAAGTTCGGCGCGTTCGTGGCGATCGCGCTGTTGTCGATCCTGCCGACCGTGCGCTTGCTGCGCTGGCGCAAGGCGCTCAAGCGCGATCCGGACTTCCTGCCGCCGGCGCCGCAGGTGCGGGTCCTGCGCGTGCTGATCCGTTTCGAACTGATCCTGATCGCGGTGATCCTGGTCTGCGCCGCGGCGATGGCGCGGTACGGCGGATTCTGATCGCGCCAGGTCTGATCGCGCCCAGGCTGGATTGAGCCTGCGCCGATCAAGCCGATCGCGATCGAATCGATTGTGATCGGGCGGCGTTGATCAGACGGATTCGATCAGTTCGACCTGACTCAGCCCGACTTGAACGAACGCACACCGATCGGCGCGATCTTCGAATCGCGCCACGCCCGCAAGCGCACTCGCTCCAACCCGCAGCGCCGCACGCCGCCAAACACCTCGATTTGGCTCACACGCGAACGCGCGAGCGAAACCACGATGGCTTTCAGCCTTCCTTGCCCCAGCGCACGCGCGAACGATCGCCGCGCCCGGCTTTCGCTGCGGGCTGCATGACTTCCGGATCGGTATTGTCGCCGATCGCGCGCAAGCGGATCGGCGCGAACTGGCCGTCGCCGAGCAGATCCAGGCTGGCGCGCGGATTGCGCAACAAGGCGTCGCGCTGCAGGAACAACTCGCGGCCGATTTCCGGCGGCCGGCTTTCGCTGCACAGACGGATGTCCAGGCGCAGCACGCTGGTGCCCGAAGTGCGCCACGGATGGCCGGGAACCAGACGGCTGACGATCGCGCTATCGAGCCGGATGGTGACCGTGCTCTTGTCGATCGCTTCGCACTTGCCCACCGCGATGTCGAACGTATTCATAAGGGCCTCAATGGGAAACCGCGGTGAGAACGCTGTGCAGGCGCGCGTTCTCCAACAGACTGCGCAAACGCGCTTCGATCACGCGGATATTGGCGAGCCTGGGCGAGGCGCGCAGCGAATACACGGCGGTGCGTTTGCCCAGCAACAGGCGTTGACTGCGCAATACCGTGACATTGGTGGTGCCCGATGCCTCCATCCAGATCAGACGCAACGGAGCAGGTCCGATGGTTTGTCCGTTGGACAAGGTGAACTGGAACCACTCGACATGATTGTCCATCGTTGCTCCGACACGTAGACCCGCGAGTATGCGCCCCACCTCCCGGCGCGGGGGTGAAGAATGAAAATCAGCGATATTCCTCGCTATTACGAGATAATCGGCGTATGGTCGGGAAGCGATCCCGGCGATTCGCGATTTACAGGCGCTTTAGCGCCGCCTGCCTCAAAGACGTTCGTTTCCACGTCATCCAGAGGTTTCTTGCGATATCAAACCCGCGTCATCGATCTGCGGGTCGGTGAACATGATTATCGCATTCGCGCGCTGAAGGATCTGCAGCAGTTTCACGATCCCGACCAGGCCGCCGAACGATTGGGTATTTCCTCGGCGACGTGGAGCCTGTTCGGGCAACTGTGGCCGACCGGTTTGCAACTCGCCCAGGAAATCGCCGTGCGCGACATCGCCGGCAAACGCATTCTCGAAATCGGCTGCGGACTGGCGCTGTCGAGCCTGATCGCGCACAAGCGCGAAGCCGACGTCACCGCCAGCGACCGGCATCCGCTCGCCGAAGATTTCCTGTCGCAAAATTCGGCCTTGAACGGTTTGAGCGGCGTGCCCTACAACCATCTGGAATGGGATGCGCGGCGCGACCGTGCGCTGGGCGGTTTCGACCTGATCATCGGCAGCGACGTGTTGTACGAACGCGGCCATATCGCGTTGCTGGCGAACGTAATCAAACTGTATGCGCACGCGCATGCTGAGGTGTTGATCGCCGACCCCGGCCGCGGCAATTGCGGCGCGATGAATACCGCGATGCAAGCCGATGGATTCACCTCCAGCGAACGGCGTTTCAGCATCGAAGATCGCCCGGTGCTGAGCGGGCGGATGATGCGGTTTCAGCGCTGAGTCCGGGCCGGCGTCCGACAATGCAGCTTGGCACTCATCGCGCCCGGCGATAATGTCGGCGATACGACGCCATGAACACCGCCGCGCCCCACAACCTCGCGATCGAAACCCGCATGCTCGACTTCGATACACGCCTGTGGATCGCCATCGACGCGCTCAAGCCTCGCGCACCGGACATCGCCTGCGACGCCCGCGCACTGGATCTTCTCCACGAGAACGGTAGCGACCCTCGCGTACTGGAACTCGGCATTGCGTTGCTCGACGCCGACTGGCACAAGAGCCACGATGAAATCGGCCTGTGCGTGCAATGGCTGCGCGCCGCGGAATTGGTCGATGCGCTCTACCGCGCCTCGCTCAAGACTTATGCCTACGAGTACGACGGCGGCAACGCGATCCGCAGACGCTTCACCTGGGCGCTGGCGGACGTCGGCAACCAGGCGGCGTTCGACGCGCGGGTCCGATTGCGCGGCGCCACCGACCGACAGATCGCGTTGTTCGCATTCAAGCGGCTGCGCGGTTGGCTCAGGGAGCCACCGCGCAAGCGGTTCGCGTATTCGCCACGCCTGGATTGAGGCGCGGCGGGATGCGCCGGCTGCCATCGCGGCATCCGACCAAACGCCGGAAAACAAAAAGGCCCAGCCGCGAGGCTGAGCCTTTCTTCTTTTCCGGGAAGCCCGCCGGCCGTTGGATCGTTGGCCGGGCGGTTGGGTTGTTCTCGGATTTACGTGGTGCCGGAGGTGGGAACCTCAAAGCCTTATGCACCAATGCTTTCGGGAAATCCTGGGGAATTTTTGGGCTGGTCACCGGCCGTGCTTGAACCGGTCGAGCATGTGATTCGGGGCCACTGGCCGATGCCGCCGCCGCGGTGCTTCGGCGACGATCCGGTCAGCGTACTTGGTCACCCACCCCGCCATCCACCGGACCGCCTCGGCCTCGTTGCGCATGTTCACCCAGCGGCCGACGCCGAAATGCCGCCGGTAGACCCCAGTGCAGACCTCCCAGCCTTCCGCCCTCTGGCGCGGCAGCGCGACAGACACCCACACCTCGCGCTCAAGCACGATGATGTGGGCGTCCTTGAAGTCGGTGTGGGCCGAGTTGGCCCATTCGAAGTGCCGCGGTAGGGGCGTGTGCAGTCGGGGGTCCATGCGCGGCATGGTAGGCCCGGCGTTCTCATGGGCTGCGACCGGCTGTCGGGGCCGCTGAATCGTTTACGGGACGAGCATACCCACCTGGGTCGCACCGCCGGCAGTCGCCGCCGCGGCGTGCGCCATCATCCCCGGAGCGAACCACAGGCGGCAGAAACCTGCGGTGCCGGCCGCTTCGACCGCCGGCCGACTGAACCCGAAATCGTCGAGGAAGTACGGCGACCCGGGGTCGGTGCTGGGGTCCGGGCCAAGCCAGGCACCATCGGCCAGCAGCCACCATTCCTTGGCGGTCGGGTCGACGAGCAAACCCCATCGCCCCGTGGTCGTGCCGCGGCCACCCTCGCCGGCGAACGTGGCGATCGTCACCCCTTCGCTGACCGCGATCAGATCCGCGCCGCTCACGCGCAGCGCGATGGAGTACGGGTCGCTGCCCAGGTCCGAGCCGAAGCCGAAATCGCCGGTGGCGAAGCCGAACGAGCCGCGGGTGAGCGAGCTGCTGAACTCGACATAGGTCCGCCCCGAGGTCGGGAAGTAGTGAAGCGTCGCCGCCTGCTGCGGCGTGCCGGTGTTGTTCTCGAATCCGCCGATGTCGCCGACCGCGATGAACTGGTTGATGAGGAAGTCGGCGGCCAGGCCGGAGTAGTACGGGCTCGCCTCGGACGAAGCAACGTCGCCGGCGACGAGCACGTCGAACCCGAAGCGAGTAGCGGTCATGTTGGCGTTCGCGCCATCCGTCACCGGCAGCGCCTGGCATCGAATGGTCATGCCATCGATCTTGAGCGCGCCGGCGCCGAGCTGGACGAAGGTCACGGGCTTGCCGTTGGTCAGCGCCTGCGATTCGAAGTAGATCGAATCGGCATAGTCGAACAGCACCGCGCCGAACTCGCCGCGGACGGGGATCGACGTGGTTCCGGCCGCGGCCTGAGCAGGCACGACCGGGGCCTGCAGCAACTGGTACTCGCCGCCGCCGATCTTCCGCAGCGCGAGCGAGCCGTCGCCGTACCGCAGCAGGATCGACGACGTCGGATCGGGGCCCGGCAGATTGTCGACGTAAATGTCGATCGTGCTGCCGCCAGCGGGATCGGCCCATCCTGCGTTGTAATCGGTGCCGTCGATCTTGGTCCAGACTTGGCCGGCCGTGCCCCCCACGAACGATGCGCGAAAGATGCGCTGATCGCGCATATCGGTGCCGGCTTCGATCAATGCTTCACTCAGGTTTGTCATGGGGCATCCCGTGCGTCGATGTAGAGCTGCAGGTAATCCGGCCCCGTGTCCTCAAGTGCGGCCACGGCCCGGGCGTCGGTGAAGTAGAGGTTGGTGACGCCTTCGTCGAGGTCGTCGGTGGTCGCGGCGCTGGTGCCGGCGACGCGGCCGAAGTCGTCGCGCGAGACCTTGAGCAGCGCGCCGCCGCCGGCATCGGCCAGTTCGGCGAGCGCGATCTCGGTTACGCCCACGCCGTCGACGGTGAGCGCGATTCCCTCGCCTGCTGCCAGCGCATCAGCCACGGCCTGATACCCGCGCAGGCCATCGGCGCCGGTGCCGTAGTAGTGCGTCGGGAGGGGTTCGAACTCGTCGTTGACCAGCGTCAGCGCCACGACCCCGCCGGCCAGCGTGCCGTTGGCGTCGATGGAGTAACTCGCGCTGACCTGGGTGCTGGTCGGTAGGAACGACCCTACGGCGATTGGGGGCAGCTTCTCTAGTGTCCCGTCGGGTGAGCCGAGCTTGACCAGCAACGCCCGGAAGAACGCGCGCACGTCGTCGAGCGATACCAGGTCAGCGATACGGCCGAGCACCCGATACCACGCGAACGTGGGCGTGCCGTTGGGCTGGACCAGGCGCTCGCTGGACTTCGGAACACCGGCCATGTCAGGCGACCGTCTTGAAGCCGAACGCGATGAAATCGAACGGAACGGCCGAGGTGATCTTCGCAGCGTTCTGGCCGAAGGTCGTGGACATCGCCACGTCATAGCCGGTGGTGCTGGTATTGATCACCGCACAACTCGGCACGTCACCCTGTGAGGTGGCCGCCGCAGTCTTCGGGATGATGAACACGCGCGGCGGCTCATCGAACGCGAAGCTACTCGGAAATACGAAGCTGCCCGCTGCCTGGATCTGGTTGCTGGCCGTCATCGAGTCGGAGCCGAACATCACCATGAACTTCTTCGTGACCGCGCTGGTGCCGGCGCGGAACGTCCCGGCGGCACCGTTGCCGGTGAGCACGATGTCAGGCGTCACCACCGGCGGGGTCACGATCTCCTTCCATAGGAGCAGCGTGCCGTCATTCGACAGCACTTTGTTCGTCTGGCCCGACGGATCGGGCACGAACAAGCCGAGAAGCCATTGCAGGATTGAGCCGTCGTTGCTCAGGACCGCGCCGTTTTCCAGCGGCGTCGGGATCGCCAAGCCGCCACCCGTGGTCGGCTGAATGTCGTCAAGCTCCTTGATCAGCGTCCCGTCGGCGTCGTATTGCCGCGCGCGGTAGGCACCGTCGCCCCAGCAGTCCACAGACAGCCGGCCGGCGGCATCCAGCACGATCGACGCCCCGTTGCTGACGCTCAGGCCCGGATTGGCGTAAACCGCCTTCGGCGTCGTCGTCCCGGCCTCAAAGAAATCGAACCGGCCACCCGCCGCCGGCCCGGTGCTGTTCTGGTTCAAGAAGGTCTGGAACGGGTCCAGCACACGGAAAGCTGCCATTTCGGGGGCTCCAGAAAGCAGAAACCCCGCTTTCGCGGGGTCTCGGGGTGATCGTGGTGGTTGGGTCAGGCGCTACAGCGGCGCTCAACGGGGAAGCGGATTACGTTGCCGCGCGCCGCGACGACTGGGGTTTCCCGAATGGCTCTGGCGATCAGCGCTGCCAGCGCCAGCAGACGGCGGTCAGTCCGTTCATCCGCGTCGTTGACTTCGGCTCGCAGGGGAATAACATCGCTCATTGAATTGTCTCCGCAGATGATTCGACTTGAGAGCCCTGACGCCGCAAACGTCGGGGCTCTCGCTTTTTGGGGGTCATGGCTGCTTCGCCACGAACGCCTGCAACGACTCGATCAGGCGCTCGGCCGTGGACTTGTCGAGCGGCGATACGCCAAACGTGGATCCCAGGCGCGCTACGATTTCGGCATTCATCGATTTCGAAGTACGAGCAGCCTCATCCGTCAGATGGGCGTGCAGCGCGTCTGGAAGTCGCAGGGTGATCCTGGTGTAGCCGTCCCCGCTCATGCTGCGGCCTTCGGCAGACGTTTCTGCCTCGGCTTGATCGGCAACGCCCTGGCATCCGGCACTTGCTCGCGGTGACCGGCCAAAACGGCCTTGCGCTCGCTGTAGGCCATGCGCGCGCCGAGCATCACGGCGTTCTCGATCTCGGTGGCGGCCAGCCGATCCAGCTCAGACTCGGTGAGTCGTTCCCGGTCGAGGCCGGCGAACTCGCCGCCAATCGCCCAGTTCGTCAGCTTCGACTCGTTCTGGTAGTGGTGGGCCTGCGTCTCTTTGCCCTCCATTGCGCGGACCATCTGGAGCGTCTTCGCCATGACCTTGTGGCTGCTCGTCGCTTCATGCCGCGCGCGCTTCCAGTCTCCCTGCCCCCGGATGATCTTGTCGATCTTGTCGTCGCACCAGATGGCGAAATCCACGCTCAGCCAGCGAGCGAACGGCACAGCCAGCTTTGGGTGCATCCAAGTGCCGCCGTTGTGGCCTCGGCTGGCTCGGATCAAATCACGCTGATTGGCGTGATTTAGGAAGCGGGCCAGGCTGGCGATGTACCCCTGGGTTTCCCGATTGTCCAGCCAGTCCTGGAGCCGCTTTCCGAAAATGGCGGCTGCAGCAGTAGCGTTGAACCAGCCGTCGTCGCGGAACTCCATGTCGTTGCCTTGGAAATCGAGGTGGACGATGTTCATGCCGGCACCGCCTTCAGCCCGAAGGCTTCTTTCAGCTTGTCGTTCAGCACCCAGTGCAGGCTTCGATCCAGCCGATCGGCCTCCTCTTGGGCGCGCTTTCGAACTTCGGGGTCCATACGCAGCGGGTAGGTCGTCGCCTGACGCACCGGCTGCTCCTGCTTGCCGCTCATAAATCCTCCTATCCATCGACCGCATGTCGATGTGGACTCTATTTAGCGCCAATATTCCGTGGGCGTCAAGTGGACTCTTTGCCGGGACTCTTTCTGCCGCCCACAATTCGCGCCATGAACGACCGGCACCAAATCAAGCCCTACCCCCTCCGAATGCAGGAGGAACTCCGTGAGCGGCTGGACGCTGCCGCCGGAGCAAATGGCCGATCACTTCACGCGGAGATCCTCGCGCGCCTAGAGTCGTCGTTGAGCAAAGAAAGTTCCGACGACCTGCTCACGACATTCCTGCGCGACCAGGTCATCGAAGAGTTTGAGCAGAAACAGAACGACGCGCTGAAGAAGATCAACACTTCGACGGTCGAGGGAATGGTGCAGTGGCTGAAGGCCATGGACGCCTACACAGCAGAAATTGAGCGACTGAACTCGATGGTTGAAGAAGCCGCGGCGATCTATCGCAAGTACGACGGCAACCCGCCGATCAAGCGCAAGAAGAAAACCACCTGAGAGACCGGCATGGAAGAATGGCTGAAAAATCCATGGTTCTTCGGCTTGGCGGTGAAGCCGATCCTGGCAGTCATCGTCATCGTCGTCTTCTTCGGAACGGCGAAATTGGTTGCTTGGCTGCTCTGGCGTTTCCTACCTGCTGGACGGGTCAAACGCTTACTGCTGCATCGAATTGGCAGCGACCGCCCCAGCAGCGTTGCCGACACGGCCAAGCGCGAGTTGAAGGACACGCCGGTCCTCGGCCGGGACCGCGGCAAGGATTGATCGTGCCTGCGCCGGGTTCATCATCACTTCGGCCAGCTTGGCTTCCAGACGTTGCTGGCCCGCATCACGAAGATATTGCGCCGCCGCCCCGAACACGGGAATGCGCTCTGCTGCGCGACTGACCAGTCCACGTGAAAGCCTGTCATCGCCCATCAACCGTTCCGCGGTCTGCGAGTTGCCGCCGCTGCCGGCCGTGGCCGCAAAGCTGCGTCGCTGCAGGTCGTCCTGAATTGCGTTGATGGTCGCCATATCTTCGGGCTCCAGATAGCGGCTGGCCTCGGCCTTGTTGAAGCCTGTGGCTTTAGCAGCGACGCGATCCATATTGCTCGTTGCTTTTGAGAACTGCGCCGGGGTGAGCACCTTGCTGCCCGACACTGCATCGGGAACGGCGCCGCCGCGCTCCATCAACTCGCGACCAATTTGCATGCGTCCGATTGGGATCGACCCCTTGCGGAAGGCATCCAGGTACTGCGCGAACTCGGGCGACGCCGAAGCGAGCGCTTCGTCCAGCGACTCTTTCACCTTCAGCAGCTCACGCGAGCCTGCAAGCGCAGCGGCCGACTCACCGCCGTACTTTCCAGACAACATGTCGTCGATGGTCTTGCGCACGTTGTAGAGGACGGACAGGCGATTCTCCGCGACCTTCTCCGCACCCTTTTCTGCGCCAGGCGCGGTTCGCTGTAGCAGCGAGCCGATTCGCGATAGCCCGTCCTGCACCGCCGGCCGCCCTTCCGACTTCTCGGCCAGATCACGCAGGGCGTTCGCGACCGGCTTGGTGTCCACATTCTCGACTTCAAGCGCCCGCTCCAGCAGCGGCTTGGCACTGTCTCCGCGCTGACGCTTGGCGGCGGCGATCGCGGCATCGTCGCCCGCGAAGGCTGCGAGCGCATTGACGCGCG
Organism: Lysobacter capsici; assembly: GCF_018732085.1. NCBI lineage: Bacteria > Pseudomonadati > Pseudomonadota > Gammaproteobacteria > Lysobacterales > Lysobacteraceae > Lysobacter > Lysobacter capsici. The sequence goes on along the minus strand of NZ_CP076103.1, from coordinate 2,690,875 downwards.
CATTGTTGTTGGCGCGGTCCAGGTCGCCCCACGAGCCACCCTTGCCCCGCAACAGGCGCTCAAGCCGCGCGACGCCGGGATCGAGCACTTCCTCGGCGAGGGTTCGTTGCACGCGACTGATGGCAGAGGGTGCGGCTTGCATGAGGCGCTCGGGCAATTCGGCCTCCGCTCGCAGCACCTGAGCGACACGCTCAGCGAGGGCATTTTGAGTCGGACGGCCGAGCATAGTGAGCAGCGCATTCTTGGTGCCCCGAGCCGTAGCACCGATGGCCCGGCCCAGCGCAGCACCGCCAGCACCAGCAACGCCGCCGAGCAGCGCGTTTGCGCCACGACTGTCCCCGGTCGCAACGGGCGTAAGCGCGCCAAGTGCTGCGCCCTGAAGCGCGGAGCCGCGGAGCGTGGCGGGCAACAAAGCCCTGCTACCGAGAGCCGCTAATGCATTGACGGCGCCACCACCCACGGTGCCGATTCCCCTCAACGTGCCCGCTGGCATCAGCAGCTGACTGATAAACCCGAGTCCTCCGCCGATCTTGCCCGCTCCCGTGTCCTTCAACGCCTCGTCGTACTTCTTGCGCTGGTCGATCTCGCTCTGAACCTTTTTTTCGTAACCGCTGGTGGCGTTCGTGAGTCCCTGCACGATTTCCTTTGCGAACTGGGGCGCAGGAAGGCCCGCGCCCTGAATCGCCTGGACACCACGTGTGTAGTCTGCAGCACCCTGACTAGCAAGCTGCCGAACTGCGTCCTTCGTGTCGACGTAGCTGGCACCAAAGCCTGCCGCGGCGTTGTCGAGAAAGGACTCGCCGTCTGTGGCCTTGACGTTGGGGTTGATCCCTGCGGCTTTGTAGCGCTCAGCCAACGATGGCGCCACGCGCACACTGACGTCGCTGAAGTCGGCTTCCGGCGCCGCCGACTGGTACTGCGTCCAAGGCCCGGACGCGGTCGGATCAGCGGCTGCGGACGGCTGCTGGTAGCGCTCCCACGGCCCTGCCATCAGAGGCGCTCCCAAGCGTTCGGATCAGCGGGATTGCCCCCGCGGAAGCGGTAGCCGTCTTGAACGGTGCCTGCGCGCGGCGCGGCCGGCGCCCGCGGAGCCGAGGGGCTTTGAGCGCCTGCGGCGTTCTGCGCAGCGTACTTCTCGTTGAGCTGCCGGATCGTTTGCAGAGCCGCCATGCGAACTTCGCGCGGCGAGCTCGGATTGGCGAGGTCACCAGCCATCTGCTCGTACATCTTAACGTCGGCGTTCGACTGCGGCCCTTCCATGCGCGGCATCTTCGACGTGAGTTGCCCCGCGATCGCTCGCAGCTGCGCGATCGCCTTGGCGCCTTCCGTGCCCGTGCCGCCCGCGCCGGCGATCGTATCGACCAGCGCGCCGGCCGAACTTCCGGTCGACTTCGGGATCAACTTTTCGGCCTCGCTGAGCAGAGTCAGCACCTGATTGGCATCGCGCGCGCGCGTACCCTGCTGGGCGCTGACCTCGGCCTGCGTCTTCGCCTGAGCCTGGGCCGCGGTCGTCGCCGCCTCGCGCCGCGTCACCTTCTCGGTCATCGCGTCGTAGTTGGCGAGATCGGCCTGATTCTTGGCCGCCTGCTTGGCGAACTCGATCTCGGCTGGGGTCTGGCTCACGCCGAGGCTGCCGCGACCAGCCGGTGCGCGTGCTCCCGGCGGAAGCTCCAGATGCACATGGTCGCCCTCGTCGATCGCTTCGAACCCTTGCTGGCGCGCAGCCTCGATGAAAGCCGCCCGCTGGGCCGCGGGCACGGCGAAATCGGCCGCCGTGCCGCGCAGGTGCTGACTGTTCGCGACGCCCCCCACCTCGCGGTTGTGCTGCGGCGTGCGGGTCGTGCTGGTGATCTGCGTGCCCGGGAACGAGTTACTGAGCGAGGCGAATGCTGTGTTGAGGTCCGCCGGCATCGTGATCGGCGAGCCGAGATTCGACGCGGACGAGCCGCCTGCCGGTGCGCCACCGGGATTCAACGACGCGCCACCCCCCAGCGGCGTGAATTCGCCGGTGGTCTCGTCGTAGACCTCCATCGTGCCGGTCCGAGGGTTCTGCCGGGCCCACCGCGTGCGGCCGTCGGCGCCCGTGATCTCCTTGAAGCCGAAGCCACCGGTTGCGGCGCGACCACGCATGCCGAGCGCGACCTGCGCGGCCTGCTGATACTCGGGCGTCCCCGGCGTGTACCCGGCGGCTCGCGCGGTCATGTCCAGTTCGCGGAAGCCGGACGGGCTTGCCTGCGCGCCCATCGAAGCCTGCACCAGCGCCTGCGCGGTTTGGTCGATCACCGACGCGGTCTCAGGCGTGTACGCGGGCGGCGCATCGGTCATGCCGAAGCGACGCATGGACGGGACCATCTGCTGATATAGGCCGGCGCGCATCTGAGCCGGGGCGTTGACCAGCGTGCGCGCCATGTTGAACAGCGTCTTGTTACGCCGTTCTTCCTCGCTGGCGGCATGCTGGCCGAAGGCTTGGCCGTACTCCAAGCCGGCGCCGGCCTTGACGCCTTCCATCTGGGCGAGCAGCGCGTTGCGATTCTCGTCCGGCGCGGTAAATGCCTGCTCGGACAGCGCGGAGAGCTGATTCTGCCGCTGCTCGCCCTGCCGCTGCAGGCGCTGGCGCGTGCCGAATTCCCAGCCCTGCTGCATCGCGCCCGGGATGTCGGGGAGTAGAAGTTGAGCCATGTTCGCTGCTCCCTTAGCCGTATCGGTACTTGGGGACCTGGACGGACGTGCTAGGCATGCTGATCTGCTGCCGCGTCACGGGTCCGATCTGGTTATTGCTGTAGGCGGACTGGCGGTTCGCCAGGTACTGACTGGCCGTGCCGGCCAAGCCCTGGAGCGCATTGCCGTAGATGTTCGCCTTGTTGGTCGCAGCATCCGAAGCGGCTTGGCCCTGGACGCCGTAGAGGCTCCCCATGGCGTTCGCGTTCTGCTGTCCCAATTGGCCGGCGCCAACCGCGGCGTTCTGCCCCATCTGGGCCAGGCCCATCAGGCTATTGCGGTAGCTGCCGAGCTGCTGAGCCGCCAGACCCTGGCCGAAGCGCAGCAGATCAGCGTCGGCGCCCCCGCTGCGCAAGCCGCCGCGCGCCGCCGCCGCGCGCATGAGCGCATTCGTACCCTGCTCCTGCGCGGCCTTGTAATCGGGCGCGTTGTAGAAGTCCGTGTAGTCGCCGTCGTTCACGGCCTGCAGACGCGCAAGCGAATTGCTGCCGGCGCCGAGGTAGGGGCTGATGTTCTGCTGAAACTGCTCGCGCGCATCGCGCTGCTCGTTGAGGCCGGCCTGCGCCGAATTCGACGCCGCGCGCGACGCATCCTTGGCGCCCTTGTTTGCCATCGCGGCGGCACCCAGCGTTGCAACGCCGCCGATCACTGCTGCGGTTACGACGCCCATGTCAGATCACCTTCGTGTAGGACGTTTCGGAGACCGCATAGCCGGCGCGCTCGTAGAGTACGGCCGCCTGCGGCGGGGAACTGGGCAACAACACCATCTGGATCGGAAGAACTCCGAATTCAGCCGCGGCAGGCTCGATCGCAGCGAGCAACGCCTTGCCTACGCCGTGTCCCTGCGCGGTGGGCGACGTCCACCACATGACCTCGTAGGCCCCGGTGTACGCGCGATTGAACATGAATGGCGCCACCACGAGACCGGCCATGCCGACCAGGGCGCCGCCGTCGTCGGCTACCAGCAAGATGCCGCTCTCCTGCATCGTGCGCGCGATCGCGGCGACAGATTCCGGGCAGAACGGGATGTGCGCCGAGTAGTGCGTCGACGGATAGAACTCACGCCCCATCTCGACAATCGCGGGAATGTCGGCCTCGGTGGCCTTTCGAATGTCCATCAGGTGCCTCGGAGATTGAAGAATGCGACCGCGATCAATCGACCGTCCTGGGGACCGGTGCCGAACGCAGCAAAGGGAAAGCGGCTGTGGAACAGCGCGCTTTCGTAGATGACGGCACGGTTGAACTTGAGCTCGGCGAGTTCTCGCTGCGACCAGGCTTCGGGGCGGTCCCAGTCACCGCATACGGCATGCCAGAGCGGCACGTCACCGGGTTCGATGCGGTGCTCGCCGGTCGCTTTGTGCGTCCAGAAGGCCGTGCCGCCCTCGCCGTCGCACAGGTACAGCACCAGCGCGTGCGTGCCGAATCCGATGTCGGAGTGAATCGCCGCGTTTGGCATCTCGCCGGCGAAGTTGAGCCGGAAGCCACTGAGCAGCATCTCGACCGGGCCCACCGCGGCCTCCAGCGCCGGCACGAGCCCCGGAACTTCGGTGACGCAGACCCGGCGGTACACCTCGCCATCGGGCGCAAGCACGTCCTGATAGGGGGCACCTAGCGCCAGTGCGCGAGCACCGGCGCCATCGGGCAAGAAGTCGTCAATGACGATCACGAGCGCGCCCCTGCGGCCTTCCACGAGGCGGCGATCAGATCGCGCTTCGCCGGGCTGCTCACCGAAACCTTCCAGACACGTTCGCGCGTCATGCCAAGTCGGCGCAATTCAACCGAGCGGCGGAACTCGCCGGCCTTGCCGATCGACACGATCGCCGGATTGCTCCAGTTGTGACCGCCGTCGTCGCTGTAGCTGATGCTGCAAAAGTGATCGGAGACGCCGACATCGACGCGGCCCACGTCGAACACCAGCAGGACTCCGTCGACCACCACGGGATTTCCGTCCGCATGGGTGACCGCGGTGACGCGCTCCGATACCAGCGGCGCACCGTCCTCGGTCATTTCGTCCCAGTCGAGTTGGTAGAGCTTCCCGTTAGAGAAATCGCCCCCGTACCACTGCCGACGCCACTTCGTGAGTGTATTGAGGCGCCAGCGCTTGAGACCATTCGACTGCCGGCGCGACCATTCCTGGGACAGCACGTCGAATTGCCAGGTGTGCCCATCGGGGAAGGTGAGAACGAACAGCTTGTGACCGCGGTCTTCGAAGGTCTGTGCAAACGCGTTCGACCAGTTCAGGCCCGCGATGGCCTGCTCGATTGCCGCAGTGCTGATCCGCTGCGGCGAGTTACCCACCAAGCGGTACACGTTGCCGTCGCTGCCCAGCCAATAGACGGAGTTGTCGAGCCGCGCGCGGGCGTGGGCCGATGCGCAGCCGACGTCCATGGTGACGCCGCGCACGCGCTGGAACGTGCCGGTGTCGGCGCCGGTGTTCTCAAAGAACTCTCCCGTGCGCTCGCCGAAGACCAACACCAGGTCGCCGACGACGATTGCGGTGACGATCTTGTCCGGCTGCGATTCGGCGTCTTGCCGGTCCAGCGTGCTGTACTGCGTCGCCTGGGTCAGGTCGCTGATGAACCAGAACCGCCCGAACGGGTCGACCCCGATGATGTAGCCGTCCATGAAGTCGGCGATGGGCGAGCCCGGGAACGCTTCGTCGGTGATCTGAGTCAGCGCACCAGCCACCGTGTTCCACACGTAGCCGGCTTGCCCGTTCACGATGACGATCTGATTGCCGTTCTCGATCTGGTTGTGCGCGAACGAGACGCGACCAACGCCGGGGATCGTGCCAATCGAGGCCGTGCTGCCATTGGTGTTGACGCGGTACAGCGTCCGCCCGGCAACCACCAGGAACAGCCCCTCTGCATCGTGCGCGCCGCGCACGGGCTTGTTCTGAGTTGTCGCGAACTGACGGAAGCCCGGTGCGCTGCGCAGCAGCCAATCGGACCGGCCACCGGGGCGCTCGGCCTGCAACGGCAGATAGTTCACCGTGTCCTGACACGAGAACGGCCGGGTGTCATCGGCATAGGCCCCGCCGACGATCTGAACGGGCTGCCACTGGCTCATCGGCGCGGCCACCCGGCAAGCGAATCGCAATAGCCGTCCGCTTCGCCCGCCGGAAGCATCGCCCCATGCCGCAAGGACGACACGCGCAGCGCGTCCCGCTGCAACGCCACGAGGTACTTTTCGGCGCCGTCCCTGACGTCGGGGTCAAGATCCACGCCGAAGCCCGGCCGGAGCACCACGGCCAGGCTGTAGCCGACGCCGAGTTCGGCCTCGGGCGGAAGCGGAAGCGTTTGCGTGACGTCGGTGACGTCGTTCCAGCCAAGGGCAAGCGTGTCCGCCTCCCATCGCCGCATCATCAGGTTGAGCATGCGCATGCCGTCGCGCGCGTCCTCGGCGCTCAGCGGTTGCCGCGGGTCCTGCACACGCAGATGACGCAGTGCGTCGCGGATGATGTCGGCGACGGTGCTCATTTAGGCGCCCTTCGCCTTGCCGCCGGCGTCCTTGCCCGGCTTGGCGTCGCTGGCTTCGGCTTCGACCGCCTTGCGCTGCTCGTTGGCCTCCTTCTCGGCCGCGCGCTTCTCGTCCTCGGCTTGCTTGAGCGCGGCAGCGATGCGCTCGGCTTCCTCGCGCGCGGCCTTGGCCGGATCTTCGCCGGCATCGAAATAGCCGTTCTCCCGCGCTTGGCGCTCGTCGGCCTCGGTCGTCGCGATGATGTTCGCCGCTTCGATGTCGCCACCGAGATACAGCATCTTGGGATATTCCAGGAACATGACGTCCTCCAAAAGAAACGGGGCACCCGAAGGCGCCCCGAATAGGTCACTGACGAAGTGGCCGGTTACTGCGCGATGCGCGCCGCGTGGATACCGCGCACGGCAGCGAAGCCGTACCAAGCATCGATACGGGTCGCACTCGACAGGTTCGAGAAGTCGCCACCGGTCTGCACCGTGAAGCGAATCCCGTTGTCATCGAACTGGTAGCCCTCCGAACCCGCGACCACCGGCGGCGCGGTGAACGCCGCGGTGAACGCATCGCGCTGGAACAGCAGGTTGTTGATGTACGACAGGCCCGCGGCGCCGACGAAGGTCAGGGCCGCCGAGTTGGCCGGCGACGCGTTGACCGTCTTGTTGGGCATCGCCGGCGTGATCGCCGGGTAGATCGGGATGCTCACGGTCGTGCCGGCCGAGGTCACATCGGCGGTCACCACGAACTGCTGCAGGTCCGGGTAGATGTCGCCGGTGAGCGGGTGGGTCTGATAGACGCCCGCGATGGTGAAGATCTGACCCTTCTTGAACGTGTCCGCCGCCGCGAGCCCGCCCACCAGCAGCGACGTACCGGTTTGGCTGGCGCCCGACACCGTCACGCCCGTGACCTTGTTGCCGTTGGTCAGGGTCGGCAGGTTGACGCACTCGTGCCAGTCGGCCTGATTCGCGCGGCCGATGTAGGACTCGCGGTACATCTTCGAGATGTCCGCCTGCGGGTTGAACAGTTGCTTGCTGGAGTCGATCAGCTCCGCATTGACGTCGGTGGAGATGAGCTGATCGCGCGGCGACGCCGGCGCCAACGCCTTTTGCAGCTTGCCGCGGGCCTGGGTGAAGATCTTCATGGTGCTCGGCACCGTGCCGGGCGTGCCGACCAGGTTCGGCGTGGCCAGGACGGCACGACGGATCAGATCGGCCTCGATCGTCGCGCACAGGCTGGACATCTGCGGCTTCATGACGCGCTCGCGGTAGTCCTTGCGACGCGGGTCGGTGGCGTCGAGCTTGAACACAGCCTCGTCGGCGGTGACGTTGACCGCGGTGTGCTTCTGCGTGTCGATCGACAGGTCGACCTGCTTTTCCTGCCAGTCGGCGACCGCGCCGCCGCCGGCCAGCACCACGCCGTCATACACCGGGCCGATGCCCGGAATCATGACCTTGACCGAGTTGCCGATCTTGAAGCCGTTGGGCGCCTTTGCGAATTCCTTCTCGCGGGCGCGGTTGATGCCCATCAGGAACGGGCAGGATTCCTCGATGATCGCCGCGACCTCGGCCGCGAAGATCTGCTGGGTGCTGAAAGTGTTAGCCATTTCGTTCTCCGATTACTTGCCCCGCGCCGCGCGGATCGCCGCGACACGCTCCGAATCGGTCAGGTCGGCTTCCGACTTCTTGACCGGTACGGATGCATGCACGGACGGCGGCGGCGGCGGTGCGTTGGTGGTTTGCTTGGGTTTTGGCGGCCTCGGCGCGGCGCCCTTGGCGGCGAGCTGAGCCTCGATGTGGCCGATCGCGAGCACCTGCTGCAGAGGCGCCAGCGCGGCGATGCGCGTGGCCTCCGCCGGGTTCTGACCCAGGTGGTAGGCGATCTGCGGGCCGATGTCCGACTGCGCGAGCGCGCCGGCCATCTGTGGGGTGACTTGCAGGTCGGGGTTCATCACGACGTCTTCGTAATCCGGCGTCGCCTCGGCGAAAGCCGCCTGGGCAGCCGCGAACCTGGCCTGAACTTGCTGTGCCGTTTCCAGCGCTTTGCCCTGCTGTTCCTTCGTGACCTCCTGCGTTCGCCGCCACTCGTAGACGGCGTCTTCGTAGGCGGCTTCGTCGAAGTCGAACTGATCGCGCGTCGGGCGCGGGCCGGCAGTCGTCGGCTGCTGCTGGGGCGGACTCTGCGGCGACTGCTGGCCCATGGCCTGCTGTCGCCAGTAATCACGCTCCTGCGCTGCCTGGTCTGCGGCACGGCGGGCCGCGTTGACGTCGCTCCAGCGCGGGCGCTTGGGATTGCGCGCGCCTTGCTGCTGGGCTTCGTCGTTGGTGTTGTCGTTCTCGGGTTGCTCGGCCTGCCCGTTTTCGGTCGCTGCGGTATCGATCGACTGCTGCTGATCGGTACTCGCCGCGTCCGGCACAGGCTTGCCCGCCTCCGTCGCCTGGGTGGCGACAGCCTCGGTTGCGTTCTCGGTGCTCATTTCGTCCTCTACTGATTGAGCCCGGGCGAACCCGGGTAGGGGTCGAACGCCGGGCCGTCTGCTGCTTGCGGCCAATCAGGCGTGTCGAGGTTTTGTTCGCCCATAAAAAAGCCCCCTTGCGGGGGCTCGTCGAACATCGGGCCGCTTGGATCGCCCTGGTCGGGCGGCGGCATGTCTTCGGGGCTGCCTGGCGGTAGCCCGGCGCTTGGCTGCTGCATCTGCAACTGCTGTAGCAGTTGCGGGAGCTGTGCGAGCAGCATCTGCGTCTCGACCTGCGTCTGCTCCGCGTCGGCGTTGGATTTGCGCGCCTGCGCGTCCTTGTACTTGGCGTCTGCAACGTCCTTCGGATTCGGCGGTGGCGGGGCTTCCGGCTCGTCCTTCGGGTCCGGCTTCATCAGGCCGTTCTGCACCAGTAGCTGTTTCAAGCCGGCGAGAACCGGCTCGATACCCGGCATGTCCTGATTGAGCAGTGCTCCGTACAGCGCCAGCAGCGCGGCCGGGCCGCCACCGTTCGCCAATTGCATGAGCGCGTCGGCCGCTTCCTGACGCATCGTCGTGTAGCTCGGGCCGGCTTGGCAGACCACGTCATATTTCGCCTGAGACAGGTCGTTGATCGTGACCCACTGCTGCGACTCGTCGTCGAAGACCTGCTGGTTGATCGTGACGTAGCTCTCGGTGTCGTCCGGCCCGAGGATGCGCACCATGCGCTCGGTGTCGATGATCTTCGGTAGCACATCCACGAGGATTTCGCCGACGAATCGGATGCCGCGCGACAGGTTGTCGGAGTAGTCGAAGTTGGCGACATCACCCTCGCGCTGCAACGCCACGATGGCGCGGCCGCTCTGCTGACCCTTGCGGACACCCATCGACGGGTCGTGCTGGCCGGTGACGGCCTTGATGTCGTCGCTGTCGATCTGCGCCAGTTGCAGCATGGCCGACGGGAAGGCCGGCGGCTGTTCGCGCATCGGACGCCCGCCCGGTGCCTTCGGGTCGAAGTTGTAGGGGAGCGCCGGCGCGTTCGCTTCGCTCATCTTCTCCCACACAGCCTCGTAACCCTGCACCATCGCCGCGGTGTAGAGCAGCGGCGACTTGGGTTGCTCGGCGACAATTTCGATCATCGACGTGCGATTGAAGTTGTACTGGCGCTGGGCATCCTTCGAAGGCCGGATCATGCCGCTCCAGTGCTCCTTGCCGTCGATATTCACCAGGTCGCCCCAGACCGGCACGAGCGGTATCCACTTTCCCGGCCACGGCGTCGGGCCTTCCAACACCTCGTTGCCCGAGACGATCGATACCTTCACCGCCCAGGCGTCGACGACGCGCTCACTTTTCTTGGTGATCGGCTCCGACATGGTGCCGTCGGGCAGCTGCTGCGGCTGCGCCAGCTCGTCGGCGATCTTGTCGTACTTGTCGCCGTCGATCACGCGACCGTCGGAGAGCTGCACGACGCGCTTCTTGACCGGGTCGCGCTCCCAATACTCGCAGATGCGGATATCGTCCTGGCCCCACCAATCGGGACCGCCATACACCTCGCAGCCCTGGAAACTCACGGGCTGCGCGTCGGGCCAGCGCTCCTTGAATTCCTTGCGCGAGATGCGATCGGGCACGAAGGCGAACCGACCATCGCGCTTGTCAGTCTCCTTGGCGCTCGGGTCGAAGTGGATGCCGAAGGGGTTGCGGACCTCTCGGATGCGGGCGTCGAGTTCGAACGTGTCGTCGTCCGCGTACTCGGTCGTAACGCGAATCACGCCGAAGCCGGCGTTGGTGGCGAAGAATCCAGCGGTATCGTAAGCCTGATCCGCGTGACTCGCGGCCTCGATGCTGCGAATCAGTCCTTGCATGATCTTGCCGGCCTCGGCCGTGCCCTGCTTCGTCGCCTTGACCTTGATCTGCGGGCGATTCTGGCGCAGGTCATTGGTGATCTGCTTGGAGTGCTGGCGGACCTTGTTGAACTCGTAGCAAGGGCGGCCGGCGCGCTGGCGCACGGCGCGCTGGCGGGGGTCCCACTGCTCGCCTGGGATGAAGCCGAAGCGCAGATCATCCACAGCGGCCGTGCGCAGTGTCGAATCGAAGCTCACGGACTGCGAGAAACGCTCCCGCATGGCCATCATCGCGTCGGTCGATTTGTCGTTGTCGTTGCTCATCGGCTGAACTCAGATTTGAAATTCAGGGCGCGAGCGGTCTGATTTAGCGCGGCGAAGCGCAGCATCATGATCGCGTAGCGAGTCGCGCTGAGAAGATCGTCGTTGAGCTTCACGATTCGGCCCTTGTCGCGGTGATAGAGACGGAACTCGTCGAACCAGTCGGCGAGGTGCGCAAAAACTTTCAATCGACCGGTTTGCATGCGATCGAGCATGTCGATCACACCCGCCTCGACGCCGTTCCCGCCGTCTTCGAAGGTCGCGCGCTCATCGAGCATGTTCAGTTGCTGGTCGCGGTACTGCTTGGCGAGCTCCTCGCCGCTGCCCTTGTCGTGCTGCAGGCCGTCGTGCGGCCATGCCCACGGCAGCCATGAACCCCAAGGGCGAAGTGCGGCCGCATGAGTGACCGGCGTCGCCTCGCGCTCTCGGTAGGTGTTCGTGACGTAAATGCAGTCCGAATCGCGATCCCAGGCGATTTTCACGGCGCCGAACGGATGATCCCAACCGAAGTCGAGACCACCGATCTGCGGCCAGTGCGCCGGGATCGCGAACGAGTCGACCTTGATGCTCTCGTCGCTGACTGGAAAGATGCGGCCCGATCCGAGAGACGGCGTACCCATCGTGCGCGCCTCGCGTTCGTGCGCGGGGTAGCTGGCGATGATCTTCGCCTTCTGCTCCGCGCTGTAGTGGTCTACGTCGTGGATGGTCATGTTGACCATGCCGACGTCAGGGTATTGATCGCGCTCGCGCCAGAAGCGCGAAGCGATCGCCGTCATGCCTTTCAGCAGCGTGCAAGTGACCAGGATCGGCCCGAACGTGACGTTCGTTCGGGTGAGCCCTTCCAGGTAGATGTCTTCGGGCGGTTCCTCGTCGAACCAAATGCCGTCGACGGTGTCCGCCTGCCACTTGCCGCGCCCCTGATCGTAGGACTTGAGGCTGATGCGGCTTACTTCGCCGCTCGCGTGCCTGATCTTGGCCGTGTCGATCAGGTCATTGACGTGCCGCGACCACGAAATCGAAATGATCGCGTCCTGCGGGATCATCCCTGTGCCGGCGTTCTTGCGGGCATCGTCGCCGAACAGCAGGCGCTGCACACCGCGGCGCGTCAGCTCGCCCGACTCGGAGCCGGCCAGCCACGAATTGCCGCGGTTGAACCGCAAGCCTTCCCAGTTGTCCGGATACCGGCCTGTGAGGTGAATCGCCACCTCGCCCGATGCCGCGAGCGTTTTGCCGAGCTGGTTGCCGGCGCTGAGCATGCGCTCGCGCTTCTCGCAGCCCAGCGCGTGCCATAGCGCCTGTTTCGCGTATGGGACGTAGTCCCGCAACCGATTCGTGCGCTTACGCCTGTCCCGCTCCTCCAGCAGCGCGACAAGCTCGCGCTTTTGCACCATCGACAGCGTGGCGTTCACGCATCGACCACGATCACCGCGGGGCCAGCCGCCAGTTGCGCGTCACCGAAGTACGGACCGTCGACGACTTCGATCTCGAACAGCTGGACGTAGATCTCGCCGTTGTCGAGGGTTGCCTCGCAGCGAATAGGCGAAATTCCGCGATTGCGCGCCTGAATCATCACGCGCACATCGCGGCCCTCGATCGACCCCGCCGACATGGTGACCGAGTAGGTCCGGTCCAAGCGCCACTCAGCGCGCGTGATCGTGCGCCCCAGCGGGATCGCGCCATTGAAGGCGGCGATCAGGCAGCGCTTTTCGTTCGGAGCCAAGCGCGATCGGTGGATGCGCGTCCGGTCGTAGGCCGAAGCGTAAGCGCGGGTGACGCGGCCGAGTTCCTGGCAGGTTTCAGCCGGCGGCGCGACGTCCTCGATCTCGACCAACATCTGCCACGACTCGTTGCGCGAGGTCTCGCTGCCGGTGCCGGGGAAGTAATCGATCTTGCGGCCCGTGCCGGTGACCGGATTCGGGATGAACTCGTCGGCGGTCTCCCCGGCGTCGCCGTTGACCACGTCGGCGGTGCTGGAGTCGGCCCGCGTGAACCGGAAGCTGCTGGGGCCTTCGCCGAAGCCCTGGCCGATGCTGGTGTACGGCAGCGGCGTGATGCGGACGCTGTAGTCGACGCTACCGTCACCCAGGACCAACGACCAATCCGGGTCGAACGCCACACCGTCGACGGTCGTCTGCACCGTGCTGCCGATGATCGCCACGTCGGTCGAGCCGTCCAGCACGAAGGAAACGCCGCTATCGGCAAGCGGTAGCCAGGTCATGCGAACTCCCCGCCGGATTCTTCGGCCATGAGCTTGCGCAAGCGTTCCTCGATCTGCTCATCGCTCAGCGAGCTGATGCCACCGGAGTGCTCCAGCTGCACCCTGTCGCCGTAGCGGCGCGAGTCCCACTTTGCCAGCAGCTTGAGATCGGTTTCGATAATCAGCTTGTCGCGCTGCACATCACCGGACGAATCGCCGCCGTCCTTCGACTTCTTGCCCCGCGCGGTCGCCCTCACTCGGTTGGCGATCGCATCGAAACCTTCGGATCGCGCTGAAAGAAATGCGGTGTCGAATTCAGGATGCGCTGCCCGCCAATCGCTGATGGTGCGGACGGCCGGCATGCCCTTGTCACGGCAGATGTCGGCCAAGGTCTCGCCAGTTCCAAGGCGCGCGGCAATCTTGTCGGCGAGCGCCTTGGTGTAGGTCGACGGCTTCATCAGCGCACCTGGCCCGCCTGCTGCAGCTTGCGCAGGCACCGGCGCTCGGTGCGCCAGGCGATGCGGTCGCTGGTGGCGATGCCGAGCACGCGATTACCCCAGGCGCGCAGGTTCGCGATGTAGGCGTCGGTCACCGTCTTCGGCGCGGTCGGCTCGTTTGGGTACACGCCGGCAGGCTCCTCGATGCAGTCAGTCACGCGCGGCGGCGTTGGCGGCGTCGATAGCCGGCTGAAGGCTTGGCAGCCCGACAGGCATGCGGCAATCACCATGCAGCACCACAGTGCGTATCGCGGTTTCGCGGTCATTGGTCTCGATCTCGCTTGCCGCGGCGTCCTCGCGACCCTCTTGCTTGGTTTCGGCTGCAATGTCCGTTGCCTGCCGTTCGGCGCCGGCGGCGCGCTTTTGCTCATTGGCGATAGCGATCCGCGCGGCCGACTCCATCTCGGCGCGGCAGCGCTGGCTTGCTCCTGCGAGGCGCCATGCCAGGAACCCGTTGCCGACGGCTGAGAGCGCCAGCGCGATCAGCAGGTAGCCGGTCAGAGTCAGCCTCATGTGGTTTTGCCCGGGTTGAATGGCGGCGGCGTCAGGCCGGCATCGCGCATCAGCCCTTCCAGGTTCCAGATGTGCTCGACCAGCTTGCGCGAATGGCTGCGTTCCTCGGCCAGCTCAGCGCGGACCGAGCGCATATCGGCCTCGAGCGTCGTCACCCGCTCCTTGAGCAGGTTGTAGACGGTCTGCTGAGCGTCGGCGACGGTAGCTGAAGCGTTCGACTCGGCCACGTCCGCGCGTGTCTGCGCCTCGGTGGTCTTCTTGCGCTGCCAAGCGGCCCAAATACCGCCGGCGAGGACGCCGACCGAGCCGATCGCGGTGCCGACCGCAGCCCAGTCGATGGCCGCGACGGTCTGGGCGGCGCTCATGCCGGATACCTGTCGGCCGGCAGTTCGAAGTGCGGCCGGTCCGGCGTCTTCGTCCACTTGCCGCCCCAGGTGATCGGCACCTTCAGCTCGGCGGCCGCGGTGAGCATCGCCTCGGCGATCCGCGGCCATAGACCGCGCTTACCGTTGTCGTCCCAGTCGATGCCGCCGTCGCGCCAGGGCGCCAGGTCCACGGCGAACCCGCCGACGTGGCGGCTGTTGAGCGTCCAGGTCACCTTCGGGCCGGGCTTGGTTCGGCCCTGCGCGTACAGCGCGGCCTGCTCGGCCGGCGTCCGGTTGCCCTGCGTCACGATGAAGTCGACCGTGGTCAACTCGATCGCGCGCTCGACGACGCGGCGCAAGTCGGGATGCACGCCGGCGAGCCGCTCGCGGCTTTTGGCAGAGAGCTGGAAGGGCATCGTGGGCTCCAGAAACGCGAAAGCCCCGCGATCGCTCGCAGGGCTTGGGATGGGTGCCGGTCTTTCCCGGCTTGTCAGTCGCTCCGTTCTCAGCCGTCCCCGATCAAAGGGATGGGCGGAGCGAATTCGAAACTACTCTGTCGCTGGTAGAGGCATCGTTGGGATCGGCTCAGCACCGTCTCGCCAACCAATTTCGCGCTTTGATGGGAGCGGCGGAGAAACAATCTCTCCGGTTCGATAGTCGACTAGCGCCACCTCACTCTGCCCCGTCCAGCACCACGCGGTGGTAGTGGATTTCTCGGTGTAAGCGCGGAATACAGGCAATCCCAGAATGTTGGCGCACTTCAGGAGCTTCTTGGGTCCTAAGCCATGGACACTCATCGAGCCGCCATATCGAGCGAAAGGTCGCAGCGTTGACGTCGAAGGGTGCGAGGGGTGTCAGCGATGGTCATGGGGTCGTCGACTGTTGTGAAGCCCCGGGAGTGGGCGGCGGGCGCCTCACTTGTGGCATCCCCCGGTTCTCATGCTGGTTACGGGTCCAGCGCCACGATGCCGGTGGCTGATTTCCTAGGGTCATCGCGCTCTTTGCTGGCCGCGAGGACAATTCTTGACGATGCGCGCTTTTTACGCCCGAGTGACGTCACTCGTCAAGGGGCGAGCCTGGCGAGCATCCAGGTTCGGGCGGTGCGCAGCTCGTCGCGGTAGCGCTTGAGGCCGGTGGCGATGTTGACGTTGGCGGTGACGACGTCGGTCTTTTCGAGCTGGGTCAGGCCCCGGACTTGGTACTGGACGCGCAGGCACTCGGCCGGCAGCGGGTCGTGCCGGCGCAGGGCCAGCCAGGCGTCTTGCACGCGTTCGAGTTCGGCAGTGAACAGCGGTGAGTACCGCGGCGCCTCAGTGTGGCGATGCCGAGTCTCCCGGGCCGGCACCGGATCGCAGGCCCATGACGGGGTGAGTGATATCGCGCCATCGGCGCCGGCCGCGGCGAAGGCGTGCATCAGGGCGCGGCGGTCGAAACCCGCGCGGTCCAGGCTGGACAGGCGCCGGGTCGCAACCTCGCGCGTCCCTGGCGCGAACTGCATGCCGCGCGCCGTTGGGCTGTCGCCGGTCGGGCTGCGATCCTCGTCCCACTCTGCGCCGCGCCGCTCACCGTAAGCGCGGCCCCAGGCGTGCAGGAGTTCGTCGAGGTCTTCGGGGGTCAAGGTGCCCTCCGCTTCGCGGTCAGGTCGGCTTCGATCCTGGCGAGCGCGTCGGCGCCGGCTCGGGCGTAGGCCGCTCGTGCCCGCTTCTCCTGCTGGCTCTGCTGTGCGGCACTCTCCGCGCACATCGCGGCCATCGCGAGGGCCTCCAGCGGACGTAGCACCGCACGCACAAACGCCCAGCAAAGGACGAATCCGATGAACAGGGCTAACAGCGTCATGCTGCTACCTCCCCGAACAGCACCGGCGCGACCAGCGAGCGCTGCAGCGGCTCGATCGTGACCTCGACGCGACCGTCGCCGTCGGGCTCACAGCGAATCAGCTCGATCCGGCGCAGCTGCCTATCGTCGACCCAGGCGATTCCGTTGAGCGCGTCGCTCAGCACCTTCTCGGCGTTGCCCAGGTCGATGCAGCGGACGTCGTCATCCCAGCAGTCGGGATTCTTGCGCGCGCGCTTCGCCCAGTCCTGCGGCCGCTGCGGGTAGAGGCGCAGGACTAGGGCAACGCGGCCGTCGAGCGGGGTACGAAGGCCGGCCATACGAGCGATGTTCGCCACGTCGGCGCGGAACTGCTTCGCTTCCTTGGTCACGTAAGTGATCGCGCGGCCGCGGATGGTCGTCGTCGCCCAGTACCGGTTCGCGCTGATCGGGTACGGCAGAACGAGGGTGATGGCGCTCATCGCTGCGGCTCCAGCACGACCACCGGCGCGGGACGCATACAAACCCAATCCCCGCCGCGGAGCTGATACGGCATCGCACCGGCCGCAAAGCACGTTGCGGTGAATTGTTTTCCTCGCCGGTAATCATTGATGCCCGACCACGCCGCGAGCGCCATAACGCCAACCGCCACAGCCACGGTCAGGAATGGGAAAGAAGACGCGACGATATTCGCCAGCGAGCACAGGACAGCTCCGGCGATCTGCTTGGCGCGGTGGAATCGAGTCATGGGCGGTTGCTCCGGTTGGTGCCGCACGCGCGCATGCGCGATGCCGGCGGATTGGTGGCTGTGCGGGTCCGCACAGGGGCGTCAAACAGGTGGTCGACGTCGGCGTGCGGGAACACGCATTCGGGAATCGGGCCGTAGAAGGCGCTGACGGCCTCGCGGCGAGCGCCGAGGCGCCAGCCGGTGCCGCTGGAGTGCCAGCGCAGGAAGCGCGGCAGGTCGCCTGCGACGGTGCTGGTCATGACCGCGTACAGGCCGGCGGTGGTCGGCGTCTCGGGCGCAAAGTGCCAGCTCATCGCCACTGCCTTTCGAGCGGTCGCGCGCGCGGCGCCGGCGGCGGCATGCGCTCGTGCGAATAGGCCCGGTGTGCGTGGCTGATCATCGACCAGGCCGTCGCACTGGACACGCCGGCATAAGCGGCAATCTCCTGCGCGTTGCAGCCCGCCTTGAGCAGTTCGAACACGTCGCGATCGCTCAGGTCCGGGCGCAAGTCGACGTTCATGGAGCCCCCGCAGGCTCATCCGGCAGCGGTGCCGGCTCGTTGGTACGGTTGGCGAGCTCGGCGGCGATGCGCCGGTTCTCCTCGGCCTGGCGTTCCTTCTCCGCGGCTTCGGCGCGCTCCTCGGCGGTCGGCTCGAGGATCCGGCGGATTTCGGCGAGCCGGGCCTCGGCCACGCCGGGCGTGTACTTCGGCGCCGGCGGCGGCTTGAGGTCGAGCGCGGCGATCGGCGCCGGCGGTAGCGGCTCGCCCTTCATGACCGTTTCGCGCACGAGGTTGTAGGCGCGGGTGATCAGCTGCTCGACGCGATCCTCGGATGCGTGGCGCAGCGTGTAGCCGTCGACGTGCTGGTACACGACGCGGGTGAACTGCGACGCGGTGTCGGGCTTGCGCACTTCGAGCAGCACGCGATCAAGGGACGGCACGCCGAAGCACAACGATCGAAACCGCGGCGCGTTGGGCGGGAACTCGCGACCCTCAGCGACGCAGGCGCGCAGGCCGTCGGCCAGCTGCGCCGGGGTCAGCCCAGCGAGTGCCGCGCCCCAGGTCTCGGCGGCGCTGCCGCTGGCCGCGGTGCCGTACTGGCTGGCCCAGGTGTTGCCGTACATGCCGAGCATCCGTTCCCACAGCGCGCTAAGTCGGGATGCGGACTGCGGTGCCGTCGATGGCGTCGTCGGGCGCGGGTTCGGGTCGTCCGCCGGCGCGACGCTCGTGATCTGCGCGGTGCTGGTCGGCAAGGCTCGGACGAATTCGGTTGCCGCTTCGGCTGCGGTTTTCATGGCGGGTAGCTCCGGTGATGGGTTGCGCGGCCTCGGCCAGCATTCGGCGGGCGGCGCGGATGACGTAGGTGGCGGGCTTGCCGACGAAGCCGGGAGAGCGCGCGAGGGCGACCAAATCCTCGACCGTGCCGCCCTCGGCGACGTAGGCGATCAGGTCGGGATTCATGGCCGTACACGGCACGCCGGCCTTGCTCAGCGCGATCGCGAAGGCGGCGACGGGATTGGGCGTGGGCTTGAGCGGCGCGGCGTGGCTTTCGAACTGGCCGAGGCGTTCGGCAGGCGGATCGACCCACACGGCCGGCGCAGCCGACGGGGTGTGGTTATTCCCCCCTGGGGTATTACTGGGGTCTGGCGTGTGGCGTGTGGTAGCCGTGTTCACAGCCCCGTTGTCACGTGACGTGTCACGCCCTGTCACGCCATCTGTCACGCCTGAGTCACGCGTGACATGGGCCGCATGCAGCGCCTTCAACTCGGCCATCGTAATGAGGCCGTCCGGGACGATGCCCAGGTCGCGCAGGTCAGCGAACAACGCGGTGCGCCTGGCGCGCGTGCGCCGCTGCCGCTCGGTCTCATTGCTGCGCTTGTCCTGCGCGCCCTCGATGCGGTCCTGAGCCTTCTCGATCTCCTCGTCGGCGCGGCCGTTGTGGCGCAGGCCATCGGCGCCGACCGGGAAGTACTTGTCGGCGATCTTCCGCACCGCGGCCTTGTCGGCGCTCGACGTCGCGCCGGCGATGGTGAACAGCTCGGCGTGCGCGGCCGGCAGCGGCTCCTCCTCGGCGTAGTACGCAATCAGCAGCCGCAGGAACGCGCCGTGGTCGGTCAGCGACAACCGGGTCGTGTCGCGTAGGTAGTCGCCACCGTAGAACTCGAAATAGTTCATGCGGCGCGATCTCCTCCGATTTTGGCAGCGTCAAGCGCGCAGCGTCGCGCCAGTTCGACCAGCCACTCGGCGAAAGCCGCCGGCGTTGCCTCGAACTCACGCTTAGAAATGCTCGGCCGTGCTGTCGCGCGATCGCGCTTGCTCCACAGACCCACCGTGCATGGCGCTGGGCCAATCTTCATCGGCAGTGGCGGGATTTCGCCCGGCTCGCAACCCACGATGTAGAGCCGGGTCGCCTTGGCTGCGCGGTGACCCCACCAGTGTTGGCGGACATAGAGGGTCCATCCGCCGTGCTCGTCGCGCGCTTGCTGTTCCGGCAGACCTGCAACACGCCACAGCACCGAGAACTGCGGGTGCTCCAGCACGCCACCCCAGCGACGGACCTGCTCGATCGCGAAAAGCGCCAGGTCCCGTTCGCCCTCGGCGGGCTTCGCGCAGTGCCGCAGGCTGGCCCACGCTCGGCACGGCGGATGAGCGACGACGGGCATACCGCCAACGAACGTCCGCGCATCGCGGTCGAGGTCGAACACGTCGCAGCCTGGCAGCGACTTGTAGACGCTGTCCGACCGAGCAAACAGAACGGCGACGGTGCTGGTCACTCGGCCAGCTCCAACGCACGGGCGAGCGCGCGGGCGTCGGCCTCGCGCTGCAGCTGGCGATCCTGCTCGTTGCGCCGGCGCCGGTTGGCTTCGATCTCGAGGCGCGCGAGTGCGGCGCGGGTCTGCTCGGCGGGCGTGAGGACGAATTCGAACTCGGGAAGGGTTTCGCGGCGCATCACGGCGACTCCGAGAACAGGGGCTGCAGGCCAGCGGCGGCGGCGCGAGTGCGCTGCCGGGTCGTGGCGTGATGGCCCTTGTCGTAGTTGAGGTGGCAGCGCTGGCACCACGCGCGCAGGTTGTCCGGCGCGTTGTGCTCGGGCGTGTGGTCGAGGTGGCCGATCGTCAGTACGACGCGGCTTCCTGTGATCGGGTGCTGTTGTCCGTTCGCGGCGCGACAGTCCGGATAATCCGGGCTCCCCTCGCAGCAGTTGCCGGCGCGATCGAGGATCGCCGGACGAATCTCGGTCTTCCAGTTCGCGGGATAGCGCGCGCGGTTTTCCGGTCGGATCGGCATTAGACGTTCCCCCTGATTGCTTCGGCGAGCACGCGCTTATCGCGCTCCAGCTCGGCGATGCGTTTTTCGGCGAGGCGCAAGGCGCGCTCGGTCTCGGTCTCGCGCTTGCGGACGCTGTTGAGATCCCAGCCGCGGCGGTGCATCAGCCACAGCAGCGGCGCGTCGTTGCCGCATGCGTCCATGAAGGCTTCGAGCTGGTCAGGCTTGATGCCTTCCTGCCCGGACTTGATTCGCGACCAGCGGGCCTTGTCCATGCCGGCGATCGCGCTCGATTGCTTGTCCAACGAGTAGCCGGCCAGCTCCGCGCAATGCTCGATCGCGGACGCCCACGACAGCTTTCGGGCGACCTCAGAAGGGTTCACCGGGACCTGCAAAAGGGTGGGCTGCTCAAGACGGCTCATGCGTGTTGTGTTCGGTTGAGAGGGTTCGCCGAGGCGAAATAAAGGCCCGGTCCCGAAGGAACGAGCCGACGTGAAATCAGCTGGAAAGAAGGACGCCGCGAACGTCGTCGAACTCGTTCGCATGGCCGGCAACGCGTTCGCCGTCACCCATCACGAGGACGGCACCGAGATTCGAAGGCTTCCCCCGCCCCGCCCTGCCCCAGAGCCCGGCCAGGTCGCGAAGGTCGTGGTGTTCCCGTGGGCGACCGTGCGCCGGGGGCGTTGAGGTGGGCCGGGCCATGTCAGGCGGCCTCGCCGGCGTGGGCGTCTTCAGCCTCGGCGGGCCGATCCCAAGGGAACGAGGGCAAGGTGAGCCGACGGTCGACGCGACCCAAGGTCGCGTATTCGATCCGGCACGCCAGCTCGGCGCTGGCTGGCTTATGCCCGAGCGCGACCACGTAGAGAAAGCCGGGGGACACATTGCAGAAGGTGGCGATGCGGACCAACTCGGTGCCGTCGCGGGAAGTGCGGCCGTCGACCTCGGTGAGATGGGCTTTCAGATCGCAGGTGTCGGGGGCCATGTTGGGCGCCGGGCAGTGGAGGACACGGCGACATTATCGAAACGGGAATGTTCCCGCAATGGTTACGTTCCCGATCTGGTCATTCCGCCGACGAACGGAGGCCAGAACAATTCCCATATGGATAACAAAGCCGTCCGAAAGCGGAACATCGAACTCCTCGTCGCTCAGTCTGGGGGGCCTACTGAGTTCGCGCGCACCATCGGCCGCGAACAGGTGCAGGTCAGTCAATGGCTGGGTGGGAAAAACATCGGGGACAGGCTCGCCCGTGACATTGAGGCCAAGCTCGGAAAGGACTCCGGCTGGCTTGACTCCCCACAATGGGCCAGCGCCAGTTCCGATTCAGGGAACTCGACCGCGACGGAGGTCACGCCGTCGCAGCCTGAGCGACTGGATGACGAAAAACTCGCGGCGTCGATCGAATGGCTGCAGGGCTTGTTCAACACCTGGCGGCGGGATTTCGATCCGGTAAAGCACGCGCGACTGATCGCTGCGGTTTATGCCGAATTGACCACGCCAGCGAAGCCCAACCTTGTTCGGCTCAGTCTGGCGATAGCCGAGGAACTGGACCAGGAGAGTGAGCAAAATGACCGACAAAGCAAGGCTCGACGCGCTTAGCACCATGGTTGCGGACAGGCTCCGCGAACTGCCCGCGCGCCCTAAGTTCCGCATCGTGACTCCCGCGGATTTCGATGTCGGTGCAAGTAAATCGCTCACCGCCATCGATCGCGCATGGCACCTGGACCGGATCGCCGACTTGAAGCGCATGTATTCGCTCGACTGGCTTGTACGCCAAGAGACGCGCAGAGCCGGGTCCGTGGTTGGCCTTGACGATGACAGCCTCCGAGCCCTACTTGACCTTATGGAAACAGCCAGAGAGTGCATCCGCGACGACGTCCCGTTTGAGGATCGAGGACTGATCCACAGGGCGTAATTGGCGGCCGGACAGCGCATACCGCGACATCAAGCACGGTTCGAAGCCCGCTCATGGCGGGCTTTTTTGTGGGTAACGACTACCGCTCGTCGGACAAATGCCCGAATTGGTAATGTTCCTATTGCGGGAACATTCCCGTTTCGATAACGTCTCTCCATCGGCCAACCCGGCCAGATGGGGCGAGACCATGGCAACCCAGCAACAGGCCCAGCGCCAGCAGAGCGCATCGCGCGGCTACAGCCGCGCCGGGATCAGCTATCGCCAGTGCGCGGACTGTGCCGGCGCCGGCGCGCAGCTGCTCGAACACCCGAGCCGTGACCCGCAGCTCGAAGAATCGCTGACCTGCTGCCTTTGCGGTGGCTACGGCTTCGTCCGCGTCAACGCTACCGACCCGCTGGAGAACCTGCAGGCAGAGCGCGCGGTCTATCTGCGCCGCCTGCGCGCGCCGGCTGATCCGATCGCGGAGGCTCTGCGCCTTCCGCCCATTCGGCATACCTACGACCGAGCCCGCGCCTGCGCGATGGCTCCGTCGCGCCTTCCCACCGACTACGCGCCGGTGTCGGCGCGGGAGCTTTCAGCATGAGCACTTCCGTTTTCATCAACGGCGAATACCGCGCCGTCGGCACGCGGCTGGTCGACGACACCGAGCCGACGATCTGGATCGAGACGCCGGGCTCGCGCGTGTCGCTGACGCTGACCTTGCCGCAGCTGGACCAGCACATCGCGGTCGCCCAGGCGGCGCGCGCGCTGCTGGTGGCGCAGGCGGTGCTGTCGTGACCGCCCACACCTTCGAGGCCGGCGCCACCGTCTACCTGCTGAGCGGCCGCGCATGCGAATACATCGCCGCCGCCGGCAGTCAGCACGTCGTCGCGCCGATCTATGACACCGAGTACGGGCAGGAGACGCGCGATCACAAGCTAGTCGACCGCGTGTATCGCGACGCGCCGACCGAGAAGCTCGCCGATGAAGTCGCTGCGCTCGAAACCCAGCGCAGAGAGTTGCGGGTTGAAATCCATCGTCAAGAAACGACCCTGCGTCAATTCTCGCGCGACGCGGAAGCTCGCAAGGCGCGAGTTACCGCGCATGAAAGCTTGCAACGTCTCGATGACTACATCGCCGGCAAAATCACGCACTTCGTGGTGGAGAGTTACGACCCTCCCTATCGCATTGAGACTTTCCAGCAGGCAATACAAGACCGGGAGGCGAACCGAAGTGACCGCGCCCTTCGTCTTTTGAGCCTGTTCGGGCGCTCGAATGGCGATCTGACGTGGAACATAAACCGGTGGTCTGACGGCAGCGGCTGTTGGACCGAGTGCGTCCCTTGCACTTCGTATGAAGATGCAGAGGCAGTGCTCCGGGCGCGCATTGCGAAAGACATGCGAGAAAAGTGGGCCAAAGAGCAGGCGCGGCCCTGGGTCATGGAAAAGATCGTCGATTGCGCGAAGTCGTTCGACGTACCGGTTCCGGATGAGATCGCGAAGGCGATCGGCGCGCACAAGTTGAAGGCGGCGCAAGACTGGGCCGCGAAAAAGCGCGATGAGTTGGAGCAGGCCGAGGCGACGCTGGCGGCAGCGATTCGCGCACTGTCATGACTGCCCAGATCGAACCGAACCCCCGTCAGGGCCGCGAGCTGTCGCTGCCGATGACCTGGGCCGACTACCTCGCCATGACCGTCTGCTACGCCGCTGTGGGCGTGCTCGGTTGGGCCGTCCTTACAAAGGCACCGTTGCCGGCCGTGATCGCCGTCGTAGTGGCCGCGATCGCCTGGATCGTCGGCGCCATTCTGGAGGGTTGCCGCCGTGCAGACCCGTAACCCGCACCTCGTGCGCGCGCTGTCGCGCTCGATGATCGAACGCGGCCGCCGCGGCGCGCTTCCTGCCGCCGCG
This sequence comes from Lysobacter capsici, assembly GCF_018732085.1. NCBI lineage: Bacteria > Pseudomonadati > Pseudomonadota > Gammaproteobacteria > Lysobacterales > Lysobacteraceae > Lysobacter > Lysobacter capsici. The sequence continues at coordinate 2,666,894 of NZ_CP076103.1, read as the reverse complement.
ATCACCGCCCCTATCGCAACCGATGCCGCGCCCAGCGACCCCGACAAGGGATTGCTCCCTCAGCGCGATGCGTACTTCCGCCAATCCGCAGCGACCGTCGCCGGTCGTGTCGCGCCCTTCTGCAAGGACGAAACCCATGAGCACTGAAACCGAGAGCAAGACCGCTGCGCCGACCGCGGAAGCCGAGACCGTCGTGTCCTACAAGGGCTTCGACAAGGACCTCGCCTGTAACCCCGACGGCGGCACCCGCGTGCAGTACGAGGTCGGCAAGACCTACACGCACACCGGCATCGTCAAGGCGTGCGAAGGCGGCTTCCACGCCTGCGAGTACCCGCTCGACGTGTTCCGCTATTACCCGCCGGCCGGCAGTCGCTTCGCGCTGGTCGAACAGTCCGGCGAGTTGAGCCGCGAGAGCAACAAGGTCGCGAGCCGGTCCATCACGGTCAAGGTCGAACTCGGTTTGCCTGGCCTCATCAAGGCCGCGATCGAATACACGTTCAAGCGCGCGTTGCCGATCGATCCCGCTTCGCCGGCGAGCGCCACCGGCTACCAGGGCGCGGCGAGCGCCACCGGCGACCAGGGCGCGGCGAGCGCCACCGGCTACCAGGGCGCGGCGAGCGCCACCGGCTACCAGGGCGCGGCGAGCGCCACCGGCACCCGGGGCGCGGCGAGCGCCACCGGCGACCAGGGCGCGGCGAGCGCCACCGGCGACCAGGGCGCGGCGAGCGCCACCGGCACCCGGGGCGCGGCGAGCGCCACCGGCTACCAGGGCGCGGCGAGCGCCACCGGCTACCAGGGCGCGGCGAGCGCCACCGGCACCCGGGGCGCGGCGAGCGCCACCGGCTACCAGGGCGCGGCGAGCGCCACCGGCACCCGGGGCGCGGCGAGCGCCACCGGCTACCAGGGCGCGGCGAGCGCCACCGGCACCCGGGGCGCGGCGAGCGCCACCGGCGACCAGGGCGCGGCGAGCGCCACCGGCACCCGGGGCGCGGCGAGCGCCACCGACGACCAGGGCGCGGCGAGCGCCACCGGCTACCAGGGCGCGGCGAGCGCCACCGGCACCCGGGGCGCGGCGAGCGCCACCGGCGACCAGGGCGCGGCGAGCGCCACCGGCACCCGGGGCGCGGCGAGCGCCACCGGCACCCGGGGCGCGGCGAGCGCCACCGGCTACCAGGGCGCGGCGAGCGCCACCGGCGACCAGGGCGCGGCGAGCGCCACCGGCACCCGGGGCGCGGCGAGCGCCACCGGCTACCAGGGCGCGGCGAGCGCCACCGGCACCCGGGGCGCGGCGAGCGCCACCGGCTACCAGGGCGCGGCGAGCGCCACCGGATACGAAGGCCGCGCGTCGGGCGCTGAGGGCTGCGCGCTGTTCCTCGTCGAGCGGGACGACGACTACAAGATCATCGCCGTGTGGGCAGGCATCGCCGGCCGCGAGGGCATCAAGCCCGGCGTGTTCTACATGCTGCGCGACGGCAAGCCGGTGGAGGTCTGACCCGATGGCGGCGCAACTGCAATCGGTGCTAGGCGACGCGCTCGGCCTGGAAATCGGCGTCATCAAGGCCGGTGTGCCCGCCGAGGTCTACCACGAGCGCCGACTCGACGTCGCCAGCAATGGCGGCTTGAGCGTCATCGACGAGGGCACGCCGAAGCACTTCCACTGGTGGGTGCATCACCCCGAAGCCGACAAGGATTCGCCGCCGCTGGTGTTCGGTCGCGCGCTGCATTGCGCGACGCTGGAACCCGAAGTGTTCCGCGACACGTACATCGTGTTGCCGGAAGACGCACCGCGCGATCTGCGCTACCTGCGCAACGCCGCGAAGCCCAGCGATGCCACGAAGGCGGCGATCGACTGGTGGGACACGTGGGAAGCGCGCTCGCTCGGCAAGACCATGCTCGCCGCGGACGCGTTCGCTCAGGCCGAGGCGATGGCCGCCAGTCTGCGCGCGCTGGAATTGGAGTTCCCCGAGATCGGCGTCGAGATCACCGTCGGCGAGCTGCTAGCCGAGTGTCAGACCGAAGTAACGCTGTGCTGGGTCGACGAGCGCACCGGCGTGATCTGCAAGGCGCGCGCCGATCTGTGGGCGCCTGACCTGGGCCTCGCGATGGACCTCAAGTCCTGCGAAAGCGCATGTCGTGAGCCGTTCTCGCGCGCCGTGCATCGGCACCGCTACCACGTCCAGCACGCGCACTACTGCGAGGGCTTCCGCGCCTGCGGGCAACCCGTCCGCAGCTTCGTGTTCCTGCCCGTCGAGAAGAACGAGCCGCACGTCTCCGCGGCCTGGCACATCGATGCCCCGTCCGAAGAACTGGGCTACGAGATCCGCAATCGCTCGCTCGACAAGCTCGCCGCCTGCCTCAAGTCCGGCCGCTGGCCCGGCCCGACCACCGGGATCGGCTCGCTGACCCTGCCCGCCTACGCCTTCTACAACGCCCAGGAATAAACCATGAGCGCACGCCGCCAACCCGAACCCGAACTGATGGACCGCGAAGACCCTTCGGCCGCGACCGACACGTCATCGCTGATTGCCATCAACCGCGCAGAGATCGACGGACAGATCGCAACCGCGCGCGCATTCCCGCGCAGCGTCGCCGGCTTCATCAAAGAAGCCCGCCAGCTCGTGAGCCTGGACGAGGACACCGCCGAGGCTTGCATCTACTCGTTGCCGCGCGGCAAGGACGATCGCGGGGAAAAGAAGTTCATCACCGGACCCAGCGTGCGTTTTGCCGAAATCATCATGCATTGCTTCGGCAACAACCGGACCGGCGGCAGGATCGTCGCCGAGGAGCGCGAGTTCATCGTCGCGCAGGGTGTGTTCCACGACCTCGAAAAGAACGTGCAGGTAACGAAAGAGGTCCGCCGGCGCATCACCGACAAATACAACAAGCGTTACAACGCCGACATGATCGGCGTCACCGGTAATGCGGCCATCTCGCTTGCGTTGCGGAATGCGATCGTTGCCGGCATCCCAAAGGCGATCTGGCTTCCGATCTACGAGGCCGCCCGCATGGTCGCCGTCGGCGACGTGACGACCCTTAGCGCGCGCCGCGATGTGGCCGTCGCTTTCTTCGCCAAGGTGGGTGTGTCGCCGGAACAGGTCTTTGCGCGACTGGGTGTCGCTGGCATGGAAGACATCGGGCTGGAACAGCTCGAAGCGCTAACCGGGTTCAAGACCGCGATCCGCGGCGGCCATATCACGCCGGAAGCGGCATTCGCGCCCGAACCCGAAAGCGCCGTGCCGGCGGCGACCAGCAAGTCGGCCGTCGCCGACATGGCCGCCACGCTGAGCAAGCGCAACGCCGGCAAGCAAGCACCGAAGGACGACGGCCCGACCGCGCAATCCGTCCACGACGGCATCGTCGCCGCGCAGTCTCTCGAAGCACTCGACGAGGCCGCCGACCTGATCCGCTCCCTTCCCGAACCCGAGCGCCCGCCGCTGAAAGCTCTCTACGAGAGCCGCCGCGATTCGTTCGATCTCCCGCAGTAACCGCCAACGCCCGACTCAGGAGCAATCCTCATGTTCCAGCCCGAAAACCAGCCGTTTACCTGCACCAACTACAACGCCACGACCGAGAAGCGCGGCAAGAACGATCACGTCCCGGCCGGCGACATCAAGATCAAGATGATCGTGTCGAGCCTCGTTCTCGATGCGTTCGGCGCCGACTACCGGCCGTTCCTCTACAGCAAGGCCAACGCGCGGCCGGTGACGCGGGACAAGGACGAGCCGGAACAGCCGGACCTGATGCCGCAACCGGAAGACGGGCTGACCGCGCTCGCGCATCCCATGCTCGAACCGCTGCGTCTCCGAGACAAGTTCCCCGGATACCACATGGCGATCGACACCGATCTCGGCCTGTCCGACTCGCTGGAGTTCGACGAGGTGACCTTGTCGGCCTTCGTCTTCAAGGCCCTCGACGGCGGCTCGCTGGAACTCACGTTCAACGCGCGCGTGTTCCCGACGCCGGAAATGTCCGGTCAGCTGCATTTCCTCAGCCGCGAGGAAGGTCGCATTTCGCTGCGCCCGCCGGCGCCGGCGCCGCAGCAGGTCGATATCGAGGACTCGCAGGGCGACACCCTCGACCAGCAGGACGCCGCCGACCGCGCGGCCGCCTGACCCCTACGGTGCGCCGGCGGCGTAGAGCGCCGCCCCTCTCCCCCCGCGGCGTTCCGCCGCCGGCGCACCACCTTTCACCCACAGCCCGAGGAGGGCATTCGCAATGACCGACCAACAGATCGAAGACGACATCCAGGCCAAGGGACTGACCGCGCCGCGCGTGACGCCCGACGACGTCCAAGCCGCCATCGTCGGCGCCGTTTGCTTCACCGCGGCCGAAGGCGTCAAAGGACACTGGATCGAGAACGGCATCAAGGCCGGCGCTCCCGGTGATAAGCCCGATGGTCCGCTGAATCTGCTGACCTTCTGCGTGCTGACGCTCAGCAACGGTTTCACCGTCACCGGTGAAAGCGCGTGCGCCAGCCCCGAGAACTTCGACGCCGAGATCGGCCGGAAGATCGCGCGCCAGAACGCCGAGGCGAAGGTCTGGCCGCTTCTCGGTTTCCGCCTGCGCGATTCCCTGCACGCCGCTGCGGCCTAACGCTTCCCAGCATTACGACTGGCCGCCGTAAGCGGCCATCCGCGAGACGCCCCGGAGGGCACATGGACAACAGGAATTTGCTTTTCTACGACACCGAGACCACGGGGTTTCCGCTGTATAGCGAGCGCAGTTCGGACCCGCGCCAGCCGCACATGGCGCAGCTCGGTTTCAAGATCGTCGACTCGTTCACTCGCCTCGCGCTGGACGCGGTCAACGTCATCATCAAGCCGGACGGCTGGACGATCCCCGATGAGGCGGCCGCGGTCCACGGCATCACGACCGAGCGCGCGCTCGACGAAGGTATCCCGGAGCGCAAGGCGCTGGGCATGCTGATCGACGCATGGGCCGCGGTCGACCGCCGGGTCGGCCACAACGAGCAGTTCGACGCGCGCATCATCCGCATCGCCCTGTTCCGCTTCGACGAGGCGAGGGTCGCCGACCACTGGAAAGACGGCCTCGCCGAATGCACTGCGGAGCTGTCGGCCCCGATCGTCAACCTGCCGCCTACCGCCAAGATGCTCCGCGCCGGCTTCAACAAGCCCAAGACGCCGAAGCTCTCGGAAGCCTACGAGTTCTTCACCGGCCGCAAGCTCGACGGAGCGCACGACGCGATGGTCGACGTCAACGGCTGCGAGGCCGTGTATTGGGCGATCAAGGATCGCCAGCAGGCCGCCGCGTGAGCCGGCTACGCACCGAAACCACGACCACCCGCGAGCGCGCCCAGGAGCGCGCCGCGCGGAAGCCGTCGCCCTGGCGGGATCACCCCCACTGCGACACACCCAAAGCGCGCGCCTCGCATGCACGGCTGCGCACCAACCCCTACCGGAAGCCCAGCAAATGAACGCGACCGAACAGAGCCCCACCCATGCAATGCTCGTGCGTGGCGCCGACGGAATTCATCTGCGCCCAGCCTGCACGACCCGCGCCTGCGCCGAGCGCTCGATCACCTTCGCCGAGGGCGGTCACGTCGTCGGCGTAACTGAGCTGTACCCGGAGCCGATTCCCGGCATGCAGTTCTGGGAACGGATGCAGCGCGGGAACGTGCCGATGACCGCAGCAGACCTGGCCACCCCGCCGGCCCGCGACGCGCGCGACGACGAAATCAGCATGCTGCGCGACGCCCTCGACCACATCGCGCGGTCGGCGCATCAGAGCCGGTCGCAGACCGTGCGCATCCGCTGGATCGAAGCGCGCGCGAACGGCGCCCTCGAAGGCAAGCCTTACGTGCGCGGCCAGTTCCGCGAGCCCAAGAACGGCATCGCCGAGTTCGAACGGATGCAGTCCGAGATCCTGCGCATGAAGGCCGCGCAGCCCGTCGCCAGGGTTCCGCTGGGGATGGTCATGGTGCCCAGGGAACCCACCGAGGCGATGCTCAACGCGCCCAACACGATCATTCAGACCTACGGTGCGCGACTGATCTGGCAGCGCATGGTCGCCGCCGCGCCGGCAATCGAAGCCGACGACGTGCCCGATCCCGCTACCAACTGGGCCGACGCCGATGCGGCCGACTACCCGGGCGCGGTGGTCGAGCAGGAGCAGCGCGCATGAGCGCCGCGAACTTGGAGACGATTCACAAGTTCTTGCTCGGCGAGGGCGAGCTCAAAGGGTCGTGGTTTGGAGAACCGCGCCTGCATGCGCAGGCCAACTGGTGGCGCCCTCTGCTCCGCGAAGCGATGGCGACCGCCCCGCAGGCCGCGCCGGCCGGCATGGTGCTGGTGCCGAGGGAGCATAACTACGACGAGGACTGCAACTGCGAGCAAGTCGGTTATGCGAAGGGGTGGAATGCGGCCCTTGCCGCCGCGCCCGCTGCGCAGGTGGCGGCGTCGGTGCTCGTAAATCCGCACACAGGCGAGCCGCGCGACTATCGCGACGTGGACAGCGACCCCGAGGGCTTGTTGTGCGTGAAGCCCGGCACGCCCCTGCTTGCCGCTACGCCTGCGGCCGCGGTCGACGAGGGATTGGCGAGCAAGGTCTACGACGTGCTCTGTGGCCGAAACCCGCCTCAACGCCGTCACGGCTACCCGGATTGGAAGGATCTCAGCGCCGATTGTCGCGAGGAATACGTCGAGACCGCTGCCGCGCTAGCGGTGGTGTTTCGGCCGGCGCAGGATGACGTGGTTGGCTGCTGGTACGGCGAGACGCCGCGCGAAGCCATTGACGCAGCCCGCGTCGTTCAACCCGAGGGCCTGACCGATGGTTGAGCGCATCGACCCCGAGCGAATCTTCGGATTCGACAGCGAGGCAGACCGCAATCGGTTTGTCGAGCAGGACTATCTGATCCGAAGCGGTATGTGTCCGAATGGGCACGGGCTTCTCGCGGAAACGGACTACGGCCAGCGCTGCGAACAATGCGGGTTCTTTACGAACACGCGCGCGGAGGGACGCCGCGATGCGTGATCGCGCCCACCTCGAACACCGCCGCGAGCCGGCGAAGGGTCGGCGCTTCGCCTGGGCGCGGTTGCCGGACCCGAACGGCTTCGGTGTGGCCTGGCGTCTGTTCCGGCGCTCCGAGACCACCCGCCGTCTCGTCGCCCACCACGTGCTCGTGTCTGTCGAGGACAGCCGCCAGCAGATCGCGGCCGAGTTGCGCCGCGCGCGCTGGACGCTGCGCAACGACGTCGACGCGATCGACTTGCTCAACCTGGGATTGGAACCATGACCGAAGCATCTATTGCTGCTCTGACCGCGCTGGTTGCCGGCGACTGCTGGCTGTGCGCCGACGCCTGCGCGGTCTACCTGGGGCTGCTCACGAAGGGCGAGCCCAATCGCCGCGGTTTCCTCGAACGCGTCGCCAACCGTTCCAGCTTCCCGACGCCGCTCATCATCGGCAACGAGAAGAAGTGGAAGAAGTCTGAGGTGGCGCTTTGGGCCGAGGACGAGCGGAAGATCAACCGAGCTGCTTAGCCAGCTCGGACGCCGGTTCGTTGTAGTAGATCATCAGGCTCTTGAGATCGCGGTGTCCGATCACCCGCGCGAGCTGCAGAACGTCCAGCTTCTTCGACAGTCGCCAGATTGCTTCCGACCGGCTGTCGTGGAAGTGGACATCCCGATGCGGTGTCTTGTCACGCGCCTTCCGATACAACGCATCCCGGTCGCGGTCGCTAAGCGCGAATACCGGGCCGAAACCCAACGGCAACGCTCGCAGGATCTCGACCGCTCGTTTTGACAGGGGCACGTCTCGCGCGTCGCCGTTCTTCGTCTTCGGCAGATGCACGAACTGCTGCTGCAGGTGGATGTTCGGCCAGGTCAGGGACAGCATCTCCCCCGATCGCATCCCCGTCTCGATCGCCAGCAGGAAAGCCAGGCCGATGCGGTTGGTCATGGTCTCGGCGCGCAGCTCGTCCCATACGCCCATCTGCTTAGCCAGCGCCTCGATCTCTTTTTCCGAAACACGCCGCGCGCGCCCCTTCGGCTGCACAGGCCACCGGACATCCGTCATCGGGTTGACCCTGATCCACTTCCAGTCGCGGCGCGCGACTTCGAGCACCGCGCGCATCAGGTTCATTTCTCGCGCGGCGCTGCCCGGCTTTACCTTCTGCAGCCGCGCGTCGCGCCATTCGGCGAAGTCGTTGCCGGCGAGCGCCGCCAGCCGACGCTTTGCGATCGGCGTCTTCTGCATCGCTTTGAGCCTGATCACTTCCCAGTGAGCGCCGGCGCGCTTCGGTGCTTCTTCCTTAGCGTAGCGCTTCATGGCGTCGCCGAACGTCCGATCCGGCAGCTTCGTGCCGCGCAACTCAGCCTCGCGCTCAAGCGCCCACTGCGCCGCTTCCTTGCGCGTGCTGCAGGTTTCCGACGCGCGCACCCCGTCTACGTAGACCTGGACTCGCCACTTGGAACCGCTCGGTCGGATGCTTGCCATGGCCGCATCGTATGGGGAAATTTTGGGGAGTGGGAATGCGCGACCCCGGGCAAACCGTGGTGATCGCGGAAAAAGAAAACGCCCGGAACCCTTGCGGGGCGGGCGTTTCGTATTCAATCCGGGCAGAGTCGCAGGGACCGAGATTTATGCTTTGGTGCCGGAGGTGGGACTCGAACCCACACGCTTTTAAGGGCGGCGGATTTTGAGTCCGCTGCGTCTACCGATTCCGCCACTCCGGCAGCGGGTGCGCAGTATACCTATCGAAACGGCCGGAGTCTGCATGCCGAAAACATCAATGCCGCTCGCCTGCCCCGTCGCCCTCGCCACCGGTCGGCGAACCGGCCCGGTAGCCCGCCTCGGCGCGCTCGGGCGCGGCCTCCTCCCAGGCGCCACGCTGCGCCGGCGCGGACCGCACCGCGGCCGGCGGAGCGGCGACGATGCAACGGATGGCGGCGGCGGTGGCGAGCATAGGATCGGGGTCCTTGGTTTGCCGGCTTGATCGGGGGAGCCGTATCAGTGGTCGGGTCGAGGGTCCGGTTGAGGCCGGCGGCAACCCAGGCAGTGGCGGGTTCGGTCGCAGCGGCCACGACGGCCGCTCGACGGCCGCGACAGCAGGCCGCCACAAGGGCATTGCGGCTCCAAGCCGCGTTCCCAGCGCCACAGGCGCCACAGCGAATACGTCGCCATGGCCAGGCCGGCGCCCGCGCCGCCCAGCCGCAGCCCGTGCGCGATCGGCGCGAACCCGGCGGCGGCGGGCGTATCGCCCATCTGCAACAACACCGTGCCGGCGATCGGGCCGCTCACGGCCACGATCAACGCCGGCGCGAACAACTGCAGCAACATCCTGGCACCACGATTCATCGAACACGTCTCCCCTTCTGCGCCGGCTAGCAGAACGTGGAGCGATCTCATCTGTTGAGACGGTGGCCAGAATATGACCAGCCCGCCAGGCCCGCACCTGCCATTCGTCGTGGCGGGTGTGCGACGCCTGCCGGTTGCGCGCGGGCGGCGGGTGTGGACCGCCTGCCGGCTCCACATGGACGTGACCTCGCGCGACTAGAATGCCGGCATGTGCCTGATCGCCCTCGCCTGGCAACACCATCCGCGCTATCGCCTGGCCTTGATCGCCAATCGCGACGAAGCCCACCCGCGCCCCACCGCCGCGGCCGGCGTCGATCCCGACGATCCGCATGTCTTCGGCGGCCGCGATCTGCTGCAAGGCGGCAGTTGGTTGCAGGTTTCCACCCAAGGTCGACTGGCCGCGGTTACCAACGTGCGCGCCGGCCTGCATCCGGAAACCGCGCCGCGATCGCGCGGTGCGCTGGTGCGCGAATTCGTGCGCGGCGCGATGAGCGCGGCCGATTATCTGCAAAGCCTGCGCGCCGACGCGCCGCAGTTCGGCCGCTTCAATCTGCTGCTGTGGGACGGCGATGCGCTGATGTTCGGCAGCAACCATCCGCAGTTCCGCATGCACGCAGTGACACGCGGCGTGCATGCCATGTCCAACGGCGACTTCGATGCGCCCTGGCCCAAGAGCGGACTGGCGACGCGGGCGTTGTCGGCCTGGCTGGAATCGCCGGCCTCGCAGCAACCCAGTTCGGGCCAACCCCCGCACACCGGCGAGGCGGGCCTGGCGATGCTGCTCGCGGCGATGGCCGACACCACCGTGGCGCCCGACGAGGCGCTGCCCGATACCGGCGTGGGCCTGGAGCTCGAACGCATGCTGTCGCCGCCGTTCGTGCTCGGCGAGCGCTACGGCACGCGCTGCAGCAGCATCGTGCTGATCGGCCGGGACGAGATCGCGTTCGTCGAACGCCGCTACGGGCCCGGCGGCGTACCGGCCGGGGAAACCGCGGTGTCGTTGCCGCTGCGCCCGCGGATCGTGTGATCCGCGGGCTGTCTGCAAGGCCAATCCCGATCCAGGTCGAGAACGCCGGCTGCCGTCAGTAGCAGCCGTGAGAGATCGGCGGCCCGAAGTCCGGGATGATGTGGTGGAACTTGTAGTAGTAGAAGCCGCCGCGGCGGCTCGAATCGCCCAGGCATCGGATCAGGAACACCTGCGCCCGGCGCGACGGCGTGGTGAACGGACGGACCAGGTCCGCGCCCAGGTAGATGTCGGTGTCGGCCAACGCCGGACGCGTGCCGACGCCGGTGTCGAAAAGGTCGATCAAGGTGTCGAGCCGGGTGGAACCGTCCAGCGTGCTGTTGCAGCGCGCGCGTACGTCCTGAGTGGCCGCACACAGGTAGTACGGCGCGACCATGGCCGGGCCCCAACCGGTGGGTTTGTCGTAGACCTTGCGCCCGTTGAGAAACACTTCGGTGACCAAGCCACTGCTGTTGTTGGCGTTCCACCAGGCCACGAGCGCTTGTTCGTTGGCGAACGGCCCGGCGGGAATGACGAACTCGGCGTGAGCGGGTTGCAACGCGGCCAGTCCGAGCAGGCCTGCCAGTGCGAGGGTGATCGCTTTCATAAGACTCCTTGTCGATGTGAATAGGCTTTCGCGTGACTGCACGGCGCGGGCCTGGGCGGCCTGCGGGGACAGCAGACGAGTTAGGTTGCGAACTGACGGATACGACCAAGGCGACGCGACGCGCATGCCGATTGCCGCAACGCCGCGTCGGTCAGCCATCACCGCGCATTCGATCCAACGGGTGCGTCGCCGCATACAGTCGAATCGAACCGGCAATGATCGATACCCGCACACATCCCTGCGCGTCAGCTCCGTGCACGGGCGGCGCAAGCGTTTCGACCCACCGGATACGGATACCGCCGCGCAACTCGGCGCGACGCGCGATGTCCGATCCGGCGGGGATTAACGAATCCGGCATCGCGCGTCCAGCGCCATACCAGGACTCGCGATACCAGCGCGGATCGGCTCACACGTATTGCGTGGATGCGCCTATTTGTGACGGTGTTTGCATTCGCTTGATGGCGTTGCATCGGCGGCCGCTCGCCGAGATGTAGTCGGCCGCCAAGACGTTGAGGATGTCGATGCAAGACGCGCGTCACTGCACGCTGCACCGGGCGACAGGCCTCGACACATACGCGCTTCGATCAAGCCGCGACGACCGCGCCGCGCATATCGCGACGCGCCAAGCGCGTCTCACGCAGGCTCGCAAGCGCCACGGACAAAGCAGCAGACAGAAACGAGAACGCATGGCATGGCCGGATTCACATGCCCGCACGGTGGCCGCGATTGCACGCAGCAAATTGCCCGTCAAAAATGAGAAGGCCCAGTCCTCGAGAGGTTTCTCGGGTGGCCGGGCCTTCCGTGTCGGAGCGATTGCATCGGGCTTGCGTCCGTTGGTTTTTCTCCGACGCGTGCAGGATATCGCCGCCGTCGTTAGCGGCCGATCAAGATTTCGTGTAGCCGCCGTCGATCAAAATAAATCCGCGCGACGCAGGCAAGTGCCCTCGACTGCATTTACTTCGACCACGGCCACCAGCCGCGTCCGGTCTGCGCATAACGATCGGCGGCGCGCTCGAAGCGGTTGCGCACGCTGATTCCGCCGCACAGCAGATACAACGGCAGGAACAGCGGCCCCAGCACCATGTACTGGTAGACATGGGCGCGTTCGTGATCGGCGAGCTTGATCGGCGGCTCGGTGCGATGGCCGGCGTCGTGGGCGTAGGTGTAACAGGGCGAATCCAGATCCTCGCCGGTGTGCAGCACGACATTGCCCAGGGTGATCGCGCCGCCCGGGCCCCACGGCCAGTGCTGGAACACCAGCGCCAGATCGTCGCGGCGCAGACGCGGCCGCGCGCCGAACGGGATGGCGAACACGCCGGCGATCAACCCCAGCGCCGTCACCGGCGAGGTCCAGAGCATGCCGAGCACGGCGCCGGCGATTCGCAGCAACGCGCCCAGTCAGCAGCCCTCTTCGGGCATGAACAGCCACAGGATCAGATACAGCAGGGCGACCGGCAGTACGAAGGTGGCCAGGGCCAGCACCACGAAGGCGCCGCGCACGATCACCGGATTCCAGCGCAGGCGCAGGGCGAGGCCGCCGGCCACGCCGGCGATCATGCGGTCGTGCCGGGAGCGGCAGAACCGGGGCGTGGCGTTGTTCATTCCTCGCCGTCTCCGAAGCTCACTGCAGGTCCGCGATCAGTCTAGCGCGTCACGGTGATGGCGTCGTCGCCGGCCGGGCGGCGCGCAGCTGAACCAGTTTGGCTTTCAGCCAGGCCGCCGAGGCGACCGGCGCGGCGTTGCCGCAGCGCACCCGGTACGGCTTGCCGCTGAAGCTGCTTTCGCTGCCGGCGCGTTCGATGAACAGCTCGGCGGTATCGGCCAGATCGCGCTTGCGCAGATAGGCCAGTTTCTTGCGCAGGTGCGCCTGCGCCTCGCCCGAGTCGTACCAACTGCCGTTGCGTTCGAACTGGCAACCCGAACTGCCGAGCGCCTGGATCAACTGCTCGGTTTCGCGCACGGCCTGGGCCGACGGCGCGGCCTGGGCGGCGATGGACGCGGCGCCGAGCACGGCCGCGGCGAATATGGCGAGACTGCGGGGACGAAAGGCGGCGACGCGTTGATTCATGGGGCGGTTCTCGCTGGCCGACTGTGTACCCCGCGGGGACGGGGGACGGGGAACGGCAATGGTCGATGGTCGATGGTCGATGGTCGATGGCGCGGAGCATGGCAGCGGCCATGTCCGCGAGATGTCGAAGCACGGTATGCCTCGGATGGCGTCGTCTGTGGCCGAATTGTTTGTGGTGAGGTGCGTGGCGATCTGAGCGGAAAGCGTCGGGCCTGAAGGCCCTCCCACAAAAGAAGGCCCCCCACAAAAGCCGGAAGGCCCTCCCATAAAAGCCTGGAGGCTCTCACACAAGAGAAAGACTCGGTGCTTGCGCCGCGGCGGTTGGTCAGTGCTTGGCCAGCCAGGGGCCGACCACCTTGATCCAGATCGCGTAGCCGGTGCGATTCATGTGCAGGCGGTCGGCCAGGAACAACGCCTCGCGCGGCTCACCGCTCGCATCGAGCATCGGCGTGAACACGTCGAGGTAGTCCACGCCCTGCACGGTCTTGATGTAGTCGCCGATCAGCGCATTGGCCTGGACGACCTGCGGCAGTATCGCCCTGCGCGAGGGACTGGGCTTGATCGACACGAAGCCGATGCGCGCCTTCGGCGTACCGGCCTGCACGCGCTGAACGAACGCGGCGAAATCGTCGCGCACCTGCTGCGGGCTGCGGCCTTCGTTGAGGTCGTTTTCGCCGGCGTAGAACACCACCGCGCGCGGCTGGTACGCGTTGACGATGCGATCGGCGTAATACACCGAGTCGTAGACGCGCGAGCTGCCGTAACCGCGATTGATCGACACCACGCCGGGGAAGTCTTCGGCCAGGGTGGTCCAGTAGCGGATCGAGGAACTGCCGACGAACACCACCGCGCCGGGCATGCGACGAACGCGCGCATCCTCGGCTTCCCACGCCTGCACGGTCGGTTCCCATTCGCGCGAGTCGCGAGGCGCGGCGCCTTCGGGTGCCGCTGCGGCCGGGGTGGTGGTGGCGGAATCGGTGGCTGCCGCCGCGGTCTGGCGACCCGGCGTGGCCGCGCAGGCGGTCAGCGCGAGAATCAGCAACAAGCTCAGGATTCTATGCATGCGGGTGTTCCGAAGTCGGTCTGAGTCAAGACTAACCCGGGCGACGTAAGTGGATCGTCATCGCCGAATCGCAATCGCGACCGACCACTCGCCGCAGCGAACCAAAACCCCTCTCCCGCTTGCGGGAGAGGGGTTGGGGTGAGGGTCTGCGGCAGCCGATCGAATAACCTCCGCTTCGCGCCCGCCCTCATCCGGTCCTTCGGACCACCTTCTCCCGCCAGCGGGAGAAGGGATAAGCGGACGCGGTGAACGTACTGAGATCCTCGCTTGCGCGAGACGCAGAACTCAACGCGACCGCTGCGCCAGCCAGTCGTGAATCGCGCTGGGCACTTCGCGCTGGGCGCGGCCGGACACGTAGATGCCGATGTGGCCGCCCTTGAACGACAGTTCGCTGTAGTCGGCGGTGCCGACCAGATCGGCCAGCGCCTTCGATGCGGCCGGCGGCACCAGGTGATCCTGCTCGGCGTAGATGTTCAGCACCGGCATGTCGACATAGCCCAGGTCGACCGCGCGGCCGCCGATGTCGATGCCGCCGTTGACGAAACCGTTGCCCTGGTAGAACTGCTTGATGAACTGGCGGAACGCCTCGCCCGCCTGATCCGGCGAATCGAAGATCCACTTCTCCATGCGCAGGAAATCCTCGAGCGCGCGCTTGTCGTCGAGAATGTCGATCAGGCCGACGTACTTCTGCACGAACAGCCGCCACGGCTTCAAGGTCAGGTAGCACCAGTTCATGACATCAGCCGGGACGTTGCCCAGGGTGTCGACGAACTGGTCGATGTCGAGCCCGCGCGTCCAGTTCGACAGCATGTTGTCGCCGGTGTGGAAATCCACCGGCGTGACCATGGTGATCAAGTTGCGCACCTTGGCCGGATTCAAGGCCGAATAGCACAGCGAGAACGCGCCGCCCTGGCAGATGCCGAGCAGGTTGATGGCATCCAGTCGGTATTCGCGGCGCAGATGATCGACCGCGCCGCCGAGGAAACGCTGGATGTAATCCTCCAGTTCGAGATAGCGATCGGAACGGTCCGGATAGCCCCAATCGAGGATGTACACGTCCTCGCCGCGCTCGAGCAGACCGCGCACGATCGACTTGTCCGCCTGCAGGTCGACCATGTACGGGCGATTGACCAGCGCGTAGGCGATCAGCAGCGGCACTTTCGCGGTCGGTGCCTTGTCGCCGCGGAAGCGGTACAGCACGACCTTGCCGTCGCGCCACACTTCTTCGCGATCGGTCGCGCCGTACTGGATGTCGCCCACATCGCGCAGGGTGTCCAGGCCCGCGCGCAGCTTGTTCTGCGCGGCCATCGCCTCGTTGGCCAGCGATTCGGCGCTGAAATTGATCGGTGCGGTCATCTCAGCGCGCTCCCTTCTTGGCGGTTTGCGCGGCCTTGGCCGGCCTCGGCGCGCTCGCCGCGCGCGGCGTGGCCGGCGGCTGCGGACGCGCGATCGCGGTTTTCTTCGCCGCCTTGACGGGCGCGGGTTTGGGCTGCTTCAGCGCCGGCTTGGTCGCCGCGGCCGGAGCTGGACGCGAGGGCTTGCCCGCGGCCTTCTTCGCTGCGGGCTGAGACGCTGCCGGCTTCGCCGCGGGTGTCGCCGCGGGTTTGGGCGCAGGTTTGGCCGCGACCGGGCGAGATTCGCGCGGCGCCGGCTCGCGCGCCTGCTGCACTTCATCGCGCAGGCGGCGCAGTTCGCGTTCGAGCTGAACGATCTTGCGATGCGCGGCGTCGATCTCGGTGCGGGTCGGCATGCCGAAACTGCCGCTGGCCTGTTCGATTTCCTTCTGCACGCCGGCGCGCAGGCGCATCTGCGAATTGACCAGCGCGGCGTAAGCGTCGCGGAAACGCGGCGACAGCGCGATATCGGCATAGGCTTCTTCGGCCGCGTCGATCCACAGATCGAACAACGCGCGCGCGCTGCCGATCTGGCGGCCGGGTTCGCTGCGCTCGGCCAGTTTGTCTTCGAAGCGCGAGAACGCGTCCTGGCCGGCTTCGGCCATCAGCGCGTTATAGGCCTGGCTCTGCTTCTGGTAATCGGACTGCGCCTGCAACAACTGCTGCACGCGCTCTTGATGCTCGCGCGAGAAACCGAACGCGGGCAGACCGAGCAAGGACTGCCCCTGGCTCTGCAAGCGTTCCAGGAACGGCCCCATCTGCTCGGCCCAGCGGCCGAAATCCTGCTGCCCCGGCCCGCGCATCGCGCTCAACACATCGGCGAATGGATTGGCGCCCTGCCCGCCCAGCGCCTGCTTCCAGGCACCGGCGATGTCGCCGGCCGAGGCGTCGCTGCCGGCGAACTGCGAGGCCAGTTTCTGGATTTCGCCGAACCAGCCGCGCGCCTGGCTGTTGAAACGGTCCAGGGTGTCGTCGACCTGCGGCTGCCCGCCCTTGGCCAATTGCGACCACCAGCTCACCGCCTCGTTCCAGCCCGGCATCGACGGCTGCTGCGCCGATTGCGGCGCCGCGCCGCGCATCATCTCGCCCCATGCGCCCCAGTACTGTCGCGCGAGTTTTTCGAAACCGGGCTGATTCATGTCGGCGCCTGCGCCGAAGAAATCGCCGGGATTGTTCGAACCGAAACCGAAATTCGCCATCACCGCCTCCGTGGTTTGCGCCGATCATAGCAATGGCGTGTTGCCGGGCGCGTGGATGCGCGCGGGCAGTTCGTGAATACGGTCGTGGGCTTGCGGGAAATATGTGCCGCGTCGGGCGCGTTTGCTTCTGTTTGAAGGCGAAGGCGGATCGTCACGGCCTGCCTTGCAATGGGGAATGCATTCGACGCGACTTATCACGAGGCGACGAACCTTCGAGCCGAAGCGGCGCGGCTTTTGCCCGCCTTAGAAGAAGGGGGCGGCGTGTGCGCAGTACGCGCGGGGGATTTGAGGATTTGCTTTTGCTCGCGGCTAAAAGCAAATCCCCCTAGCCCCCCCCCTTTTGCAAAGGGGCGGAACGCATTCGTGCGGCTCGCAGGGGAACGCATTCGTGCGACTCGCAGCGATGCCATGAAATCGCGCCACGACAAAGACGCGAACGATGCGTCAAACGCCCAGCGACACTCAGGGCTTGGGAATATGCAGTGTCTTGCTGATCATCAACGATCCCGACAACGCGAACATCAGCACCAGCGGATGAAACAGCCACGGGCCGAGCCGATACCCGCCGAACCACAGATCCGCGCCGATCGCGCCCTGCCAGGCCGCGACCGCGAGCACGATCACCAGCAGCAGGCTGGTCGGAATCGGCGTGCCTTCGAAATACTTGACCTTGCCTTCCTCGCCCGACATCGCCTCGGCGGTGACGTTGTAGCGCGCCAGACGGCTGACGCCGCAACCGACGAAGTAACTCAGGATCACCCAGTCCCAGCCGCCCTGCAGGCCGCAGGCGTAGGCCAGCGCGGCCGGCGCGACGCCGAACGAGATCACGTCGGCCAGCGAATCGAGTTCGCGGCCCAGGGTCGAGGACGACTTGCGCCAGCGCGCGACCCGGCCGTCGAGCGCATCGAAGATGAAGGCCAGCGGGATCAACGCCATGCCGATCATCAGGTCGCGCACCCCGCCTTCCTGCAGGAAACGCATCGCGGCGAAGATCGCGCCGGTGCCGCAGAAGGCGTTGGCGAGGGTGAACCAATCCGCGAGGTGGAATTCGCGAAGCATCGAAAAATGGCGCGGCATGCGGCTCGGCTCCAGGGCGAACGGCGCGTTCGCCGTTCAGGGTGTGCGCCCAGCCTGCCAAAGCCGGTGTGCAGGCCGCAAGAGGCCGAAGTCGCAATCGGGCCACGCGCGCCGGGCAAATCCAGGCTGCGCCAAGGTTTTCGGCGATTCGCCCGGCACGGCGCGGTGGCGAGGATCAAGCCGTCATCGATCGGAACACGGCTGCGGCCGCGCCCTATGTCGGCGCGGCTGTCAGTTTCAGCGCGTTGATTCCCGATCGTCGGCGCCGCGAAGTCGAACGCGGCGATTCGACCGCGCACTCCATCCAACAACCCAACGCGATCGGATTACTTCGGCACCGCCAGATTCTCGATCGTCAATGCCTTGCCGGCACGCGGCGAGTTCGCCACCACCGCATCCGCCGGCAGCGGCGTGCCTCGATCGAGATGCGCCTCGACCCGATCGAGCGCGGCATACACGTACGGCAACAGCGGCAGATAGCGCGCGCCCATCGCCGGCAAGCCGAGGAAGGCGTCGAAATGCTGGACGTTGCGAACTTCCCAATAGCGCACTTGCGCGCCGGCCTTGCGCGCCATCGCGACATACGGCGCGCTGCTGAACGCCGGTGGGATCAAGCCGTCGTCGAGCCCATGCACGACCACGATCGGCAGGTCCTTGCGCGGCGCGGCGGCGCGGGTGTGCTCGATGCCGGCGCGCACGCGTTCGTGCGCGCGCTTGAGCGCGGCGCCGTATTCGGGATACGCCGCTTCGCCGCCGAGGATCTCGCCGCTCCACAACTCGCGCAGCGCCGCCAGCGGCGCCAGGCGCTCGCCGCCGGCCGGGCCGAACAACTGCACGCCCGCGCCCGGCGGAATGCCGCTGGCGTCGGACCACCACGCGGCGCGTTCGCTCTCGCTCGCGGCGCGTTCGGCGGCCGGCGCGGTGGCGCTGGCCGGGGTCGCGGCGGCATAGGCGTAACGCACCCAGGGCTGATCCGGATCTTTCGTCCGCGCCTGCCCGGCCGGTGCATAGCGGCCATAGGCGGAGGCATACGTCGCCGCCACCGCGCGCCACAGGTCGAAATTCACCGACAGCGCGCCGGCGCGCAGCGCATCGTCGCTCCAGCCGTTGGCGTGCATGCGTTCGTAGGCGGCGTGCGCGCGAACTTCGGTGCTCGCCTGCCTGGCCGCATCGCCGAGCAGGCCGAGGCCGGCGACGTAGCTGCAGAACGATTCGGCGCTGTCGCCGGTGATCGGCGACACCGGCGCGGCCGCCAGCGGCTTGTGCAGCAGCGCGCACGGCATCAGCAAGGCCGCTTCGGTGGTGTAGTCGTACAACGGCCGCGCGCCGGCGACGTAGACGTTCGGCTCGCCGGCGACCACCGCGTCGAGCCACGGCGTGTCGTTCAATTCGGCCGCGCGCAACACCGCGCCGCCGCCGTTGGAGATGCCGACCGCGATCACCCGCGTGTTCGCGTCGGTGAACGGCGCCTGTTCGGGAAACGCCTTGTCCAACGACGCCAACGCGAATTGCGCGGCCTGGCGTACATGCCGGCCCCAGTCGGCCTCGGGATTGTCCTGCGAATGCGCATGCTTGAACGCGATGCCTTTGCCGCCTTCGCGCTGGCTGGCCTTCGGCGTAAACGCGAGCCCGCCTTCCGAGGCCGGACCGACCGTACCGTCGGCGCGCACGCCCATGCCGGCATCGAGATCGAAGTAATCGGTGCCCGCGCCCTTGTCGGTGTAGGCGACCGCGCATCCCTTGGGCAGGCCCCAGGCGCCGGCGACCGCGATCGAGCCGTAGATGCCGCGCGATCCCGAGGAGGCGCTAACCACCACGCAGCGTTTTTTCGTATCGAATGCATCGGGCACCTGCACCAGCACGCGATGCGGCTGGCTGGCGCCGGCCACGGTCGCGAACGCGCTGTACTCGCGGCCGGGAACCGCCGCGGTGCTGCCGTACAACTCGCCATAGCCGCCGCCCGGCGCGAGATCGGCGATGCCGCGCCAGTTCGCCCACAGCGCGCGGCGGCGCAATTCCGCCGGCGTGGGATGCGCCGCGTCGGCGAACGCCGGCGGCACCATCGCGCGCAGGCCGTCGAGGCCGAGTCCGGCGGTCAGCAGATCGTCGTGTTCGCCGCGGTGCTCGGTCTGGCGTTGACTGCTGAACATCGGGGTGGCGTCCTTGGCGTTTTTTGCAGCGGCGGTGCGCGATTTGGCCGCAACCGCAGCCTGCGTGGCCAGAGAAGTCATCAAGATCAGGGCGGCGCTGGCCGCGGCGGTGCGTAGGATAGAGGCGCTCATCCGGGCAGCCTAGCAACTCGGCGCGCCGGCCTCATCGTACTTTGGTACAGCGTTTGTCGACGCTTTGCCTATCCTCGCCTCGACATGACCGACCATCTGCCTAAACCCGATACCCGCGCGTTCCTGGTGGGCGAATGCGATCCGTGGCCGACACGCGCGGACATGGTCCACCTGCTGTACCTGGCCGGACTCGACATCGAACAAGGCCATTACACCATTCACGTCCGCGACTGCGAATGCCTCAGCTTCGAAGTGTATGGCGAAGACCTGGACGACCCTGAAATCGAAGGCTCCGCCTCTACCTACGAGCGGCTTGTGAGCGACGCGCGCTTGCTGTCGGCGGCGCTGACCGGGTCCGGCGTACGCCATTGGCTGCAGCTTTATCAGGAGCAGGACCAACCCTTGGCCTTGCTGCATCACGATTGGCCGGACGGGGGCATTTACTGACGCATGCGGTTTGGACACCGCCGGAACCGAGGCTCGTCCGCCGCTATCGCCTGCTAGGCTAAGCCGATGCCGACCCTGCTGATCGCCGACGACCATCCGCTGTTCCGCGCCGCGCTGCGCCAGGCCGCCGCCGACGCGGTGCCCGATACCGTGGTGCGCGAGGCCGGCACGCTCGACGATGCGCTGGCCGCGCTGGAAGCCGAACCCGGCATCGACCTGGTCCTGCTGGACCTGCACATGCCCGGCAACCACGGCCTGGCCGGACTCGCCGCGATCCGCGCCCAGTACCCGGGCACCGCGGTCGCGGTGGTGTCGGCCAACGACGATCCGCGGGTGGTGCGGCGCGCGCTCGATCACGGCGCGGCCGGTTATCTGCCCAAGAGCTCGGGCCTGGACGAACTGCGCGACGCGATCCGCGCGGTGCTGGCCTGCGAGCAATGGCTGCCGGCGGCGTTGCGCGCGGCGGTCGCGCGCACCCAGAGCGACCGCGGCGACGCCGACCTGGCCTCGCGCCTGGCCAGCCTGTCGCCGCAGCAGTTCCGGGTGCTCAGCCTGGTCGCGCAAGGCCTGCTCAACAAGCAGATCGCCGATCGCCTGGACGTGCAGGAACGCACGGTCAAGGCGCATCTGTCGGCGATCTTCGACCGGCTCGGCGTGCGCAACCGCACCCAGGCCGGGGTGGTGCTGCGCGAACTGGAACTATCGGACCCAGCGCGGCGGATCGAGGACTGACCGCGGCCGCGCCCGGCCGACCAGCCTGCGGTCCTGCGATACGACCCAGTCCCCGTAAAGCCCCTCTCCCGCTCGCGGGAGAGGGGTTGGGGTGAGGGAAGCCGCCGCCTCGCCCGCAACCCCCGCCGCAGCTCCATCCAGGCCGAGGTTGTCCACACAGCCTGTGGACAAACCTGCGGACAGAATGCGGCGCGACCCCGAAATGCGCTGCTGCACAAGCATTGCAAGAGGGTTGGCGAAAAAATGACCACGGCAATCGACTGACTTTCCCAACATGATGAACGACCGGGCGATGCCGCCTCCGGCGCAGCCCGGGTGCATCAACGCGCGATCGCGGCCGGACCGGACACCCGCCGTCACCGTCTCGCGCCCGAGTCGACCGACGCAGGCCGGCCCGCGCTAGCGTTCCACCCCACCCGCCGCCAGCAACCGATCCAGCACCGACTTCAGCGCCAGCGGCTTGACCGGCTTGGTCAACAACGACAACCCCACCGCATGCACCGCCTGGCGCACGCCGGCGCCGCCGTCGGCGCTCAGCAGCAAGGTCGGCCGCGCGCCGAATTCCTCGCTCAGGCGCTGCGCCAAGGCCAGTCCGGTGTCGTCGTCGTCGAGATGGAAATCGAACAGCCACAGACCGGCGGCGCGTTCGCGCATCGCCCGGCGCGCACCTTCGCCGTCGGCCGCGGTGACCACCTCGCAGCCCCAGCGCCGCAGCACTTCGGACAACGCCGACAAGGCTTGCGGATCGTTGTCGACCGCGAGCACCTGCATGCCGCGCAGACCGAACGCGAGCGCGCTCGGCGCGGCGCCGTGCGCGGCCGAGGTCGCATGCATCGGCGTCGGCGTTCGCGGCAATCGCACCGCGAACGCGGTGCCATGGCCGAGACGGCTGTGCAGGGTCAGCGGCGCATGCAACAGGTCGGCGATGCGGTCGGCGATCGACAGCCCCAGCCCGAGGCCCTGCCCCGGCGCGTTGTCGCCGCGGCGGAACTCTTCGAACATCACCCGCTGCAGTGCCGGTTCGATGCCCGGGCCGCTGTCATGCACCTCGATCGACAGCGCGCCCTCGCGCCTGCGCACGCCGAGCAGCACCCGGCCGCTGGCGGTGTAGCGCACCGCGTTGGCGAGGAAGTTCTGCAACACCCGACGCAGCAGCTGCGGGTCGCTGCAAGTCCACGCACGCGAAGCGACATAGCGAAAACGCAGGCCACGCGCGGCGGCGATCGCGCCGAACTCCGAGGCCAGCGGCTCCAGCACTTCGGCCAGCGGAAACTCGCGCGGCTGCGGCACCAGGCCGCCGGCCTGCAGGCGCGACATGTCCAGCAGGCCGTTGAGCAGATCGCCGGTGGATTCCAGCGCGCCGGCGATCTGGGTCGCGGTCTCGCGCTGGGTCGGCTGGTCGAGCTGCTGGGCCAGGGCGTCGGTGAACAATTGCGCGGCATGCAGCGGCTGCATCAGATCATGGCCGACCGCGGCGAGGAAGCGGCTCTTGGCCTCGTTGGCGCGCTCGGCCTCGCGGGTGGCGACCTGCAGATCGGCGGTGCGTTCGACCACGCGTTGTTCTAGAGTTTCGTTGGCCTGGATCAATCCGGCTTCGGCGCGACGGAACGCGGTGACGTCGGTGAAGGTCGCGACGAACCCGCCGCCGGGCATCGGGTTGCCGCGGATTTCGATGATGCTGCCGTCGGCGAACACACGTTCGGACAAGTGCGCGGTGCCGGCGCGCATGAACGCCAGGCGCCGCTGCAAGGCGTGTTCGAGATCCTCGACCGGCGGCAGACGCTGCATCGCCCAGCGCGCGAGATCGGCGATCGGCCGGCCCACCTGCAACAACTCGGGCGGATAGCCGAACAGTTCGGCGTAGCGGCGATTCCACGCGACCAGGCGCAATTGCGCGTCGACCACGCTGATGCCCTGGCTCATGTTCTGCAACGCCGCTTCCAGCACGCGCTGGTTGAAGCGCAGGTCGGCCGAGGCTTCGCCGACGATCGCCGCGACCGTGTCCAGATCGCGCCCGGCCTCGCGCCGCGCCGCGTCCAGCAGCACCCGCGCCGAGGACGAGCCCAGCACCGCGGCGAGTTCGCGCTCGAGTTCGGCCTCGATCGCCGCCGCGACCGGATGCCCGGCCGGCGCGTCGTGCAGCAACTGGGCGACGCGTTCGCGCGGCAGGAAACGCAGGCCGGCATCGCGCAGGGTCTGCGCATCGAGCCCGCGCCGCGCGCTGCGCGGCAGTTCGCGCCGCCACATCGCCGCGAGCACGGTCGCCAGCGCGCCGAGAAACAGGCTGGCGCCGACCGCGCGGCCGAGCCGGCTCCAGCCGGTCAGACCGAACAGGCTTTCCGGCGCGAGCCACGACCAACCCAGCGGCCCCTCAAACAGCCACGCCGGCGCCAGGCCGCGCGCTTCGTACAGCATCGGCAGCAGCAACACCCAGGCCCAGGCGGCGAACCCGACGGCGATACCGACGATCGCCGCGCGCGGCGGCGTGTGCGGGCGCCACACCGCGAACGCCAGCGCCGGGGCCAAGGTCGCCAAGGCCGAGAACGACACCGCGCCGACATCGGCCAGCGCCTCGCTGCCGGCGATCAGGCGGCTGTAGCCCCACGCGAGCAGCATGATCGCGACGATGCCGGCGCGCCGCAGCGCCAGCACGCGCCCGCGCAGGTCGCGGTTGCGCGCCCACGAACCGCGCAGCAGATTCGGCGCGAACCAGTGGTTGCCGATCATCAGGCTCAAGGTCAGGGTGCTGACCACGACCATGCCGGTGGCCGCGCTGAGCCCGCCGAGGAAGGCGAACAAGGCCAGGCCCTCGTGCCCTTGCGACAGCGGCAACGCGAGCACGTACAGATCCGACGGCACCTGCGCGCCGAGCAACGACTGCCCGACCTTGGCCAGCGGCAATACCGGCAAGGCGATCAGCAGCAGGTACAGCGGGAACTGCCAGCGCGCGGTGCGCACGTCGTCTTCGTCGCGGCATTCGACCACGGCGACATGGAACTGATGCGGCAGGATGAACATCGCCAACCCGCCGAGCAGCACCAGCGGCGCGAACCCGCCGGCCGGCGGCGTCGGCGCGGCTTCGATCGCGGCCTTGGGCAGATCGTCGAGACCGAACCAGACGAACGCGCCGAGCGCGAGCATCGCGGCGAGCTTGAACACCGACTCGAACGCCATCGCCAGCACCAGGCCGCGATTGTGCTCGGCCGCGCTGGCGCGGCGGGTGCCGAACAGCATCGCGAACAAGGCCATCGCCAGCGCGACGTACAACGCGCTGTCGCGCCACGCCGGCGAGGCGACGCCGTCGGTGGCCTGGGTGGTGAGCATCGCGAAACTCATCGCCACCGCTTTCAATTGCAGCGCGATGTAGGGAATCAGGCCGAGCGCGGCGACCAGGGTGACGATCGCGGCCAGCCACGCATCCTTGCCCAGGCGCGTGGCGATCAGGTCGGCGAGCGAGGTCGCATTAGTCTCGCGCGCCAGCTTGACCAGCTTGACCATGAAGCTCAGCGCGAGCGCGTAGAACAGGATCGAACCGAGGAAGGTCGGCGGCAGCGGCCAACCGTAGCGCGCGGCCTGGGTGACGGTGCCGTAGAAGGTCCACGAGGTGCAATGCACCGCGAGCGACAGCGCATAGATATGCCGCCAATGTTTGGCCAGCACCGCCGGCCGGCGTTCGGCGAACAACGCCGTGCCGAACATCAGCGCCAGCCAGGCCAGGCTGGCCAGGGCGACGGTGGTGAGGCTCAGCATGGCGGGGTGCGGGGGCGCATCGGCGGAGGATAGCGCGGGGAGTGGCCTTGGGTGCTGTGTGGGTGCTGTGGGTTTGGGTGCTGATGCGGGAGGAGATTACGTAGTGGCTTGAGCGGAAAGCGAATCCCCCCTGCCCCCCTTTTCCAAAGGGGGGAAAAGCACGGGCTGAACCAGGGCGCTAGGTACTGCAATCGCCTTCGCCGTCGCAGTCGCAGTCGCAGTCGCAGTCGCCGTTGGTATTGCCATCGCTATTCCGGTTGCTACTGCAGTTGCTATTGCCGTTGCTATTGCCGTTGCTACTGCTATTGCCGTTGCTATTGATCTCGTTATTGCTATTGCCATCGCAACGAAACACCACATCCCACCGAACCCACCTACCGGGTTCCCCCCTTTGGAAAAGGGGGGCCAGGGGGGATTTGCTTTTGCTTTTGCTGTTACCTCGCAAACGACAACCACCCAAAAAGCAAAACCCCCGCTCTTCCAAGCGGAGGTTCGCCCAACCCGATGATCGTCACCCCACGACCGCGAACACCGCGGCCGCCTCAGCCGATCAGAAGTCGTACTTCATGGACAAGGAATACTGCCGCGGCGCACCGTAGAACCCGGTGTAGACGCCCAAAGCCGAATTCAGGCTGTAACCGGTGGTCCGGTATTCCTTGTCGGCCAGATTGCTGCCCTGCAGGGACAGGCTCCACGGCCCCTTGCTCTTCCAGGTCACGCCGGCATTGATCAGGCCGTAACCGTCCTGGGTGATCGGCAAGGCGCCGGTGCGCACGATCTCGGTGGTGGCGACCACGTCGCTTTGATAGCTGTAACCCACCCGCGCCGACAGGTTGCTGCCGTCGGACAGCTCGGTGCGGTATTCCACGTTCAAGGCGCCGGAGAACTCGGGCGCGTTGGTGAACTCCTGCTCGTTGGCGATGTTGACGCCGGCGTACAGGAATTCGTCGTACTTGGCGTCGAGCCAGGCGAGGTTGCCCGAGATCAGCCAATGCTCGTTCGGCAGCCATTGGTACTCGACTTCCAGGCCCTGCACGGTGCCGGAACCGGCGTTGGTGAAATCGCCGAAGAACGCGTCGTTGGTGCCGTCGCCGTTGCTGTCGTAAGAGGTGAACACCGACAGCTGGATGTCCTTGTACTTGTTGTGGAAGTACGACAGGTTCAGGAACAGGCGCTGGTCGAAGAACGCCATCTTGCTGCCGACTTCAAAGCTGTCGACGACCTCGTCGTCGAACGGCTCGGCCGAACGCGGCACCGCCGTGGCCTGGGCGCGGATGTTGTAACCGCCGGACTTGAAGCCGCGCGTGGCCAGGCCGTACAGCAGGATGTCGGGCGCGATCTGGTAATCGAGCGAGACCTTCGGCGAGGTGTTCTTGAAGTTGATCTTGCGGTCGAAGTTGGCCGCGACCGCGCCGTTGGGAATGGTGAAGCTGGCATCGCGATAACCGCGGTTGAGCACCTTGGCGCGCTTGTCCTCGTCGGTGTAGCGCGCGCCGACGTCGAGCTTGAGCTTGTCGGTCAGGTCGAAGGTCCAGTCGGCGTAGGCGGCGATGGATTCGGTATAGACCGTGCCCTGGGTGTCGCCGAAGCTGAGGTTGAAGAAGTTGTTGAGCACCTGGCCGCCGGCTTCGCCGTCGAAGGCATAGATGCCCATCACGCCGCGGGCGCGGCCGCCGCCATCAAAGTTCGCCTGCAGTTCGTGGCTGACCTGCTGATCGCTGTAGAACGCCTTCACGTCGGCGATCTTGTTCTGCAGGGTGTCGAAGTCGATGTTGGTCTCGGTGTCGGACTCGCGCTTGGCCAGCACGTACTTGAAGCTCCAGTCCTCGCTGGCGCGCCAGTTGACCGTCGCCGAGGCGCCCTTGATCGTGGTGTCGTTGACGTTGGGCATGCCGCTGCGGATGTCGTAGCGCGAATCCAGCGGCGCGGTGCCCGGGGCGAAGCGGTTGGGCGCGAGCATCTTGGCGCCGCGCACGCCGGACTGGTCGTCCATCCAGTCGAACGCGAATTGAATGTCGAGCGCATCGCTGACGTAGGCGCCGAGGTTGCCGCGCAACGCCAGCACTTCCTTGTCGCTGACGTCCTGCTTGGTGACCACGTTCTCGCCGAAGCCGTCGCGGTTGAGGCTGGCGACCGAGATGCGGCCGCGCAAGGTCGCGTCGCCGCCCTGGGTGCTGCCGCCGATCGGGCCGGCGACCGCGGCCTTGACGTCGAGCTGGCCGTAGTTGCCGACCGTGACCGAGGCGAAGCCGTCGAGCGAGGTCGGCAGGCCGCGCGAGATGTACTTGATCGCGCCGCCGATGGTGTTCTTGCCGTACAGCGTGCCCTGCGGGCCGCGCAGCACTTCGATGCGCTCCACGTCGAACACGTCGAGCAATGCGCCCTGCGGACGGGCGATGTAGACATCGTCCATGTAGATGCCCACGCCCGGGTCCACGCCCCACAGCGGATCGGACTGGCCGACGCCGCGGATGTAGGCGGTGATGGTGCTGCTCGATCCGCGTGCGGCGTAGATGGTCAGGTTAGGCACCTGCGCGTCGAGGTCGCTGATGTCCTCGATATTCATCCGGTCCAGCGACTCGGCCGTGAACGCGGTGATCGCGACCGGCACTTCCTGCAGGGTTTCCTCGCGTTTGCGCGCGGTCACGGTGACCCCGCCGAGGGTCTTGGCCTGCGCCGGCTCCGGCGCGGCGTCCTGGGCCCAGGCGGCCGGCGCCAGCAACACCGCGGCGATGGCCAGGCACAAGCCCTGACGTTGGATCTGCTTGCGCGCTTTCAGCTTGCTCGTACTCACGTATGTCCTCTCCCCTAACCCAAATGGCGCCAAAGCGCGCGGCTTGAAGCCTGCGCGCGAGCGGTCGCATCGCCGCCACCGCCGTCGTTGTCGCGTGCATCGCCCTGCGACACAAGCCGCGACGTTCGCGCCTGCCACGCGATCGGCGACCCGCATCCGTGCGCGGCCTCCATGCCGGTCCTGCAACGACGGTGGTGGAGGCGAGCTCCCCCGTTACCGGGCAAAGCCTAGGAGTCCGCCGCCGCCACCGGCAGCTGTACCTTCGGACAATGCCCCGCCCGGCCGCGCATGCCGACACTGCGCGCAGCGTTGGGCGCCGCAGCCCGCGGTGTCCGCTGGGGAATCGAATCGATGGCGTTTTTGATCGTGCTGGCCGCTCTGTGCTTCCTGATGTACGTCGCCTACCGCGGCCACAGCGTGATTCTGTTCGCCCCGGTGGCCGCGCTCGGCGCGGTGCTGCTGACCGACCCGACCCTGGTCGCGCCGATGTTCACCGGCCTGTTCATGGACAAGATGGTCGGCTTCCTCAAGCTGTATTTCCCGGTGTTCCTGCTCGGCGCGATCTTCGGCAAGCTGATCGAGCTGTCCGGGTTCTCCAAGTCGATCGTGGCCGCGACCATCCGCATGCTCGGCCGCGAACGCGCGATGCTGTCGATCGTCGCGGTGTGCGCGCTGCTGACCTACGGCGGGGTGTCGCTGTTCGTGGTGGTGTTCGCGGTGTATCCGTTCGCCGCCGAGCTGTTCCGTCAGAGCGACATCCCCAAGCGCCTGATCCCCGGCACCATCGCCCTGGGCGCGTTCACCTTCACCATGGACGCGCTGCCGGGCACGCCGCAGATCCAGAACATCATCCCGACCTCGTTCTTCGGCACCGACACCTGGGCCGCGCCGTGGCTGGGCGTGATCGGCGGCGTGTTCATCCTGATCGTCGGCCTGTCGTACTTGAACTGGCGGCGGCGCGCGGCGCTCAAGGCCGGCGAAGGCTATGGCGAGAACCTGCTTAACGAGCCGGCGCCGTTCGAAGGCGGCAAGCTCGCGCATCCGCTGCTTGCGATCCTGCCGCTGGTGCTGGTCGGCGTGGCCAACAAATGCTTCAGCGTGTGGCTGCCGCAGGCCTACGGCAAACAGCACAGCTTCGATCCGGCGGTGATCGGCGACGCCGCGCCGGTGGTGCAGGACGTGTCCAAGATCGCCGCGATCTGGGCGGTCGAGGGCGCGTTGCTGATCGGCATCGCCGCGGTGATCGTGTTCGCCTGGACACCGGTGATGACCCGCTTCGCCGAAGGCAGCAAGGCGGCGATCGGCGGCGCGCTGCTGGCGGCGATGAACACCGCCAGCGAATACGGTTTCGGCGCGGTGATCGCGGCGCTGCCGGGGTTCCTGGTGGTCGCCAACGCGCTCGGCGCGATTCCCAACCCGCTGGTCAACGAAGCGGTGACGGTGACCGCGCTGGCCGGCATCACCGGCTCGGCCTCCGGCGGCATGAGCATCGCCCTGGCGGCGATGGCCGACACCTTCATCGCCAACGCCAACGCCGCCGGCATCCCGATGGAGGTGCTGCACCGCGTCGCCGCGATGGCGTCGGGCGGCATGGACACCCTGCCGCACAACGGCGCGGTGATCACCCTGCTGGCGGTGACCGGGCTGAGCCATCGCCAGGCCTACAAGGACGTGTTCGCGATCACCTTGATCAAGACCGCGGCGGTGTTCGTGGTGATCGGGGTGTTCTACGCGACCGGGTTGGTCTGACCACGCTTTTTGCGCAACACGAACTCTTTGCCGGAGGGGCTTGAGCCCCGACGCTGTTCAATCAGACGCTGCTTAGCCCGCGGCTGTCTGAGAGAACGGCGTCGGGGCTCAAGCCCCACCCACAAAAACTATGCGCCTTCCGCTTGCCTGAGAAAAATCCCGCGCCCGCATCGCCCCGCGCTTACGCCCGACACCCGACCTTGGTTATGCTGGCGCCCTCTTCGGCAGTTCAGGCAAGGAGCCCTACGTGACCATCGGCGAATACTCGCAGATCTTCCGCGGCAAACGCGTCGTCAACTTCAGCATGGGCGACAAGCCCGCCGGCGGCGATGTGGTGTATCGCCTCACCCAGGATTACGACAGCGCCGAAAGCCAGCGCGACTTGCTCGACAGTTTCCTGGCGCAGATCGATCCGTCCACCCTGGAAGCGCTGATCATCGGCGCGTGGAGCGAAGCGCAGGAGCAAAGCCCGCAAGGCTATCTCGACGCGCTGATCGAATACCGCGACCGACTGCCCGCGCTCAAGGCGCTGTTCGTCGGCGACATGACCTTCGAGGACTGCGAGATCTCCTGGATCATCCAGACCTCCTACAACCCGCTGCTGGCCGCGTTCCCGCAACTGCAGTCGCTGCGCATCCGCGGCTCGAGCGACCTGGAGCTGCAGGCGTTCCAGCACGACGCGCTGGAAGAACTGGCGATCGAGTGCGGCGGCCTGCCCAAGACCATCGTCGAGGCGATCGCAGCCTCGACCCTGCCGGCGCTCAATCATCTGGAACTGTGGCTGGGCAGCGACAACTACGGTTTCGACGGCGGCCTGGAAACCTACCAGCACCTGCTCGCGCAGATCGGCCCCGAGCGTCTGCGTTACCTGGGCCTGCGCGATTCGGAAATCAGCGACGAACTCGCGGTATGGCTGGCGCAACAACCGTGGCTGGGGACCTTGCGCACGCTCGACCTGTCGCTGGGCACCATCGGCGATCTGGGCGCACAGGCGCTGGCCGAAAGCCCGAACCTGGGCACGATCGAACGCATCGACCTGAGCCATCACTACATCTCGCCGGCATGGCAGCAGCAGCTGCTGGCCCTGCCCTGCGCGGTGGTGCTCGACGACCCCGAAGAGCCCGACGACGATGGCGACCGCTACGTGGCGGTTTCCGAGTAGTTCATGCCCGCCACGCCCTGGCTGCTGATCGGTCCGCGCGGCAGCCGCCGGATCGACGGCCTGCAGCAGGCGTTGCGCGCGCGTGGCCTGGCCGACGCGCAGGTCGTCGACTACGCGAGCTTGCTCGACGAACCGGCGCGCGCGCTCGAGGCGATCGCGCGTCATCCGCAGGCCATGGTCAAGATCGAATCGCCGGGCGAAGCCCCGGCCCTGCACGCCGCGCTGATCGAGCGCGGCTGGCGGCGGCTCGGCGAGCCGGGGCCGAAACCGCATGAGCTCGAACATGGCGAGCTGGCGCATCAGCACTATTGGTATGCCGGTTTTTCCGAACTGCTCGAACGCCTGCCGGCCGATGCGCACTACCTCAATCCGCCCGACAACATCGCCGGCATGAGCGACAAGCTCGCCTGCCAGCAGCGTTTTCAGGCCCACGCCGTCGCGATCCCGCCGCTGCTCGGCGCGATCGGCGGCTACGACGACTTGCACGAACGCCTGCGCGAACACGCCTGCAGCCAGGTCTTCATCAAGGCGCGTTACGGTTCCTCGGGCGCGGGCGTGCTGGCGTACCGGCGCAACCGCCAGGGCCGCGAAGCGCTGTACGGCTCGGCCGAAGCGGTCGAACAGGCCGGTCGCCTGCGCATATTCAACTCGCTGCGTCCGCGCCGCTGCAGCGACGGCCGGCAGATCGCCACGCTGATCGACGCGGTGGCCGCGCAAGGCGCCTACCTGGAACGCTGGATCGCCAAGCCGCGCGCACCCGATGCGGCCGGCGGCCATTACGACCTGCGCGTGATCGCGCTCGACGGCCGCCCGCGCCAGCGCATCGCGCGCGCCAGCCGCAGCCCGCTGACCAACCTGCACCTGGGCAACCGTCGCTTCGCGCCGGAGCAATGGCTCGACCACGCGGCCATGCACAGCCTGGAAACCGCGACCGAACACGCCGCGCAAGCGTTCGCGCGCAGCCGCATGATCGGTTTCGACCTGATCGTGCGCGACGGCCGCAGTTGGGTGCTGGAAGCCAACGCCTTCGGCGACCTGTTGCTCAACCTGCACTGGCAGGGCCGCACGCCTTACCAGGATCAAGCCCAGTTGCAGACGCGGCGCAGTCCGCAACCCGCGAAGGCATCGCCCCTGTCCGAGCCGGCCCATGTCTGAGCACGAGCATCCAGACATGCGCGCGATCGTCGGCGATCACGACCTGCTGCTGATCACCCTCGACACCCTGCGCTTCGACGCCGCGCAGCGCTGCTTCGAACGCGGCGAACTGCCGGTGCTGGGCGCCCATCTTCCGGCCAGCGGCTGGGAACGCCGGCATACCCCGGGCAGCTTCACCTACGCCGCGCACGCGGCGTTCTTCGCCGGTTTCCTGCCCACGCCGGCGCGGCCGGGCCCGCACCCGCGCCTGTTCGCGCTCGATTTCGAAGGCAGCGAAACCACCGCGCCGGGCACGTATGTGTTCCGCGATCGCGCCGATATCGTCTCGGGCCTGCGCGATGCGGGCTATCACACCATCTGCATCGGCGGGGTCGGCTTCTTCAACAAGCGCAACCCGCTGGGCTCGCAATTCCCCGATCTGTTCGACGAAAGCCACTGGCAGCCGGCGTTCGGCGTCACCGCGGCGGATTCGACCCAACGCCAGATCGCGCTCGCCTGCGAACGGCTGCGCAGCGACGAACTGCGCGAGCGGCGCAGCTTCGTGTTCATCAACGTGTCGGCCCTGCACCAGCCCAACCGGCATTATCTGGCCGGCGCCGAGCACGACAGCTTCGAAAGCCATTGCGCCGCATTGCGTTACGTCGACGCCGCGCTCGCGCCGCTGTTCGCCGCCTTGCGCGAACGCGGCCGCGCCTTCGCGATCGTCTGTTCCGACCACGGCACCGCCTACGGCGAAGACGGCTACCACGGCCACCGTCTGGCGCATGATGTCGTGATGACCGTGCCGTACGCGCACTTCCTGATTTCACCGTGAGCGCCGCCCCGATGAACCCTGCCGTCTCCGCGAGCGCCCTGTCCAGTCACACGAGTGATCCGATGCCGCGCCTGGCCGACCTGCTGCGCCTGCCGCCGTATCAGGCGTATTCGTATTCCTACCCGCACAAGACCGCGTACCGGCCGATCGAACCGCCGCGGCCGCTGTCGCAGTTGTGGGCCGGCGAACGCCGCGACGCCTTGTTCCTTTACTTGCACGTGCCGTTTTGTTCGTACCGCTGCGGCTTCTGCAATCTGTTCGCGCTGGCGCGACCCGACCCGGCCAAGGTCGAACGCTATCTGCAGCAGATGGAACAGCAATTGCGCGCGACCGCCGCCGCCTTGGGCGAACACCGCTTCGTGCGCTTCGCCCTCGGCGGCGGCACTCCGACCTATCTGGACGCCGAGCAATTGCGCCAAGTGTTCGCGATGGTCGAGCGCCACGCCAATATCGACCTGCGCGCCACCCCGGCCGGGATCGAGGTGTCGCCGGAAACCGTCGATGCCGAAAAACTGCGCGTATGCCGCGAGGCCGGCATCGACCGGGTCAGCATGGGCATCCAGAGTTTCAGCGAAGCCGAGGTGCGCGCGCTGGTGCGGCCGCAGCAGCGCGAGGTGGTCGAACGCGCGATCGCCGCGATTCGCGAAGCCGGCTTTCCCACGCTCAATCTCGACCTGATCTACGGCATCGCCGGGCAGACCGTCGCCAGTTTCCTGGCTTCGATCGACAGCGCGCTGAGCCATGCGCCCGAGGAGTTGTATCTGTATCCGCTGTACGTGCGGCCGCTGACCGGGCTGGGCCGGATCGAGGCCAAGAACGGCGGCAAGACCGGTTTCGTGTTGCAACCCGAACCGCTCGACGAACGCCTGGCGTTGTATGAGGCCGGACGCGACCGCCTGCTGCGGGCCGGCTACACCCAAGTGTCGATGCGCATGTTCCGCGCGCCGCACGCGCCCGACCTGGCCGCGCCGGTGTATTGCTGCCAGAGCGACGGCATGGTCGGCATCGGCTGCGGCGCACGCTCGTACACCGGCCGGGTGCATTACTCCAGCGAATACGGCGTGGCCCGGCGCAGCGTCGCCGAGATCCTCGATCACTATCTCGCCCGCGACGAAGCCTCGTTCGCCTGCGCCGATTACGGCATCGAACTCGACGACGACGAGCAACGCCGCCGCTACGTGATCCAGTCGCTGCTGATCCGGCCCGGGCTGGAGCACGCCGGCTACCGCGACCGCTTCGGCGTCGACTGCCTCGACGACTTACCGCAACTGCGCGAGCTGATCGAACTCGGCCTGGCCGACGACGACGGCGCGCTGTTGTCGCTCAACGACGCCGGCCTCGCCCGCGCCGACACCCTCGGCCCGTGGCTGACCTCGGCCGCGATCGCGCAACGCATGCGCGATTACCGGCTGGGCTGAGCATGCATCTGTCCGTGCTTTATCGCGGTCGCCTGAGCAGTTGCAATTACGACTGCGGCTATTGCCCGTTCGCGAAAACCTACGACAGCCGCGCGGCGCTGCGCCGCGACGCCGCCGACCTGGCGCGTTTCGTCGACTGGGCGGCCGCGCAGAGCATGCCGTTGTCGATCCTGTTCACGCCCTGGGGTGAAGGCCTGGTGCGCCGCCATTACCGCGACGCGATCGCGCGCCTGAGTCATTTGCCGCATCTGCGCCGGGTCGCGATCCAGACCAATCTGTGCGTCGGCATGCGCTGGCTCGACGAAGTCGATCGCGACAAGCTCGCGCTGTGGTGCACCTATCACCCCAGCCAGGTCGCGCGCGACGCGTTCGTGGCGCGCTGCCGCGAACTCGACCGGCGCGGCGTGCGCCACAGCGTGGGCATGGTCGCGATGCACGAACACCTGGACGAAATCGAGGCCCTGCGCGCGCAATTGCCCGCCGCCACGCCGCTGTGGCTCAACGCCTACGACGAGCGCCCGGCGGATTATTACGACGACGCGCAGATCGAACGGCTGCAGGCGATCGACCCGCATTTTCGCTACAACCTCGACCCCGCGCCGAGCCTGGGCGCGCCGTGCCTCACCGGCGAGAGCGTGATCTCGGTCAACGGCGACGGCGACGTGCGCCGCTGCCATTTCGTCGCCGCGCCGCTGGGCAACCTCTACGACGGCAGCTTCGCCGCGCACCTGCGCGCGCGCGCCTGCCCGAACGCGCGCTGCGACTGCTACATCGGCTACGCGCATCGCAGCGATCTGCCGTTTCAGCGCGACTATGCAGGCGGCGTGCTCGAGCGGATTCCCGCGATGCTCGGCGCGGGCGCTGTCGCCGGCGCGGATTCGGCGCGAATCGCGACCGCGCTCTAACTCGCCGATCGCCGAGTTCGCCAGCCCTTGCATCGCCCGATCGCCGGCCAATCTGTACGATGACGGCTCGGCCGCGCGCGCCGGCGCGCGTACCCGCGACGACTGCATCGACCCGTGCCATCGCGAGCGACGGCCGTCGCAAGCACCCGCCGCGGTACGGCAACCGTCGCCTTCGTCCGTCATCACCCTGGTGACGGGCATCGCGGCCACTACCGCCGCGCGCGCCACGCCTGCGAGACCAACACTCCCTTCTGCCAAGGAACGCACCATGCTTCGACACTGGACCCGCCCCACCGCCCTGGCCGCCGCGCTGTGCTCGGCCGCGATCGGCCTGAACGCCGCGCCCGCCTTCGCCGCGCCGGCTGCGACCGCGCTGACGCCCGAACAGGTGGTCGAGCTCTACATCCGCGTCGCGCTGAACCAGGACGTCGCCGCCACCAAGACCCTCAACGAGTACCTCAAGCCCGCCTACAACGGCGAGGACGCGCTCGACGTGCAGGCCGTGACCGATGCGCCGGCCAACCTGGACAAGCAGCTCGAGGAAATCGCCACCGGCCTGATGCAGGAACTGCCCAAGGTCGATCCCAAGCAGGCCAAGGCCGGCCTGATCGCGGCGATGAAGCGCCAGAACCAGGCCACCGGTTCGGCCAAGTGCCGCAGCCTGTCGAGCAGCGAACGCGCCAACGACGTCGCCGAAGGCCAGCGCATCACCCAAGTCACCTACGAATGCGTGGTGCCCGTGCCCGGCGCCGGACTGCAGGAGCTGCTGGCCGACAAGGGCCCGCCCGCTTCGCTCACCACCGAGGTCTTCCTCGCCCAGCTCGACAAGTTCCAGCACTCCTTCGACAAGGCCGGCACCCGCACCGTGCAAGGCACGATGGACCTCTACGGCGAAGGCAAGGGCAAGCCGTGGTTCACCGGCAACTTCAGCAGCGTGATCGACGTGGTCAACAACGGCATGTTGACGCAGAAGTCCGGCGAGTGATCGCACAGGCGAGCACGGCCCGCGGGCCGGCGCGCTTGCACGCATGCGGGCGAGCGGCCAAGGCTCGCCTTATCCAACCGATCGTTTCGGTCACTGCTCACCGCTGACAGCGCGGCGCCGCGCGCCCGCTCACTTGCGCACTGGCAACGCCCAACGCACCGCCTCGGCCTCGACGCTGCGATAAATGGTGCCGTGGCGCAGGTCCGGCCGGGGCCGGTAATCCCAGCGCAAACCCTCGGGCGCATGCGCCTTCAGCATGTCCGCCAGTTGTTGGGTTTCCGGCGCGATATTGTCCTCGTTGGCCGAATACAGCAGCAGCGCCGATTTGCGCTTGCTGGGCATCGCGTCCAGCCGCGCCGTGGCCGTATGCAGCAGCGCGCGATCGTTCCACCACAGGCTGGGACTGATCGCCACCCAGGTGTCGAACAGATCCGGCTCAAGCAAAAAAGTCTCGACCACGAACAACCCCGCCAGCGATTCGGCGATCACGCCGCGCCGGCCGTTGATGCGGAACCTGCGTTCGAACTGCGGGATCAGCTCGTCGCGGATAAACGCGCGGAACTGCGCCGACCCGCCCACCTCCGGCACGATCTTGCGATCCTGGGCGACCTGCGTCGGCCCGGTCATGTCGCGCCCACGCCGGGTGTTCTCGATCCCGACCACGAACACCGGCTCGAGCTGTCCGGCGGCGATCGCCTGATCGACCGCGTTGCTCAGATGCGGGAAATCCTCCTTCACGCCACCGTCGAGCATATACAGCACCGCGTACTTGCGCTTGGCCTTCGCATCGAAGCCCGGCGGCGCATAGACGTTGATCCGTCGGGTTTCGCCGAGCGTTTTGGATTCGATGGTGAAGGTTTCGTAGAGCTTGTGCGGCTCGGGCTC
This sequence comes from Lysobacter capsici, assembly GCF_018732085.1. Lineage (NCBI taxonomy): Bacteria > Pseudomonadati > Pseudomonadota > Gammaproteobacteria > Lysobacterales > Lysobacteraceae > Lysobacter > Lysobacter capsici. Next base: position 2,630,092 of record NZ_CP076103.1, on the reverse strand, counting down.
GGCGGCGTACGCAGTGCCTGCACAGAGCCATATCGCCACCATCAAGCACGCGGCGCGACACATCCATTCGATTGATTTCATCGTGTTTCGATCCTTGCTCGCGCGCGGTGGTGGTATCTGCGCAAACGATGCTAGCAAGCGGGTTCGATCCGAACACGCTGCGTCGCAACGATCGCAGGCGACAACGCGGCGAATACGCGCATTTGCCTAATCGGGCGAAATGGATCTGGCGCTGTACGGCGCGCCGTTGCGAAGGCATCGCATTGGTCCGATTCTTGTCGTAGTTACACTGATGCAGCCGATGCATCGGATCGCTATCGCGCGAGAAGCGAGAAGCATCGCGGTCCTGCGGACCAGATGCATGCAAATCGTTTCTTGAAGCGCGATGCACTTTCAGGCGCGCAAACTCCGACGCACAAACCAGAAACGCAAAAATCAGGGCCCGGTTTCCCGAGCCCTGATTCTATTTGGCGTCCCCACGGGGATCCCTCGTTAAGTCCCGAATTGAATTGCGTTACAAATCAACTATTTGCATTCTCCGGGTAAAAAAGGGCGCCCGAATCGCATCCGGCGCAACTTAAGGACGATGCCGCCGACCTGATCCAGCCGCCTATCCGTGCAAAACGAACATCCGGGCTGGTGGCGTCTCGTCACTTAAGTACGGAACTGATCGCCTTAAACAGATTCGCGAATCGCTTCAGTGTTTGGTCGTCCAAAGCAGGCGGCGAGGCGGCGAAGGTTGACGCTACCAAGTAGTGATTAAAGCCACCCGAGGGTCGAACCTTTTCACCTCGCTTCTGCAGCGCACGTTCGATTCGTTGGACGATTCGACTTCCCGACTCAAGTTCGCTCTCAAGCAATGGACTACTGAGCTCCTTCGCGTATGCCTTGTTAAAGCAGCCCAAATAGATCGAGGGAGAGAATAGATCCTCTATATCGCTTGGCACTGTGTCCTGGCCCGGATTCTCAGCCTCCCGGAACTGCGATGCATTAAAGACAGCCTTCTTTTCAAGAAGCTTGTTACGGATAAGCGATTCCAACTTCTGCTCCGGCCCCCCGGAATAATCGTGCAGAACGGCAAACTGCAAGCCATTCGCTCCGAGCAGGAGGATAAAGGTGGCAACGTTGGTAAGTCCGTCCGCCGGGACGATCGTGATCTTGTCAGACAGCCCTTTCCCGCCTGATGCCTCCACGAACGCAGACATTGCCTTCAAGTAGGCCAGCTCAGAAGGTCCCTCGACTAGCAAGTTGTATTTGCCTATGAAGAGATTCTGAGCAAGGGTCCATCCGAGTGCTGCCTGAAGCGGAAATATTGTTCGATCGTCATATCCAGCCATGTTCTTGGATATGACGGTTCCAACGGTCGCTCGATCCTCCACAACTCGCACCTGCTCCAAGCGATCCGAATGCACCATGAAGGGCGAGTGCGTTGTGTAGATAACTTGGTGCTGGTTAGACAGCGAATCGATATAGCGCAGGAAATCGGCCTGCGCCAACGCATGGAGGGCTAGTCCTGGTTCATCCAAGAGCAGAATCAGCGGAGCACTTTCAGGTTCACCCGCCGCATTGAGCTGGTGTTGGACGCTATCAAACCAGACGAGGAAACTAAAAAACCAAATAAAACCGCGGCTTCGCTGGTCGAACGGGGTAGTTACTCCACGATGGCGCCGATTCTTTATTCGCAAATAGAGGTTAGGACCATCATTGAATGGTGGTTCGTCCGTCGGGTCGGACCTGATGTCGACCTCAACCTCTAAGTCTTCGTTCTGCTTCCAAAACTCCAGAACCTGATCCGTGAGACTGATTGAAACCGCCTCTACTTTGGACTTGAGCACTTCGTAGCTGGTATTCCCCGAGAACTCAGAAACCTCAACATCAGCCATCCTCAACAAAGCAAGAACAGCCTTATGCTGAGGCTTCACTTGGTGTTTTTGCGCGGCATCAGCTTTCGCAGCGGCCGTTCGATTAGCCAAATCCTTCAAATTCAGCTTGCCAGGGAGGAGGTCGTAGTCGCTGAAGTAAAGGAAACTTGGCACCTTCTTTGACAGCAGGCGCCAAACTTCCAATGAAAGAACATCTGTCCAATTGGTTTTAGCCAGCTTCGCTGCTCTCGTATTGAGCTGCTGAAGCAAGGATTCGTCTGCTTCGTTCCGCGTCTCTACCGCAGCCAATTTCGCCGTTGCGGCTGACACGGTTTTCGCGGTCTTCACGGCAGAGGCTGCCGGGTCGCTCAATCCAGGAAACTTCGCAAGGGCAGCAACGGCAGGCGCCTGATCGATCTGCGAATCGATCGTCAAATCGATCATCTTCCCATTGTCGTACTTATGATCGATGGCAAACTTCCAACCGTGCGGTATCCGAATGCCCAACTGTTGGTTGATGTCATCAACCTCCGCATTGGTCAGTTGGTATACCAATTTGACCGCTAAATCCGGCGTGCTGGCATGTCGCTTTAGGTAGGCGGTTAGATCCTTTCTCGGATAATCTTCCGTCGGCTCAAAGTCCTCAGCGCCCAAAGCATCGCGCGCCTTCTCAAGAGCTTTCAGAAAGACCGTCTTGCCAGCTTCGTTCATGCCGACGAGCACAGTCACCTTCTCGTCGATCTCAATTTCCTGCCGTGAATTGATAGAGCGGAACGGCCCAACAAATGCAGTTACAAGAATCACGACTTCCCCCTTCCGTGATCGCGATAGTCGCGTAGAGATGTCTGGACGTGTCCGCCCGCCTTACTCACCCTAGGCTTGCGGAAACGTTTCTAGCCTATCACTGCGGCCCGGTTGCGCGCATGAGCCCCCTCTTGCCCCCCTGGGCGAGCACCGCGGTTCCCCGATAGAGTCCATGCACTAGGCAGACCGGGGGGGCTTATGAGCTTACTTAACGTGGTAGTTGGAGACGGCATCGCCTGGCTTTGCGTCGACACCAACAGTCGATCCGTTGCGGGTGACCACAGTTTCCAACAAAGCAAGATGGTGTCCCTTGCACACCACAGCGCGGTTATCGCCTGTCGTGGTGAACTCAGCTTTCTAGCGCATGTGTTTTTGAACTGCTTCCTGACACCCGAACAAGATTTCGACTCGCTCTTGGAGTCTTGGCGCCGCCGGTTGGCCGAGGCAACGGCGGGCTACCTACAGATGGCCGAAGCAAACAAATGGGAAGCGGCCGCAGTAGGACATGAAGTTGTTTTGCTCGGATGGTCCAACACGCGCGGGCAACCCGTCTGCTTGGCCGCTCGACGCCAATCGGCGAAGGACGAGTTTGAAACGACGGAAGTGACGTGCCGAATTGCGCCTGACCCGGGCCGCAAGGTATCGAACCTCTCCAATCTGTCAGAGATAGAGGCCCTAGCACGGGATCAGGTACACGCTGTTAGACGCGACAATCCCGGTGAGCCGACGGTGGGAAGTTGTTGCTGGCCGAAGTGTCGCGCGGCAAGGTGGCGTTTCGAGAATTGGCGACGCTGGACTGAGGGCAACAGAAGAAGCAAAGCAAATCGCCGGAAGGCGAAAACAATTTTCGCTGGAACCGATCCGAAAAAAATCCCGAATTAAAAAAGAAAAAAGCCCTGAAAAATCAGGGCTTTATCTTTACATCTGGCGTCCCCACGGGGACACCTGCTTAACCCCCGAATTACGCTGCAGCACAGGCGGCCGTTCAGAGTCCTAGTTGGTCGCCGGGCAAGATCGCCACGTGTGGCTTATGAATCAGTGACTTAGCGGGACACATCCACAGTGATTGAGGCCGGTCTGAGCCCGGATCCACGTTAGTATTCACGCGTCCAGGGCAAGGCTAGGCATGCCAGCGTTCAAAAATCAGCATTTCGTCCCGAGAGTCCACCTGAAGCCTTTCTCGGTTCAAGGTGAAGGGCTGGCGATCAGCCTTTACAACTCCGGCAGCCAGCGCATCATTCACAACGCACCTACGAAACATCAGTGCTCCCGCGACTATTTCTACGGCGAAGCCGGCGACGTAGCCTTAGAGGACAACCTCAAAGAGCTTGAGGGTCGCTATGGCACCTTAGTCCAGGAACTGGTCGGCGCTTCCGCCAGCCGGGAGTCTGTGTCACGCCAAACCGTTGCTTGGCTCAGACTCTTCTGGGCGGTCCAGTGGGCTCGGACCGAAGCAGCCGAAGAAGAAGCAAAGCAGCTCAGCTTGCGCGCAGCGAGCATCTTCGAAATACCTCAGCTTGCTGAAGCCCCACCCGGTAACAAGTGGGTCCTGATTCCTCTCAGTCTCTTCGCCAAGGCCTACGAGCACGCGACGGATCTGCAGCATGTATTTGTACGCAATCAAACCCAAACCCCCTTCATTACCTCCGACAATCCGGCCGCGGTCACCAGTAAGCTCCATATTCTGGACAAACGCGCACAGCACGTGGCGTTTGGAATCGGATCCGCCGGAGCCATTTTGTTCCTTCCGCTAACCCCTCATATAGCGTTGATCTTCTATGATGCCGACGTTTACAAAGTGGACGATCGAAATGGTTGGGTGGACGTCACTCGGGCATGCGACATCGATGCGATCAATGAGCATCAGATTCTAAATTGTCGATCAAACGTTTACTTTTCGTCGCACCACAGTTTTGATTGGATTCCTTTAGCGTTTGATCGCTTCGCGGAGCAACGCGCTCAAGAGTTATGGAAGTATGAGTACGCGGTTCTACACAGCGAAAAGAATGGGACGAAAACCTATAAGGTCGTGCCAGCTCGCGACGCGGAAAACGATCGCGAAGCGCTAATCAAATATTCAGCCATTCAGCGTCACCCAGCCGGGTGGCCAAGCTTTCTGCGGTGGCGGCCGAGAGGTAGAGCGTTCGATACGGGCACCGGCGCTGGGATCGTCCGAGCTAAATACGTGCGAGAGAACCCTCTTGTTCGCTGCCGGCCCTTTCGAATCGACAAATAGCGCAGCGCCGGCGCTGTTGGCGCGATCGTAGCGGCGGGCTACACGGCCGCAGCTCTCAGCCTTCCCGACCGTCTGCGCTGACCAGCGCAGCCCGGTGAATCGCCCGGCATAGTGGACATCTCTTAGCTGTAAAACAGCCGACGACTGTCTACAGATGCCTGGGCGATTCATCTCGATCACTCGTCTTCGTCAAATATAAGCTTACCGATTAGCCAGAGTGTGCTGCCAAAGTTGTAGATGAGTTGTTGCCCTTGCCCGAGGAAGGACTGACTTGTATCGATCCGAGCCAAGGCCAAAGCATCGGCAATCGTGTCGCTAGTCGGATGCGCATCCGCTACCCTCATGTCATACACCCCAGCGATCACGCCAAATACACTGCGAGCCTTATCGACGCCGACCTTCTGAGCAAGCAAGTCTTGAAGAAGTTTGTTAGACCCAAGCTTCTCTTTTTCAGCATGAGTGGAAATCTTACGGAGCTCACGCACATTAAGCCTGTCTGAAAACACGCGAATCAGCTCCTTTGCAAGGCGGAGCAGCGTTGCTCGATCAGCACTGACAAATCTTGAGACAATCTTCGTTGCCTCTTCCTCATCTAACTCATGAGTAAAGAGAGCGAAGCCATACTTGCTCTTGAAGCTATGCTCAAGCAGTCGCATCGTTTTGAATAGCAGCTCCTCGAATGCGTCTGTTGAGGCAGGCTTCGCCTCGACTTGGGACATTAAGAGTTCGGCAGAAACCTTCCCATCCGGTGCAACGTTATGAGATGCCCAGACGTGCTGCTCCCAAGTAGGCAACTTGGCAATGTCGTAAGCGTACACAGTGATTAAGTCTGCTGAATTGACTCCGAAATGCGTCTGATAACCGGATGTAGAAATGATCGCCCCCGTCTGCTCGGTGTACCATTTTAAAGTAAAGCCTCGACGCGCCAGTAGCTGATTCACGACGCCTGGACGGAACCAGAGCCATCGACCGATATCCTCGTGGTTCAGATCACGGGAAGCTATGCGAGTTCCGTCAGTTTCCGCAATGAAATGGGGACGTGCTGAATCCTCGTCCCCTCTGACGCGCACGCTACGCTCTTGGTGATCGATCCATTCGTCCCGCCAAAACTCTCCCTCGACTCTGACGCCGGCGTATCCGCTTCGATGGCCCTCCCGCTGCTCGGACTCTGTATTGTCATCACGCTCAGGCCCCATCACCGGCGCATCTTCGTCGGGGTCAACGTCCGTCCTCCAAAAACGAAATAAAGCCCAGCTCCCTCCAAAGACGTTGTCTAGCTCGCGAATCCTGAGCTCGAACCTCCCCCCGTCCCTTTGATCCTCAATGTCGGCGAGCCCTTCATAGTCGCTTCCCATTAGTGATGGGATGTTCTCGACGCGCTGGCGGTAATACGAAAGTTTTAATGCCAAGCCCCTGGCAGCCAAATAGTCCAAGAGAAACTCGCGCTTTATCTCGATGGACGTGTGGCTTCCGTCCTTATCTACCTTTTCTCGAACCACCTCAACAAAGTCCTCCTCAGGCCGAACCCAACTATTACCAATCCTCACCAGGCGAAGGGCGATAATCAGGTCTGGACTGAGCATCCACTGTCTGCCACCAATCACAGGTTGATCGTGCTCGTACACGAGCTCGACCCCTAAAGGCTGCTTATCGTTGTACTGGAACTCCTCCACGGGGGAGTAGTGCCCATCTTCGTAGGCGTTCGGACGCGCGCTATGACTAATCCCTATTTCACCCCACCGGAAGCGCTCTGCCTCCTCACGGTTCTGCGGAGGAAATGCGACAGATCCGCAGCCAAAGTATTCGCTCACGTAGCCGACATCTTTCACGTCGCCGCGCCCCTCCTCACGCGTCTCCGACGCTCGCAACGGAACCCATGTGGAATTGTCAAACCGGCGGCGCGTGTCCCGGCTCTGAAGTATCCATTCTCTGTTCAAGATCTAGGTCCTATCAGTAGGTAAAAAACAGAAAATCGTTGCCACAATTGAGATTAGCACTCACGTAACGACCTCTCGAATTGCCCTGATTGTGCGATGTCCTCTCGATTGAAAATATTCGAATGATCGACGCGCGTTAGCGTCCCTACTCTTAACGCAATACGGGTCACCAATCGGGCACTCACCGCTAATCCGATCCGCGGTTACGAACGGCACGTCCGAACGCGGCCAAGATGCTGATCGACGAAGCTGCAGCGACTCCTTCGCCAATGCCGGCGCTGGCCAGCGCAGCCGCGCTGCGGCCGTGCCTGGCGCCTAACGCGGCCAGGAACGCGCCGGTGGGTCGTACGTTGGCGGCGAGAAGCGCCGGCCGCGGTCCGAGTGGGTCATTCAACGCGACACCCACCCTGCCCTTATCTCCGACACCGACGCGCAGTTGCTGCTCGATCGTCTTGAGAAAGCGTCAAGCGCAAAAGACGAATCATCGTACGGAGCAGCGCGATCGCGACTCGGCCGCCTTGCTCGGCGGCATCCTTTTCGTACCGGATGGCACTAAGTGGTGGTCGGAATCAGACCGTTATCGGTACGAACACAAAGGCCAAGCGCGCTCGGTCTCGCGCTCGATGATCGAGGCGCAGTTCGGTGAGCAGGTAATGGCGGATCTAAATTCGCCCGACTTTGCACCTGCAATCCTGGCCGGCACGAAGGCCTCGCTTGCGGCGGAAACAGATCTGGCCGAGATACGCAAAGTGGCTGCTGCAGCGCCGAGCTGAGCGAGCGCATCAGCAAGACCCTAGACATGGCGGCGCAACTCGCCGACCCGTCGCCAGCGCTACGCAAGATAGAAGTCATTGAAAAAGCAAGAGCCGAAAAGGCCCTGAGCCTGCTGGTACTCGAAGCGGAAGCTGAGCGTGCGAGTTGCATCAACGAGATCAGCGTGACGGACGTCGTGCGAATGATCACTCGCATCGGCCGCGAAGCAAAAGAAACGGGCCGGAGCGATTTGCTCTGGTCCGTCATTGCTTCCCTCGTTGAACGCGTAGACATGGATCCTCTAACGCTGTGCGGTGGCATCTGCTACCGCATCAACTTCCCCGATTTTCGACGCGATCACTACATGGCAAGCATAGAAAAGCAGAAGGCCGCCTTTCGGCGGCCTTCTGCTTTGCTTGGCGTCCCCACGGGGATTCGAACCCCGGTCGCTACCGTGAAAGGGTAATGTCCTAGGCCTCTAGACGATGGGGACAAAACCGATTTGTTCTTGCAGCTAACTCTTTCGAAAACCCTTTCAATTCCGAAGAGTGGTGGAGCCAGCCGGGATCGAACCGGCGACCTCTACAATGCCATTGTAGCGCTCTCCCAGCTGAGCTATGGCCCCACGTGCTGGAAAGACGAACATCTTAGCGGGCGTTCAGCGATGTCGTCAAGCATTCATCGCTAGATTTTTTCCCGCTCCCCCGTCACCGCTTCCCGAAGGATTCGACCCTTCCGGGTCCGGTTGCGAGGGGCCTTGTTCGACCGGGCGCAATGTTGCCATGCCATGACCACGTTCGGCTAGATACTCGAGCCACTTTCCTAAAAAAGTATTCATCCGCATGCGGTGGCCGATCACTTCGGCCGGCGGCGGGTACAGGCCGATCACGTCCTGCCAGCGGCGGCCGACGTAGCAGTGGGTGGCCTCGACCTGCTCGGTGTCGTGGTACAGGCGCAGATACGCCGAAGGATCGGGCTCGCCAGTAAGCGGATCGAGCACGGCGTAGGTCAGGCGCAGTTCGGTGGTGTAGCGATGTTGCTCGATCACGTCCAGGCGCAGGTCCAGGCCGTCGCCGATGTCGGACAGGTAGGTGCCGGGGGTGAGTTGGGCCGGCGCGAACAGGCGCGAAAAACGTCCGTGATTCTCCGCGTACAAGCCCATCAGCCAGCCGAAACGGCTGAGCTTGGGCAGACGTGCGAAACGCGATGCGGTATGGGTCATGCAGGCGATCCTACACGCCTGCAGCGGATCGCGGCAGGATTGACGAAATCGCGAAAAAGGCCTAATTTATAGGCTCTTTCGCGATGATCTTCGCAGCCGCCTCGGGCGTTTCCCGCCAGCCGCCGTTCAGTATCCGCGGCGCCCCACCCCACCGTATATGAATCTGCCGATCTGCATCGGTGTCTGCGACGTGGGTGTGGATTCGCGGTCGCGGCTCGCGCCGCTCCTACAGTCGCAAGCCAGCCCCACGCGGCGAACATGAAAAAACCCGCTGAAAAGCGGGTTTTTCATTACTGCAGCCTCGGCCCTTCCCGATTCCCGATTCCCGATTCCCGATTCCCGAATCCCGAATCCCGAATCCCGAATCCCGAACATCAAAACATCTCGCGATGAATCCCCAGCGTCGTCAGCACCTTGCTGGCGATCTCCTCGATCGAGGTGTGGGTGGTGCTCAGGGTCGAGATGCGTTCGGCGCGGAACATCATTTCGGCCGCTGCGACCTCGCGCTTGCAGGTCTCGAACTGGGCGTAGCGCGAGTTGGGCCGGCGTTCCTGGCGGATCTGCTGCAGCCGGACCGGGTCGATGGTCAGGCCGAACAGCTTGTTGCGGTACGGGCGCAGCCGCGGCGGCAGGCGGTCGTGTTCGAGGTCTTCCTCGGTCAGCGGGTAGTTGGCCGCGCGGACCCCGTAATGCAGGGCCAGGTAGACGCAGGTCGGGGTCTTGCCGGCGCGCGACACCGCCACCAGGATCAGGTCGGCCTCGTTGTAGTCCACGCTCTGGCCGTCGTCGTGGGTCAGGGCGAAGTTCATCGCGTTGATGCGGCGGTGATACGTGTCGAAATCGGCGATGCCGTGGGCCTGGCCGATCCGGCGCTGGCGCAGTTCCTGCAGTTCGCGCTCCAGCGGCTCGATGAACGGCGCGAATACGTCCAGCATCAGCGCCCCGCTCTCGGCCAGGGCCGCGCCGACCTCGCCGTCCATGCACGAGTTGATCACCACCGGGCGTACACCGTAGGACACGGCGGCCTCGCGGATCTTGGCCGCGACCTCCTGCGCCCGCTCGACGCTGTCGACGAACGAGATGCGATCGGTCACGAAACGCGTTTCGGTGAACTGGGTGAGCAAGCTGTGGCCGATCGTCTCGGCGGTGATGCCGGTGCCGTCGGAAACGTAGAAAACCGGTCGGGTCCCTGCCATCGATAACCTCGTCAGAAAGCTGCACCAATACGAAAAACCTCGCCGGATCAAGCTTGTATGCACCCGACACCCGGGCGATCATATCCGCTTGGCCGCGCCGGACGCGTCCTCGCCCCCCTCGGAGATAGTGTGCCTTGAACGAGAACATCCTCTGGCTGCACGCGCTGCGCCTCAACGATCTGGCCCGCGTAGGCGGCAAGAACTCCTCGCTCGGCGAGATGATCGGCAACCTCGCCAACCTCGGCGTCTCGGTCCCGGGCGGCTACGCCACCACCTCCGAGGCCTTCAAGGCTTTCATCGCCCATAACAACCTGCACCAGCGCATCTTCGACAAACTGGCCACGCTGGACGTGGAAGACGTCCCGGCGCTGACCCAGGCCGGCGGCGAGATCCGCGGCTGGGTGATCGAGGCCCCGCTGCAGCCCGACCTGGACCAGGACATCCGCACCGCCTACCGCCAGTTGTGCGCCGAAAACGGCGGCGGCGACGTGGCGGTCGCGGTGCGCTCCTCGGCCACCGCCGAAGACCTGCCCGACGCGTCGTTCGCCGGCCAGCAGGAAACCTTCCTGAACGTCACCGGCGAAGACGACGTGGTGCGCAAGGTCAAGGAAGTCTTCGCCAGCCTCTACAACGACCGCGCCATCGCCTACCGCGTCCACCACGGCTTCAAGCACGAAGACGTGTTCCTGTCGGCCGGCGTGCAGTTGATGGTGCGTTCCAACGTCGGTTCCTCCGGCGTGCTGTTCACCCTGGACACCGAGTCGGGCTTCCGCGACGTGGTGTTCATCACCTCCAGCTACGGCCTGGGCGAAATGGTCGTGCAAGGCGCGGTCAACCCGGACGAGTTCTACGTCTACAAGCCCACCCTGGCCCAGGGCAAGCCGGCGATCCTGCGCCGCAGCGTCGGCGCCAAGCAGTTGCGCATGGTGTATTCGGATACGCCCGGCGAGCGCGTGCGCACCGAAGATACGCCGGCGGAATTGCGTTCCAGGTTCTCGATCAACGATGCCGACGTGCATGAGCTTGCGAAGCAGGCCTTGGTGATCGAAAAGCATTACGGCCGTCCGATGGACGTCGAGTGGGCGAAGGACGGCGTCAGCGGCAAGCTGTTCATCGTGCAGGCGCGCCCGGAAACGGTGAAGTCGCGCGGCAAGGCGACCCAGATCGAGCGTTACCAGCTGGAAAAGCGCGGCGAAGTGATCTGCGAAGGGCGCGCGATCGGGCAGCGGATCGGTTCGGGCGTGGCGCGCATCGTGCGCAACCTCGACGACATGAGCCGGGTCCAGCCCGGCGACGTGCTGGTCGCCGACATGACCGATCCCGATTGGGAGCCGGTGATGAAGCGCTCGGCCGCGATCGTCACCAACCGCGGCGGCCGCACCTGCCACGCGGCGATCATCGCGCGCGAACTCGGCGTGCCGGCGGTCGTCGGCACCGGCAATGCGCTGGACACGATCAAGGACGGCGAAGTCATCACCGTCAGCTGCGCCGAAGGCGATACCGGTTTCATCTACAACGGCGAACTGCCGTTCGAGCGCCACGTCGCCGACCTGGAAAAAATGCCGCCGGCGCCGCTCAAGGTGATGATGAACGTCGCCAACCCCGAGCGCGCGTTCGACTTCGCGATGCTGCCGCACGCCGGCGTGGGCCTGGCGCGTCTGGAGATGATCATCGCCAGCCACATCGGCATCCACCCCAAGGCGCTGCTCGAATACGCCTCGCAGGATGCGGCGACCAAGAAGAAGATCGACGAGAAGATCGCCGGTTACGACGTCGATCCGGTGCAGTTCTACGTCGATCGCCTGGCCGAGGGCATCGCCACCATCACCGCCGCGTTCGCGCCGCATCCGGTGATCGTGCGGCTGTCGGACTTCAAGTCCAACGAATACGCCAACCTGATCGGCGGCTCGCGCTACGAGCCGCATGAAGAAAACCCGATGATCGGCTTCCGCGGCGCCAGCCGTTACGTCGATCCGAGCTTCACCGACGCGTTCGCGCTGGAATGCCAGGCGGTGCTGAAGGTGCGCGAGCAGATGGGCCTGACCAATTGCTGGGTCATGATCCCGTTCGTGCGCACGCTCGACGAAGGCCGCCGCGTGGTCGAGGTGCTGGAGAAGAACGGCCTCAAGCAGGGCCAGAACGGCCTGAAGATCATCATGATGTGCGAAGTGCCGTCGAACGCGTTGCTGGCCGACGAATTCCTCGACATCTTCGACGGCTTCTCGATCGGCTCCAACGACCTGACCCAGCTCAGCCTGGGCCTGGACCGCGACTCGGCGATCGTCGCCCACCTGTTCGACGAGCGCGATCCGGCGGTCAAGAAGTTGCTGGCGATGGCGATCTCGGCCGCGCGCGCCAAGGGCAAGTACGTCGGCATCTGCGGCCAGGGCCCGAGCGATCACCCCGATCTGGCCGAGTGGCTGATGGATCAGGGCATCGAGTCGGTATCGCTGAATCCCGACACGGTGGTCGACACCTGGCTGCGCCTGGCGAAGGCCAAGGCCAAGCAGACCTGAGCGCGGCATGGCGGGCGACACGGCAAAACAGGAGATCGCGCAGGCCATCGTGCCCAAGTCCCTGCTGGGACTTGAGGCCGGCTTCGACATCGACAAGCTGACCGCCTGGGCGCAGACCAAGGGCCTGACCCTGCTCGGCGCGCTGGCGATCCTGCTGATCGGCCTGTGGGTGGCCAAGTGGCTGTCGCGGGCGCTGGAGCGGGTCATGACCCGCGCCAACATGGAAGTCACCCTGCGCGGCTTCCTGCGCAACATCGCCTATGCGGCGATGGTGGTGATCGTCGCGGTCGCCGCGTTGCAGCAGGTCGGCGTGCCGATGACCTCGGTGCTCGCGGTGCTCGGCGCCGCGGGCCTGGCGATCGGCCTGGCGCTGAAGGACTCGCTGTCCAACATCGCCTCGGGCGTGATGCTGATCGTGCTGCGTCCGTTCCGCGCCGGCGACTACGTGCAGGCCGCGGGCGTGGAAGGCACGGTCGAGCAGATCCGGGTGTTCCAGACCCGCCTGCGCACCATCGACAACCGAGTGATCGTGCTGCCCAACAGCCTGATCACCACCGCGGTCATCGTCAATTTCACCGCCAACCCGAAGCGCCGGATCGACCTCACCGTCGGCGTGGGCTACGACGACGACCTCAAGACCGCCAAGGAAACCCTGCTGGCCCTGGCCAATGCGCACGCGAACGTGTTGCCCGACCCGGCGCCGGAAGTGCTGGTCACCGCGCTGGCCGAAAGCAGCGTCAATCTGGAACTGCGCGCCTGGGTCAAGACCGCGAACCTGATGCGGACCAAGAGCGATCTCACCGAAGGCATCCGCAACGAACTGATCGGCAAGGGCCTCAACATCCCGTATCCGCAGCGCGATCTGCACGTGTATCACCACGACGCGGATGGGCGGCCGATCGCCGAGTTGCTGACCAAGTCGATCGCCGACGACGGCGACGTGCCGAAGCCGGCGCCACCGGCAAAGAAGTAAGCGCATGTCCATCGCCCTGCCCGGGCCGGCCGACGTCGCCGAATTGCTGACGTTTTTGCCGCGTTTCCGCGAAGCGGGATTCCAGGCGTGGCTCGGATCGAATTCGACCACCGATCCGGTTACCGGGCGCTATATCTGGATCGGCCCCCTCTATCATCCGGCGGTCGTAGAGTTTTTCAAGGTTCTGAATCGACCGTGCTGGCTGGATAAGCGCTACCAGCCCGAGCAATGCGAGGTGTGGATTCGCGATCGGCAGATCATCGCCACCGCCGACCTCGCCGCGATCCGCGCGATGCTCACCTACTGCAATCGTCTGGAGCGCGTCAGCGAGGGCACCTGGGGCACGAGCGTGCAGGAAGGCTATATCGACGCCTTGCTGGTGCGGCTGGAGCAGTTGGCCGCCGAATCGCGCAACCAAGTCGCGACACGGCGAAGCTGACGATTTCCACGCACCAGAACGACGAAACCCGCCGAGGCGGGTTTCGTCGTTCTGGTCAGCGCAATAGTCGTGTTACCAAGCGGGAACACACACCGCACGCGACTGATCGGCGCCCAACCGCGGCTTGTCCTGCTGCAGACTCCGCGCCGAGGCAGGCGTCGATTCCTGCCCTGCCGCAGCGATTACAAGCCCGCGCGATCTCAGCCCAGGCCGCCGAGCTTTCCCATCGCCGCGCGGTAATGCTTGAGCTCGGCGATCGAATCCATCACATCGCTCAGCGCGGTGTGCTTGCTGTCCTTGCTCATCCCGGCCAGCACCTCCGGCGCCCAGCGGCGCGCGAGTTCCTTGATCGTGCTGACGTCGAGGTTGCGGTAGTGGAAGTAGCGCTCCAGGCGCGGCATGCAGCGATGCAGGAAACGGCGGTCCTGGCAGATCGAATTGCCGCAGATCGGCGAGGTGTTCGGCGACACCCAGCGGGCCAGGAAATCCACGGTCCGGCTCTCGGCCTGCGCCATCGGCACGCCGGCTTCGAGCACCCGCTTCCACAGCCCGGACTTGCCGTGCTGGTTGCGGTTCCACTCGTCCATCGCCTGCAGGCGTTCGAGCGGATGGGCGATCGCCAGCTCCGGCCCTTCGGCCAGCACGTTGAGCTGCGCGTCGGTCACCACGGTGGCGATTTCCAGGATGGAATCGCGGTCGGTGTCCAGCCCGGTCATCTCCAGATCGATCCAGATCAGCCGGTGCTCGGGTCCATTTTTCTCGGTCATAGCCTCGCCGTCGTGCCCAGGTCGCGGCATCATAGCCCACGCCCCCGCCCGACGACCCCACCGCGATGAGCCAGAACGCCACCCTCGCCCACTACGCGATCCTGACCGCGATGCTGGCTCCCGCGTTCTTCCTGACCGCGACCGCCTCGCTGCTGCTGTCGGCCAACAACCGCCTGGCGCGGGTGATCGACCGCGCCCGCGTGCTGCTCAAGGAACTGGCCGACAGCGACGACGCCGAGGAGCGCGACCTGATCGAGCGCCACATCCTGCGCCAGAAGAAGCGCAGCCGGATCATCCTGCGCGGCAGCCAGCTGCTGTACACCGCGATCAGCTTCTTCGTCGGCACCAGCCTGACCGTCGCCGGCGACGCGGTGCTCGGCTATCGCCTCGGCCTGGTGCCGACCGTGCTCGCCGCGTTCGGCGTGCTGTCGATGTTCGCCGCGAGTCTGCTGCTGGCGCGCGAATCCTCGCTCGCGGTCGAGGCGGTCAACGAGGAAATGGACCACGGCCACGCCAGCGCGATGAAGCGCTGGGCCGCGCGGCCGCCGCAGCCGTGATCCGTCGATCCGCACCCGTCACCCGCGTTCGCACACGGCGCCGTTGCCTCATCATGCCGATCCGGACGCACCGAACGCTCGCAATACGGACCCCGCCATGGCCGATCCCCTGCAACTGAGCACCCACTACACCGTGGTCTCGGCGATGATCACGCCGGCCTTCTTCCTGACCGCGACCGCCTCGCTGCTGGTGTCGTCCAACAACCGGCTCGCGCGCGTGGTCGACCGCATGCGCCAGCAGTTGGCCTTGCTGGAGGACACGATCGACGAGCATGCACGCGACTACCTGGAAGCGCGGATAATCCTGCACCGTCGCCGGGTGCGGCTGATCCTGATCTGCCTGCAGTTGCTGTACGGCGCGATGACCGCCTTCGTCGCCACCAGTTTGTCGATCGGCATCGACCAGTTCACCGACTACCGCATCACCGGCGTGCCCACCGGCCTGGCGATGTGCGGCGTGCTGCTGGTGCTGGCGGCATCGATCAACCTGGGCCGCGAGGCGCGCATGAGCGTGAGCATGCTCGACGCCGAAGTGAAGCGCGAGTTCGATCGGGACAACCCGCGCAAGCAAAAGAGCTGAGCGATCGCGCGGCTCGCGTTGGCCGTCGTGCATACCCGCCGTCGCGTCTGCACGGCCGCTATCGCCGCGAGCGCATGTGCATGAGCGGTTGTGTCCGATGCGACGGAATACTCGCTGCAACGCAATGCGCGGCGAACACCGCATCCCTCGCGCGCTTCCACTTCGCCACGCAACAAACGAGCGCCGCCTCGATCGCCAACACCGCTTCGCAGAAGCGCGCGACCGCCCGCACTGGCGCATGGCGATAACGCAAAACCGTGCATCGGTCACGATTCACCCCTGACTGGCGAGCCGGTGCGCCGTCCGGCGCGGCCGATCTTCGCCGAACGACAGGTGGCCGACAGCCAAATCACCACAATGGCAAACAAACGCCACATAGATTGCATCGGGATTTTCGGCCGAACCCTTGCAGTACGGCGCGACGCCATCAGCTCGCAAACTTTCGTCGTATATGCGGATCGCACACTGGAAATTGCATGCGCGTTTGATGCCGGCACCTCGCTTGCACCATCAACGCACAAATAAAAAACCACGCCGTTTCGGCCGCGAAAATCGCCCGTGACAACCCGAATCGATCGGCTATCGTACGGTCGAAAATCGCATCCGTTCGAGCACGATTCGAAGCAACGGCAGCGCTCGCGGCGCGATGAAACACGCTCATGCGGCAACGCATAGACCCTCTTCATCACTATTGCGTTCGGGGAGAATGCGATGATCAGTCACTCGTTGCGGGTACGCCTGCTGCTGCCCATTCTGGCCCTGGTCCTTGTCGTGGTGGTCGCGCTCACCGTGGTGCTGGCGATGGTCGAAGCCAACCGCGTGCGGGCCAACGCCGACCAATCCATCGACCGCCAGACCAGCGCGTTGCAGAGCCTGTTCGCGGTCACCCACTCGATCATGCTCGAACGCGTGCAGGGCTCGATGCGCCTGCTGCGCCATGAAGCCGACCGCGTCGGCAACCCGAGCATCGGTCCGCAAACCCGCGTCGATACCCGTTCCACCAACGATCTGTTGCTGGGCGGCACGCCGCAAGCCAACAACTTCGCGCTGGTCGACACCGTGACCTCGATCGCCCAGGGCACGGCGACGATTTTCTCGCGCAGCGGCGACGATTTCGTGCGCATCGCCACCAACGTCAAGAAAGACGACGGCAACCGCGCGATCGGCACCGTGCTCGATCCGCAGGGCAAGGCGATCGCGCAAATCCGCAAGGGCCAGAGCTTCTACGGCGTGGTCGACATCCTCGGCAATCCCTACGTGACCGGGTATGAGCCGGTGTTCGCCGGTTCCGACACCTCGCGCGCGATCGGCATCTGGTACGTGGGCTACAAGACCGACTTGCAGGCGCTCACCCGCGTGATCGACGACAGCCGGGTGCTGGAGTCGGGTTTCATCGCGGTATTCGACGGCAAGGGCAAGCTGCGTTTCCAGTCCAAGACCGGCGCCAGCCTGGATCCGGCCAAGATCAACAGCATCGTCACCGATCTGCCGCCGGACTGGGTCGTGACCAAGCAGGACGTCGCCGACTGGGGGTTCACCCTGGTCGCGGCCTATCCCAAGAGCGACGTGAACCGGGTGATCGTCAAGCAGTCGTTGTGGATCTCCAGCATCGGCCTGCTGGTCTGCGCGTTGCTGCTGGGCCTGCAATGGAGCCTGATCCAGAACCGGGTGCTGCGTCCGATCCAACGCCTGACCGCGGTCGCCGAGGAACTCAGCGTCGGCAAGTGGAACCACACCATCGCCGAGGCCGACCTCAAGGACGAAATCGGCAAGCTCGCCCGGGCGATTTCGCGCCTGTCGTACAGCGTGCGCGTGGCGATGGAAAAACTCAGCAAGCAGCGCTGAGACGACCGGTCCCGATCCCATTGCGCGATGCGAGGTAGACGACGTCATGAGCCATGAGTTCCGACCGCTGATCGAAGTGCTGCGCGAGCTCAATGCGCTGGTGCAGATAGAGGCTTCCGGCTTTGTGTTCCTGGTCACCGAGGAACTGCACTCGGGCATCATCCGCCTGCACAACGGGCAGGTGAAGGAAGTGACGTTCCGCATGCTGCGCAACGACGAGGCCGTGCAGGGGCTGTCGATGGTCTCGACCGCGAAGCTGCGTTTCCAGCCCAACGACATTCCGTCCTACGGCAACAAGATGGCCTTGAACCCCGCATCGATGAAGTGGCTGCTCGGCGGATTCGAACAGGAATTGGCCGGGCGTTCGGAAACCACCGCGGCGATCGCCGCGGCCACCGCGCGCGCGCCCGCCGCCCCGACGGACGCGGCGCCGGCGTGGGTGGACAAGCGGGTGCGCGAAACGATCGAACAGGTGGCGCTGAACTACCTCGGACCGATCGCCGGCATGCTCTGCCAGGAGGCCTTCGAGACCCGCCACGATCCCAAACAGGTCGTGGCGCACCTGGCGACGTATCTGAACTCTCCGCAGGAGTCGCGCCGATTCATCGACGACGCGCACAAGGCGCTCGGCGCGCTGCGTTGAATGATCCCGTTCGCGGGGAACGAGCGGATGCGACAGACCCCGGACGGTCGCCGGTACGCCTTGAACCAGCACGTCTTCACCTCGAACCCGCATAAGCGAGCGACGCCGCACAATCTCCTACGGGAGGCGCTTGAGCCCCGACGCCTTCCGCTCCGGCGCGGCGACCCATCGATCGCACCGCGCCTGAAACCACGCCCCAAGCACCCACGCCGGATTCTCATCCCACGACGCTTCGAATCAAACCGGCTTGCCGCGCTTACGCCGGAAATACGTAGTCAACCGCGTACCCGCCTCATCGCCCAGCACCCCGCCGTGCACCACGACGCGATGGTTATGACGCGGATCGGTCAGCAGATCGAACACGCTGCCGGCCGCGCCGGTCTTGGGATCGCTCGCACCAAAGACCACCCGCGCGACCCGCGCATGCACCATCGCCATCGCGCACATCGCGCACGGCTCCAGGGTCACGTACAAGGTCGTGCCGATCAGGCGGTGATTGCCGATCCGGCCGCCGGCTTCGCGCAAGGCGACGATCTCGGCGTGCGCGCTGGGATCGTGACTGCGGATGTTGCGGTTCCAGCCTTCGCCGAGCACCGCGCCGTCGGCCGACACCAGCACCGCGCCGACCGGAATCTCGTCGTCCTCGCGCTCGGCGCGATCGGCCAGCGCCAGCGCGTGGCGCATCCAGCGCTCGTCGATGGATGCCTGCTCGCTCACGCCATCCTCGCTCATTCTTCGACCCAGGCGGTCGAGTTGGAGCGCTCGCTGAAGACCCGGCCGTTGCGGCGGATCAGCCGCTCGGTCCACTTGGTCACGCCCAGATCGCGCGCGCCGACCGTCATCCGGCCTTCGGCCTGTACGGTCGCGCTGTGGCGGTCGTCGGCCACTTCGATGTTCTTCACTTCGATGGTCCACGACGGCAACGGCAGGCCGATCTTGGCGTCGCGGATTTCGACCAGCTCGGCGACCGTCTCGCGCGTGCGCTTGCACGACTCGGCCTTGTTCAGCCGCTCGTCCTTGCGCTGCTTGCCGGTGTAGGTGATTTCGACGACTTCGTAGTCGTCGGTCATGCTGCTGCAGAACCAGTCGCCGTCGAAGCGGTAGTAGGCCTGCATCTGTTCGTTGTAATAGTCGCGCACGGCGGCCTCGTCGATGCGGCGCGCCAGTTCGAAGTACCAGAACGCCAGACCGGCCAGCAGCAGCGGCACCAGCATCAGCAGTCTTTTCACGTCACGTCCTCTGTGCAGATCGCCCGGGCGGCGCCGGACCCGTTCCGGCGCGCCAAGGGCGACATGCTAAATCAGAAGACGCCGCGAACCCGAACCCGGGTCGCCGTTCCGGCCGATCGGCGGCCGCGCTGGCGGTACGGGCGCGCCGATCGGAGCCTTCGCCGGCCCCGGCCGGCAGCGCTCAGGCCGGCGACGCCGCGCCGCGCAGGTAGTCGAGCTTGCCGAGCGGTACGCCTTGGTGGCGCAGGATTCCGTAGGCCGTGGTCAGGTGAAAATAGAAGTTCGGCAGGACGAAGCCGCGGATGTAGTCGCGGGCGACGAACTTGAGTTCGCGGCCGCCCGGGCGGATCACGATCTCGCGTTCCTCTTGGCCGTCCATGCTCTCGGGGCTGACGCTGCGCAGGAATTCCTGGGTCTTGGCGATGCGCGCGCGCAGTTCGTCCAGGGTGGTTTCATTGTCGGGGAAACTCGGCGGCGCGATGCCGGCCAGGCGCGCGGCGCCGAACTTGGCCGCGTCGCTGGCCGACTGCACCTGGCCGATCAGGGTGTACATGTCGGGCGCCAGACGCCCGCCGATCAGCTGCGAAGGGTCGATGCCCTGCTCGTCGGCGTAGGCGGCGCCCTTGTCGAGCAGGTGGGACAGCGTGTCGAGGCCGCGGCTGAAGGCCGGCACCGAGATGTCGTAGAGCGAAAAGCTCATGGGGAAAGTCCTGTTTGCGTGGCGGGGAAACAGACGGGGTCGCGGGCGCACGGGCCGCGGCGGCATGGCGAACGCAGCCGGCGGCGAGGGCCGCGGCCGAGTCTGAGCGCTTGTCCGGGGCCGGTCAATGAATTTAGTATCGATCGCTATGGAAATCAGCGATGCATCTCCGGCACCGGCCGACAGCGCCGACGCGGGCAGCGAAACGCCCCCGCGCCGACCGCGCGGGCGACCGCGCGCGTTCGACCGCGAGCAGGCGCTGGAAACCGCGATGCAGCTGTTCTGGCGCCAGGGCTTCGAAGCGACCTCGCTGAGCGATCTGACCGCGGCCATGGGCATCGCCCCGCCCAGCCTGTATTCGGCGTTCGGCAGCAAGGAGCAGTTGTTCCGCGAGGCGCTGCAACGCTACCTGCAGCAGTTCCGCGCGCGCCACGCCGCCACCGTGCAGGCGCCCGGGCTGAGCGCGCGCGCAGCGTTCGAGCGCCTGTTCGACACTATCGCCGACGGCTTCGCCGGCTGCGGGCAGCGCAGCGGCTGCATGCTGGTCGCGGCCGAGGTCGGCAGCGTCGGCGCGTCGGCGCCCTTGCGCGAGGAAATCGCCGCGCATCGCCGATCGATCGAAACCGGTTTTCGCGCCCGCATCGAACGCGGCCAGCGCGAAGGCGATGTCGCCGCCGATTGCGACGCCGCAGGGCTGGCCAAATTCCTGGCCACCGTGATCCAGGGCCTGTCGATCCAGGCCCGCGACGGCGCGACCGCGGCCGAGTTACGCGACGTGCTGCGCGCCGCGCTGCGGGCCTGGCCCGAGAGCTGAGCCTCGCGCGGCTCAGGCGCTCAACGCTGCGAGTAGTAGCGCACCGCGAGGCCGGCGCCGCGCGCACCGTCGCGGCCGACATCGACGCACCGACAGCGCTCGAACGCAGTGACGTGCTGCTGCGCCCGCGCCGAGCAGGCGCCGTCGGCGCGAACCGCCGCGTCGTTGCGCGACGCCGCCACCGCCAGCAGGTGCGGCAGGGCCAACAAGGCGGCGGCGATCGGCAGAGTTCTCGACATGGGCGTTCTCCTGGGCGAGGTCGGACGGCGCAGGTTCCGCGCGCGCAGCGCACGGATTCGGCCGCCCTTGTCTGGAACGACGAACCGGGCGGGCGCGAATCGACATGCGGATCGCGGTTGGGGGATATCGGCGTCGGACGCCGCGGCGGGGCGCGGCCGTCGGCCGGTTCGAGCGCAGATTACGCCGCCTTGCGGACAGTAACGGTCCTAATGACGAGCGCCCGAGATGGGACGCGACACCCACCTTTCGGCCGCCAGCGTGTCGCCGCGCGGGCTCGCGCAGTCGCTGCGGATGGCGTGGCCAAGTCGCTTCGCTGAGCGCGCGGCGCCGGGCGCTGCATCGAGCACCCACTGATGCGAATGCATGCGGCGAGCAGCGGACTGGAGCTCAAGCGCCGCCACCCCGCGGCAAACTGGCGAACGGATCGTATACGCAATATCGACACCGGCCCGGCGATCGGCCGGGTGGACACGGAAAGAGGCGGTCGCCCGCCCCTTTCCGCATTACCGCAATCAGCAGCCGGGCGAGCAGATCGCCCAGCAACGCGAATCCGGATCGTCCGGATCGCAACTGCTGCAGCACGGGCGCGCGACCGCGCTGAGGCTGACGCTGAGACCCAGTCCGAACGCGAAGCACGCAAGGATCAACTTGGCACGAGACTTCCTGATCATCGTTCTCTCCAACGTGGCGAGGCGGCCGAGGCACTCCTTCCTCCAGTCGCCGAGGACGCCGACGGCGAATGCCGTCGCGCGTGGGTTGCCGCGGCTCCTTCCGCGGCCAATGCGGGTTCGCGAGCCGGGCACCGAACCCGCGGGCTCATGCGAACGACCTCGGAGGCGCCGCGCTCGCGCGGCGGCGATGCGACACCCTCGCCGGCATTCGCCACCCGAGCGTGATCGAACGCAATGGATAAACGTGGCGGGCGCGGTCTATGCACCTCTGCAAGACGATCCGGGCTATCGCCGATCACGGCACCGGCGCGGACGCGCCATTGCTCGACCCACGCATCGCGCGGATGCGAATCGCAGTCGAACAAGCTACCGATCCCTTCCGTGGCGGACATGCTGCGTTCTTGACGGCGGCGCCCGACACGGGCGCGGGCGAGTGAGTCGAACCCTAGCCCGGTCGACGCGCGCGAACCGCGTCAGTTGTCACAGCCCGGCGCATACGTCGCCACGACGGCGCGGACACGTCGGCTTCAACCGAGCAACGCTTCGACCTGCCCATCGGCGAGCACGACGAGAATCTTGCTGAAGTCGCTGGCAATGCGCAGTTGCGAATAGACGTGCCGATACGTCTCGATCCGCGCGGAGCCTTGTTCATCGGCGATCACGAGCCAGCGATCGCCGCTGAACGCCACCGGCGGGCGTTGCTCGGCCGCCGCGCCGATGCGCTTGAGCAAGCCCGTGGTCAGATCGAAAAGAACCCGCGGATCGGTATCGGGGTTATGCACGAAAACGATCACTTTCGACGCCGGCCCCGCGATGCCTTTCGCGAATCGAACCCGGGTCTGATTCGCGCAGATCGTGTCGTTGATCTCGCCATTCATGGCGCCGCGCCGAAGACATTCGCCGATATGGCGTTCCAGCTCGGCGGCCGTCTTCGCGGGCAAACGGATGGGCGCGGTGACGGTGAGTATCACCACCTTCCCATCCGGGACACGCGGCGAGAGCGCGGCCTGCAAACGCGAAATCAAGCGCAGTGCGACCTTGTCGAAGCGCAGGCGAGGCGCGGTGGCGGCATGTTCCGCGACGACAGGATCGATCGCCGCGACGTCGACGGCGATACGTCTTGCGTCAAGCGTCAGATAGGCATCGGGCGACGTCGCCCCGCCGTCCTCCCAGGTCGCACCGAAGTGTCTGGCGACCTGCTCGATCGCCGCCGTCTCGCGTTTGCCTGACCTGGACATACGCCGTACCTCTCACAGGGCCGAACTCACTCCCACTCGATCGTCGCCGGCGGCTTGCCGCTGATGTCGTAAACCACCCGCGACACGCCGCGCAGTTCGTTGATGATGCGGTTCGACACCGTGCCGAGGAAGTCGTACGGCAGATGCGCCCAGTGCGCGGTCATGAAATCGATGGTCTCCACCGCGCGCAGCGCGATCACCCATTCGTAGGCGCGCGCGTCGCCGACCACGCCGACCGATTTCACCGGCAGGAACACCGCGAAGGCCTGGCTGGTCTTGTCGTACAGGCCGGCCTTGCGCAGTTCGTCGATGTAGATGTGATCGGCCTGCGCGAGCAGGTCGGCGTATTCGCGCTTCACTTCGCCGAGGATGCGCACACCCAGGCCCGGGCCGGGGAACGGATGGCGGTAGACCATCTCGCGCGGCAGGCCGAGTTCGACGCCCAGGCGCCGCACTTCGTCCTTGAACAATTCGCGCAGCGGTTCGACCAGGCCGAGCTTCATGTGCTCGGGCAGGCCGCCGACGTTGTGATGGCTCTTGATGACGTGGGCCTTGCCGGTCTTGCTGCCGGCGGACTCGATCACGTCCGGGTAGATCGTGCCCTGCGCCAGCCATTTGGCGTTGGCGAGTTTCTGCGATTCTTCGTCGAAGATCTCGACGAACAGGTTGCCGATGATCTTGCGCTTGGCTTCCGGGTCGCTGACGCCGGCGAGCTTGTCGAAGTAACGGTCGGCGGCGTTGACGCGCACGACCTTGACGCCCATGTGCTCGGCGAACATCGCCATCACCTGGTCGCCTTCGTTGAAGCGCAGCAGGCCGGTGTCGACGAACACGCAGGTCAGCTGATCGCCGATCGCCTTGTGCAGCAGCGCGGCCACCACCGAGGAATCGACGCCGCCGGACAGGCCGAGGATCACCTCATCTTGGCCGACCTGCTCGCGCACGCGCGCGATCTGGTCGTCGATGATGTGCGCGGCGGTCCACAAGGTCTGGCAACCGCAGATGTCGACCACGAAGCGGCGCAGCAAAGTCTGGCCCTGCTTGGTGTGGGTGACTTCGGGATGGAACTGCACGCCGTACCAGCGGCGCGCGTCGTCGGCGAACGCCGCGACGGGAATGCGGTCGGTCTTGGCGGTGACGACGAAACCGTCGGGCGCCTTCGACACGTGATCGCCGTGGCTCATCCACACGTCCAGGCGCGGCGGCGAGCCGGGATGATCCTTCAAACCATCGAACAAGCGATCGTGCGCGACCAGCGACACTTCGGCATGACCGAACTCGCGCTGATCGGCCGCTTCGGTTTCGCCGCCGAGCTGCTTGGCCATGGTCTGCATGCCGTAGCAGATGCCCAGGATCGGCAGGCCGGCGTCGAACACCTGCTGCGGCGCGCGCGGCGAACCGTGCTCGGTGGTCGACTCGGGGCCGCCCGACAAAATGATGCCCTTGGCGCCGTACGCTTCGATTTCGGCCGGATCGTGATCCCAGGCCCATATCTCGCAGTACACGCCCAGTTCGCGGATGCGTCGCGCGATCAGCTGCGTGTATTGCGCGCCGAAGTCGAGGATCAGGATCTTGTCGCTGTGAATATCAGTCATTGAGCCGGGAATCGGGAATGGGGAGTCGGGAATGGGTAAAGCTGCGCGGTCATCGATTCCCGATTCTCGATTCCCGAGCGCCGGCATCAGCCGGCGCGATAGTTCGGCGGTTCCTTGGTGATCTGCACGTCATGTACATGGCTTTCGCGCGCGCCGGCGTTGGTGATGCGCACGAAGCTGGGCTTCTTGCGCATTTCCTCGATGGTCGCGCAGCCCACGTAGCCCATCGTCGCGCGCAGGCCGCCGGCGAGTTGGTGGACCACGCCGCCGAGCGAACCGCGGTACGGCACGCGGCCTTCGATGCCTTCGGGCACGAGCTTGTCGGCGTCGGAGGCGTCCTGGAAATAGCGGTCTTTGGAGCCCTGCTCCATCGCGCCCAGGCTGCCCATGCCGCGGTAGCTCTTGTAGCTGCGGCCCTGGAACAGTTCGATTTCGCCCGGCGCTTCCTCGGTGCCGGCGAACAGGCCACCGACCATCACCGTCGATGCGCCCGCGACCAGCGCCTTGCCGATGTCGCCCGAGTAGCGGATGCCGCCGTCGGCGATCAGCGGAATACGATCCTTCAACGCCTCGGCGACCATCGCCACCGCGGTCACCTGCGGCACGCCGACACCGGCGACCACGCGCGTGGTGCAGATCGACCCCGGACCGACGCCGACCTTGACCGCGTCCGCGCCGTGATCCATCAACGCCAAGGCCGCCTCGCCGGTGACGATGTTGCCGCCGATCACCTGCAATTGCGGGAAGCGCTTCTTGACCCATTGCACGCGGTCGAGCACGCCCTGCGAATGGCCGTGCGCGGTATCGACCACGACCACGTCCACGCCGGCCGCGGCCAGTGCTTCCACGCGCGCCTCGGTGTCGCCGCCGACGCCGACCGCCGCGCCCACCAGCAAGCGCTCGGCGCTGTCCTTGGCGGCGTTGGGGTTGTCGGTCTTCTTCTGGATGTCCTTGACCGTGATCAGGCCGCGCAGCTCGAAGCCGTCGTTGACCACCAGGATCTTTTCGATGCGGTGCTTGTGCAGCAGCTGCAGGACTTCCTCGTCGCTGGCGCCTTCGTGCACGGTGATCAGGCGATCGCGCTTGGTCATGATGTGGCGGACCGGATCATCGAGCTTGGTCTCGAAGCGCATGTCGCGGCTGGTGACGATGCCGACCAGCTGGCCGCCGTCGACCACCGGCACGCCGGAGATGTTGCGCGCGCGGGTCAGCTTGAGCACTTCGCCGATGGTGGTTTCCGGCCCCACGGTGAACGGTTCGCGGATCACCCCGGCCTCGAACTTCTTGACCTTGGCGACCTGCGCGGCCTGGGCTTCCAGGC
This sequence comes from Lysobacter capsici, assembly GCF_018732085.1. NCBI lineage: Bacteria > Pseudomonadati > Pseudomonadota > Gammaproteobacteria > Lysobacterales > Lysobacteraceae > Lysobacter > Lysobacter capsici. Next base: position 2,603,954 of record NZ_CP076103.1, on the reverse strand, counting down.
TCATGTTCTTGTGGATGATGCTGATGCCGCCGAGCTGGGCCAGTGCGATCGCAAGGCGGGCCTCGCTGACGGTGTCCATCGCGGCCGACAGGATCGGCAGACGGATCGACAGGTCGCGGGTCAGGCGGGTGGAGAGGTTTACGTCCTTAGGCAGGACGATCGAATGCGCGGGGACGAGAGACACATCGTCGTAAGTAAGCGCTTCAGCCTGGATGCGCAGCATGGGCGGGCCCGGGAGGATGAAGCGCGCCATTCTAACCCGAACCGGGGGTCCGGCGCTGGGGTTGCGGGCGGAAAGGGGCGTTCTGCTGGCGGGGTTTGGTGGGGGGTTTAGCGGGGCTTTGGCTGGGGGGCGGTGAGCAGCTGGCGCCTCACACGCGTGCTTTTTTGCTCGTCATTCCCGCGTTCGCGGGAATGACGGCCCCGGGAAGATGACGCTGAAGTCTCTGGATTCCCGCGTTCGCGGGAATGACGGTCTGGGAAGATGACGCTGAAAGTCTCTGGATATTCGGCTTCGCCGAAGTAAAGCAGAGCCCGCGTTCGCGGGAATGACGAGCAAAAGCAGAGGTGGCCGGGTCAAAGGTCCCTTAACCCCGATCCCCCGCCTCCGCGGCTTCCAACGTGTTCTGCATCAACGTCGCCACCGTCATCGGCCCCACCCCGCCCGGGACCGGGGTGATCCAGCTGGCGCGCTGGGCGGCGGCGTCGAAGCCGATGTCGCCGACCAGGCGGCCGTCGTCCAGGCGGTTGATGCCCACGTCGATCACCACCGCGCCGGGCTTGACCCATTCACCCGGAATCAGGCTCGGGCGGCCGGCCGCGACGACCAGGATGTCGGCGCCGCGTACCGAGGCTTCCAGCACCGCCGGCGGGGTGAATTTGTGGCAGCTGGTGACGGTGCAGCCGGCGATCAGCAGTTCCAGCGCCATCGGCCGGCCGACGTGGTTGCTGACCCCGACCACGGTCGCGCTCTGCCCGCGCACCGGCCGGTCGGTGTAGCCCAGCAAGGTGGTGATGCCGCGCGGCGTACACGGACGCAGGCCGAACTGGCGCAGCACCAGATGGCCGACGTTCTCGGGATGGAAACCGTCGACGTCCTTCCGCGGGTCGATGCGGTGGATCAGCGCGGTGGCGTCGCGGCGATCGGGCAGCGGCAGTTGCACCAGGATGCCGTGGACCTGCGGATCGGCGTTGAGCCGGTCGATCAGCGCCAGCAGTTGCTCGTCGCCGGTATCGGCCGGCAGGTCGTAATCGATCGCGCGGATGCCGACCTTCTGCGCTGCGCGGCGCTTGTTGCGCACGTAGACGCTGGAGGCCGGATCGTTGCCGACCAGCACCACCGCCAGACCGGGCCGCGACAGGCCGGCGGCGACGCGCGCGTCGACCTGGGCCTTGAGGTTGTCGAGCAGGTCCTCGGCAATGCGTTTGCCGTCGAGGATGCGGGCCGGGTGCGAGGGAGGCGTCATGCGGGGTCGTCGGCGCTGCGCTAGAGTCGGAGCCGCGCATTATCCCCCATTCTTTCGCGCGATTTTCGCCACCTGCGCCGCCGAATCGGCGCGAGCCGGCCTTGATCGCAGTCGCTGCGCCGCCATCGCGCCCTTCCAAGTCCGAACGAGACACCGCCATGACCCACCCCGCCCCGCCCGTCGATCCCACGCCGCAGGACCACGACACCATCGCGATCCAGGCCGCCGCGTTCAGGCGCCTGCTCGCCCACCTCATGCACGAGCGCAGCGACGTGCAGAACATCGACCTGATGATCCTGGCCGGCTTCTGCCGCAATTGCCTGGGCGACTGGTACCGCGACGCGGCGCAGGCGCGCGGCATCGACATGAGCAAGGACGAGGCGCGCGAAGCGATCTACGGCATGCCGTTCGCGCAATGGAAGGCGCAGTTCCAGCGCGAGGCGACGCCGGAACAGCTGGCGGCGTTCGAGGCGGCGCAGAAAAAACACGGCTGAGCGGCGGTGGGTATCTTCCTGTAGGAGCGGCGCGAGCCGCGACTGCGACATCGCAACTACGGCGTTAGTTTCGTCGTAGCCATGATGTCGCAGTCGCGGCTCGCGCCGCTCCTACAGGGGGCTATCGATACCGCCGGCTCAGTTCTGCTCCGGCCGGATCCCCGGCGTATTGGGATTCGGACAACGCGGCACGCCCGAGCCCACCACGCACTGCACGCAGCAACCCGACGGCTGCAACGGCGCCGGCGCGACCTGCGGGGCGAACAACGGCGTCGGCGGCGCGAGCTGGGCCAGGGCCGATTCGGACTTGAGCTTGAGCAGCACCGCCCAGTCGAGCTTGCTCATGTCGCAGGCCGAGGCGGTGTCGGGCGAACACTCGACCTGGGTTTCGCTGCGCAGCGGCAGCGGCCAGAACTGGCCGTTGCGGTTGACCGCCATCAGCCGCATGGTCGCGCCCTGCTGCACATTGCCGCCGATCAGATACGCCTTGCCGTCGTTGCCGGGATTGACCGCGACGACCACGTCGCAATGCATGTTGAGCGAACCGTTGTTGGCGTCGAGCGCGGCCATCAGGCCCGAATAGCCGTACACCCGGTTGCTCGAACGCACCGCGCACAGCAGGTCGCCGGGCGAGGCGGTCGCGCTGGCCGGATCGAGGAACTGGAACGGGCTCTGGTCGGCGCCGCGGTAGGCGTCGCGCACGTAGTCGTAATGGCTGGCCGACGGCCGGAACCCGGGCACCGCCGCCTTCATCATCACGTAGGAAATGAACGCCGCCGACCACGGGTTGTCGATCAGGAAGGCGCGGCAGGACACCGCCGAATAGCCGCTGCCGTAGGGGTCGAAGCATTGCTGCGCGCCGGCGAAACCGCTCATGCGCTGGAGCAGGCCGGTGTCGCGCCAATAACTGGCGGTGCGGCGCCAGGTCTCGGTGGCGCCGTCCTGCAGGCGCGAGGTTTCCGCTTCGCTGACCACCGCGCTGGCGAGCCGGCCCTGGGTGTCGATGAAGGGCCGGAACCACAGCAGGTTCTCGGTGCAGGCCGCGGCCGCGATTCGGGTGGCCGCATCCGCGGCCGCGCCCTGATCGCGCAAGGCGGGACAGGCGTCGGCGGCGAACGCGGGTCGCAGCGGCCACAACGTTGCCGACAGACTCAGCAAAACCAACAAGGCGCAGCGGTACATCGGCGATCTCCGGGTGGCGATGCGGCCGCGATGCTGGGCGGCCACAGGGTTTCTCGGCACGACCCCAACGAGCCCGCCTGTTTCCAGCCTAGTCATCTTCCGTGCAAACGGCGTGATCGCGCCAGCGCTGGCGAGACGGCACCGTCGCGGGTTATCGTCGCGGCAACGCATCGCGGCACACGGTTTGTGCGGCCGCAGTCGGCGCTCCCCCGCCCCGCAAGGAAGGCTCTCGCATCGATGGCTCGCAACCCCCGTCTGCTCCAATCCGTCACCGTGCTCGCCGGCGTCGCCGCGGCCGGTTATCTCAGCATCTGCGGCTGGCTGTACTTCAAGCAGCGCGAGCTGATGTATTTCCCGCAGAACACCCGGCTCGGCTCGGACATGACCGATTACGCGGTCGATCGCGGCGACGTGGTGCTGCGCGGCTGGCGGCTCAATCCGGGCCGCGAAAAAGCCCTGATCTATTTCGGCGGTAACGCCGAACGCATCGAGAACATGCGCGAATCGCTGGCGCAGTGGTTCCCCGATCGCACCATCTACCTGGTGTCCTACCGCGGCTTCGGCGCCAGCGAGGGCCAGCCCGAGGAAGCCAAGCTGTTCGCCGACGCGCTGGCGATGTTCGACCAGGTCGCGCGCGAGCATCCCAAGCAGCCCATCGCGGTGATCGGGCGCAGCCTCGGCAGCGGCGTGGCCAGTTATGTCGCCGGCCAGCGACCGGTCGAACGTCTCGCCCTGGTGACCCCGTTCGACAGCCTCAGCGAAACCGCGCAGGCGCACTACAACTGGCTGCCGACGCGTTGGCTGGTCCGCGACCGTTACGACTCGGTCGCGCATCTGCGCGGTTATTTCGGCCCGATCCTGGTCGTGCGCGCGAGCGCCGACGACGTGATCCCGCCGGCCAACACCCAGCGTCTGATCCACTCGTTGCAAACGCGTCCGCAGGGATTGGACGTGGTGCAGTTGAACGGCGCCGATCATCACAACATCGGCCAGTACCCGCAGTACGGTCAGGCTTTGAGGGATTTCATCCACTGATCCATCAACCCGAGGTGCGACATGGAACGCCAAGTGATCCATCCCACCCAAGTGTCTTACTCGCAGGCGCACCAGATCACCGGTTTCAAGCGCCTGCTGTTCATCAGCGGCCAGTTGCCGCAGTGCGATGCCTGCATCCTGCCCAAGGACTTCGACGGCCAATGCCGCCGCGCCTGGGCCAACGTCGAACGCCAGCTCGAAGCGGCCGGGATGGATTTCAGCAACCTGGTCAAGGTCACCACCTTCCTCACCGACCGGCGCATGCGCAAGCGCAATTACGAAATCCGCCATGAAGTGCTGGGCGAGCATTCGCCGGCGCTGACGGTGGTGATCGCCGAGTTGTACGAGGAAGGCTGGATGGTCGAGATCGAGGCGATCGCGGCCGATTGAGCAAGCGTCGTGCAGCGACCGGTTGCGGCCATCGCCGGCGACCGGTCGCCGAACATGCAAGTCGACCGAATGGATCGGTCCCACCGATCACATGGGTTGCTGCGCGCGAAGGATTGGCGCGAACGATCTCGACATCGCCATCTGACCTACGGCTTTCGCCGCTCACGGCAAGCGGCAGATATCCCCGAACGAACGCGCCAATGCGGTGCGATGCAAGGCATCCAGACGATGCCGGCGCGCGGCTTGTTCCTGTTCCTGATACGCGCGCAGCACGCAGTCCTCGGCGCGCGCCTCGCGCAACGCCGGCGCCAACGCGTCGAGCATGGCCTGATTGATCTCGTCCAGGCGCGCGCGCACCGGTTCCAGATCGATCGCTCCGATCGCCGCCTGCCGCCGACGCGAGGGCTGCGCCAGCAGGCGGTACTGCACCAGCTTGTTGGCTTCGATCTGGGCCTTGAAGAATGCATCGGATTGATCGCGCGACACGCCGCGCGACGCGGCTTGAGCGCCCAGGCGATCGAGCTGCGAATGCTCGCGTGCCGCGTCCTCGACCGGCTTGCCCGATGCGCGCTTGCTGGCCGCGACCGTATCGGCCAGTAGCAAGCGCTGCGCGCTCAATTCGGCCACCCGCGCCATCGCCGAGGTTGCCGGTTCCGCGGCGACGGCGGTCACGGCAAACGTCAACGCGAGCAGCATGCCCGCACAGGCGCGCGCCACGGAAACCATGACCGATGCCCGCGCTTCGGTCTCACTGCGCATTGCAGAACGCCTGGTAATCGATGTATCCGGGGAACGCGCGACCGGCCGCGCACACCGGGCAGTCGGGGTCGGGCCGCAGCCGGGTTTCGCGAAAGCGCATCGCCAGCGCGTCGAAATGCAGCAGGCGGCCGGCCAGCGATTCGCCCAGGCCGAGGATCAGCTTGACCACTTCGGTCGCCTGGATCAGTCCGACCACGCCCGGCAACACGCCGAGTACGCCGGCCTCGGCGCAGTTGGGCGCGGCTTCCGGCGGCGGCGGCTCGGGAAACAGGCAGCGATAGCACGGGCATCGGCCGCGATGGCGGCCGGCATCGAACACGCTGACCTGGCCTTCGAACCGGTGGATCGCGCCGTACACCAGCGGCTTGGCCAGTTTCACGCAGGCATCGTTGAGCAGATAGCGCACCGGGAAATTATCGGCGCCGTCGAACACCACGTCGGCCTGTCCGATCAGGCGCTCGACATTGTCGGAACTGATCCGTTCGGCGAAGGTTTCCACCCGCACCCGCGGGTTGAGCGCGTTCAACGCGATCCGCGCCGACTCGACCTTGGCCACGCCGATCCGGTCCTCGGTGTGCAGGATCTGCCGCTGCAGATTGCTGCGATCGACCACGTCGTCGTCGGCCAGCACCAGGGTGCCGATCCCGGCCGCGGCCAGGTAGAACGCGGCCGGCGAACCCAGCCCGCCCGCGCCGACCATCGCCACGCGCGCGGCCTGCAGCTTGCGCTGGCCGGCTTCGCCGACTTCGGGCAGGCGCAGGTGGCGCGAGTAGCGATCGTAGAAGTCGCGTTGTTCGTCGGACTGCTCCAGCACCGCCAGCGGCAGGCCTTCGGCGATCCAGCGCGTGGTGCCGCCTTCGACCGAGGCGACCTGCGCGTAACCGGCATCGAGCAGAGTCTGCGCGGCGCGCAGCGAACGCGCGCCGGTTTGGCAGATCAGCACGATCTCGGCTTGATGATCGGGCAGACTCGCACCGGGATCGGCCTCCAGCGCGTCCTTGGCGATGCCGAGCGCGTGCTCGGCGTAACCGCTTGCCCGCTCGTGCGGCTCGCGCACGTCGATCAGGATCGCGCCGGCTTGCTGCCGTGCGCGCGCTTGCTCGGGGGAAATTTGTTCGATGCTCATGTGGGGATTATCGCCGGTTGCGGTGGGGCTGGCGGGCGCGGGGCGCGATGCTGTGTTGCGTCGCGGGCCCTCACCCCAACCGCTCTCCCGCAGGCGGGAGAGGGGCTTCAAACGTCGGCGCGAACAAACGCCTGGAGAGAGGCTTCAAACGACTGCGCCAGCGAGCTCCCTCTCCCGCTTGCGGGAGAGGGCTGGGGTGAGGGCACCCGCCACCCCACTCACCCAAACGAATAAGGCATAACCTCCATCACCGTCCCCTCCTCCAGTCGCTGCGGCCCTTCCGGCACCACCATCAGCGCATCGGAATCGGCCGCCGCGCGCAGGCGATGCGAGCCGGTGGCCGGATTGGGATCGACCCGCAACACGCCGCCGTCGTCGCTGAGCAGGCGCGCGCGGATGAATTCGCGCCGCGGATGGGTTTTCTCGATCGATCCGACCAGCCGCGCGCGCCACACCGGACGCGGTTCGGCGCGGCCCTGCAAGCCATCGATCAGGGCGCGGCCGAAGCTGAGATAAGTCGCCATCACCGACACCGGATTGCCCGGCAAACCCAGCATGCGCGCCTGATCCATGCTGCCGAACAGCAGCGGCATGCCCGGGCGCATCTTCACTTTCCAAAAATGGATCGCGCCGAATTCGCCGAGCACCGCGGGGATGTGGTCCTTCTCGCCGGCCGACACCGCGCCGCAGGTGAACACCAGGTCGAACGCGCAGGCCGCGTCGCGCAACGCGATTTCGACTTGCCTGGGATCGTCGGGCAAACGCGGCCACGCGGTCGGCTCCAGACCATCGGCGCGCAACAGGCCCATCAGCAGATCGCGATTGCTGTCGTAGATCTGACCCGGCGCCAGCGGCATGCCCGGTTCGACCAGTTCATCGCCGCTGGTGAACACCGCGACCGTGGGCTTGCGCCGCACCTCCAGCGACGCCAGGCCCAGCGAAGCCGCCAGCGACACCCGCGCGGGCGTGAGCACCTGCCCGGCGCGCAGCACGCGCTCGCCTTCGCGCACGTCCTCGCCGGCGTAGCGCACGTTCTGGCCGAGCGCGGTCGCCGGCACCCATACGCGATCGCCGTCGATGCGCACGTTTTCCTTGATCGCCACGGTGTCGGCCCCGGCCGGCAGCGGCGCGCCGGTGGTGATGCGCACGCATTGCCCGGCGCCCAGGCTCAAGCCCGCGGCGAGGCCGGCGAATTGTTCGCCGACCAGGGCCAGCGCGGTGTCGTCGTCGCCGAGATCCGCCTGACGCAGGGCGAACCCGTCCATCGCGCTGTTGTCGAACGGCGGCAGCGACAGCGGCGCGTCGATGTCGCGCGCCAGCACCCGGCCGTGGCAACGCGGCAGCGACAGGGATTCGGTGGCGAGCCGATGCGCGGCGGCGACTTCGGCGACGATCGCCATGGCGTCGTCGAACAGCAGGCCGGTGGGGAAATCGCTCATGGCTGGGGACTCATCTAAAACGCGTGGATGGACGGGAGTGATGGAGCGCGCGCCGCCGGCAACGAGGGCATCGCACGGATGCCGCGCTAATCCGGCTGCGGATCGCAGCGCGCCGGATCGGCCTGAAACCTGGCCACGGCCAGATCCTGCGGCGTATTGAGATTGCCGAAGCGTAGGCCATCCAGGCGCAGCGCGGCCATGCCCAGTTCGGCCTGCAATGCGCGCACGGCCAGGCGCCGCTGTGGCAAGGCCTCGCTCAACCCACGCCGCAACGGCGCCACCGGCCACAGTGCGAACAGCGGCTGCACGCCGTCGTCGTCGATCGCGTAGGCGCCCTGCCCGCGCTGCGCGGCGATCAGCGCCGGCAACAGACGGTCGTCGACGGTGACCGCGTCCACCGGCATGGTGAACAGCCACGGCGTGGCGCAGGCCGCGGCCAGCGCGTCGAGGCCGCCGAGCGGCCCGAGGTCGGGCGTCGCATCGGCGAACGCCTGCAATCCGGCGGCGGCATAGCGCGGCAGATCGCGATTGGCGCTGACCAGCACCTGCGCGACCCGCGGCGCGCACAGGCGCGACAGACGCAGCACCTGGGCGACACCGTCGCGCTGCAACCAGGCCTTGTCGAGACCGCCCAGTCGCGATGCGCGGCCGCCGGCCAACAGGCCCAGGGTCAGCTCGGAGGCGGCGATGCTCATGAGGGGCGCGGTCGGGGCTTGCGGGAGTCGGCTCGTATTGTGCCCGTTGGCTCGTACCGGCGCGGTGGAAGGGCATTGCACGACGGGATGCGATCAATCCCGAGGCGATTGAAGATCGGCCGGACTTGACGCCCGTGTCGCAGGCGAGATTTCTCGTCGGGGCTCAAGCCCCTCCCACAAAAGACTTCGGTGCTTCGCGATCGCGAAAAACAAGAACCCCGCAAGCCGCGAGATTTTTTTGTGCGAGGGAATTTTTGTGGGAGGGCTTTCAAGCCCGACGCTCTTGTTTCAGATAGCGCTGATCTGATCGAAAAGCGTCGGGGCTCAAGCCCCTCCCACAAAAGACTTCGATGCTTCTCGATCGCGAAAAACAAAAAACCGTGCAAGCCGCGAGTTTTTTGTGGAAGCGTTTTTTGTGGGAGGGCTTTCAAGCCCGACGCTCTTGTTTCAGATGGCGATGACCTGATCGAAAAGCGTCGGGGCTCAAGCCCCTCCCACAAAAGACTTCGGTGCTTCCCGATCGCGAAAAACAAAAAACCCCGCAAGCCACGAGGTTTTTTGTGGGAGGGGCTTCAGCCCCGACACGAAACTCGACCCAACGTCGAGCGAGAACGCACCCGCCGAAGCCGCCAGCCTTACTTGCCGCGCTTCACATGCCGGATCAAGCGCTTCTTCTTCGCCACCTGCCGCTCGGTCAGCACGTTCTTCTTGCCTTCGTACGGGTTGCTGCTGTCCTTGAAGATGAAGCGCACCGGCGTGCCGACCAGCTTGAAACGCTTGCGGAAGAAGTTTTCCAGATAGCGCTTGTAGCTGTCGCTGAGCGTGCGCAAGCGCGTGCCGTGGACGACGAAGGTCGGCGGGTTCAGGCCGGCCGGATGGGCGAAGCGCAGCTTGGCCACGTGCCCGCGCACCACTGGCGGCGGGTTGGTTTCGTAGGCGACTTCCATCGCCTTGGTGACTTCGCTGGTGCCGATCTCGGTGGTCGCCGAGGCATGCGCACGATGGATCGCGGAGAACAGCTCGCGCAGGCCGGAGCCGTGCTTGGCGCTGATCCGCACCGGTTCGGCCCACTCGACGAAGGCGAGCTTGCGCTTGAGCAGGTTTTCGGTCTGCTGACGCTGGTATTCGGTCTGCCCGTCCCACTTGTTGACCGCCACCACCAGGGCGCGGCCGGAGTCGAGCGCGTAACCGAGCACGCTGGCGTCCTGATCGGTCACGCCTTCGCCGGCGTCGAGCATGACCACCGCGACCTGGCAGTTCTCGATCGCCTGCAGGGTCTTGATGATCGAGAACTTCTCCACCGCTTCCTCGACCCGCGCCTTGCGCCGCACGCCGGCGGTATCGACCAGCCGGTACAGGCGGCCATCGCGTTCCATGTCGATCGCGACCGAATCGCGGGTGGTGCCCGGCACTTCGGAGGCGATCATGCGCTCCTCGCCGAGCAGGCGATTGACCAGGGTCGACTTGCCCACGTTCGGGCGGCCGATGAAGGCCACGCGCATGCGCTTGGGGTCGTTGTCGAGCTCGGTGGTCGTGCCCTCTTCGGGCAGACGGCCGTAGACCTCGGCGAGCAGTTCGTCGATGCCCTGGCGATGCGCCGAGGACACCGCGATCGCGTCGCGGATGCCGTAGCGGGCGAAATCGTTGATCGCCTGGCGCGCGTCGAGGCCGTCGGTCTTGTTGACCACCAGCAGGGTCGGCCGCGCGGTCTTGCGCAGCCAGGCGAGGATTTCGTCGTCGAGCGCGGACGCGCCTTCGCGGCCGTCGACCACGAACAGGACCAGATCGGCTTCCTCGGCGGCCGAACGCGCCTGGCGCGCGGTCGCGCCGGCCAGGCCTTCGTCCACGCCAGCCATGCCGCCGGTGTCCACGATCGCGAACGGGCGCTGGCCTTCGGGCCGGCACACGCCGTAGTGGCGATCGCGGGTGACGCCGGGCTCGTCATGGACGAGCGCGTCGCGGGTACGCGTGAGCGCGTTGAACAATGTGGATTTTCCGACGTTGGGGCGGCCAACGAGGGCGACTAGGGGGAGCATGTGTTTGGAGCCGGGAATGGGGAATGGGGAGTCGGGAATCGCAGGCAACGCGGCCGCCTGATGCGGCGCCGGCCTTCGGATTGCCTCGGGACGAGCCTTTCGACAAGCCGTCAGAGGGCGCCATAGTGCCAGACCGGCCGCCGCGACGCTTTGGCGACGCAAAAAGGGGCGGTTGACGGCCCGGCCGGACGCCGGATCAGGCACGCAAATACGCAAGAGCATTCAAACAAACGGCCCGGGACGGCTGATCGCCACCCGGGCCGCGAAACATCATGAAACAAGGAGCGCGAACCGAACCGGAGACTGCGCATCGACAAGCCGCGCCGAACCACCGATTCCCTATTCCCGACTCCCCATTCCCGGCCTCACTGCAACTTGAACGCCGTCAGCTCGCCCTTGATGTTCTGCACGATCAGCACGCCGTCGGCGACCACCGGGGCGGCCCGCAGCGACTTGCCGCCGACACGCGCGCGCGCGGCGAACTCGCCGGTATCGAGCTTCATCCAGTGGACGTAGCCGTCGTAATCGCCGACCACCGCGTAATCGCCCTGCACGGCCGCGCCGGTCAGGTTGCGGCGCGCCAGCGAGGGCTGCGACCACAGCGCGCTGCCGCTGGAGCGGTCCAGGCCGTAGACGGTGCCGGCCGGGTCGCTGACGATCAGGCGATCGCTGGCCAGGCCGACGCGGCCCGCGCCGCCGTGTTCGCTGACCCAGATCGGACGGCCGCTCGGGGCGTCGATGGCGACGGTCTGCTTCTTGAAGCTGCTCGCGTACAGCACGGTGCCGTCCAGCACCGGGGTGCCGTCGACGTCGGCCATGCGGTCGAGTTCGCTGCGGCCCTCGGGCTGCGCGACCGGCTGGTCCCAGGTCGGGCGGCCGTCGCTGGCGGCCAGCGCGCTGAGCGTGCCGTCGTCGTTGCCGACGAACACGAAGCCCGGGCCGATCGCCGGCGAACCGTTGCCGCGCAGCGACAGCATCGGCACTTCATGGGTCCAGAACCAGCGACGCTCGCCGCTGGCGGCGTCGAACGCGGTGACCCGGCCGTCGTTGGAACGCACGAACACCAGGCCCAGGCCGATCGCCGGCGCGGCGATTACTTCGTTGGTGACCTTGGCGGTCCACTTCTCGGCGCCGGTGGCGGCATCGAGCGCGATCACTTCGCCATCCAGGCCGCCGATCACGACCAGGCCGTCGCCCGCGCCGGGGCCGCCGGACAGGCTGATGTCCTTGTCCTTCTTGTCCTTGTCCTTGCGCTTGGGGATGTATTCCCAGACCTGCTTGCCGGTCTGCAGGTCGTAGGCATGCACGCCGCCCTTGATCGCCGCGGCGTAGACGCGGCCGTCGGCCACGACCGGGCCCTGGCGCACGCCGATGCGGTCCTCGCCCTTGCCGGCGTTGACCGACCAGATCTTGTCGACTTTGACGCTGGCGGTGAAATCGGTGAGTTCGGCCGGCTCGTTGGGCTTGCTGTCGTCCTTCTTCTTGCCGCCGAACCAACCCTTGACCGTGGAGCAGCCGGCCAGCGCGAACGCGCACAGCACCACCGCGGCGACGCGAACGGCCGGACGCAGGTTGCGACCGGTCTTCTGAGCTTGCTTCATCTTCAAGATTTGGCCTCGGGCTTGGCCGGCGTGCCGCCGGCTTCAATGAGCTTGAGTTCGAGCAGACGGCGACGCTGCGAAGCCTCGTCGAGCTTGCCGAGCGCGGCGCTGTAGTCGTTGCGGGCCAGCTCGCTCTTGCCGAGCGCGAACTGCGCGTCGCCGCGCACTTCGATCGCCATCGGCGAGGTCGATTTGTCGAGCAGCTTGACCGCTTCGGCCGGCTGCTTGGCGTCGATCAGCAGACGCGCCAGACGCTGGTTGACGATCTCGGCGATCGCGGCGTCTTCGGTCTTGATGCTGCGCAGGGTCGCGATCGCGGCGTCGCGCTGGTCGCTGTCGACCTGCGACTTGGCCAGGTCGAGCTGGGCCAGGGTCTGGTAGGTTCCGGCCGGCAGCGCCTTGACCTTGGCCGCGGCGGTCTTGTCCTTGGCTTCGACCGCATCGGCGGCGGCCTGGAACTGCGCGGCGGCCTTGCCGTGTTCTTCGAGCTGGTGGTTGCCCCACCATTTCCAGCCGCCGATCGCGGCCAGGCCCAGGGCGATGCCGCCGATCAGGCCGGCGCCGTTGGCGCGCAACCACGCCAGTACGCGTTCGCTTTGTTCGTGTTCGTCGAGCAGGTCGTCTATCGCCATGATGCGCCGTCGCTAAGCTGCTTGAACGCCCCAACGCCGCGCAGCGCGCGAGGATGGGCCGTAATGGACCGGCCCGATGCCGCACTCAATGCAGCGTCGGGCCGATGAAGGTGTTCGCGGACCCGCAGCGCGGGTCAGTCGGAGACTGGCGCGAGGGAACCGTCAGAGGATAGCGTAAAGCGCGCGACGTTCGCGCGGCTGAACGGCGCCAGATCGAGCGGTTGGCCGGCGGCGCTGACTTCCACCGCGGCGGTGTTGCCCAGACGCACGCTGGCGACTTCGCCCGGGCCGTAACTGCGCTCCTGGCCTGCGCCGAGGATGCCTTCTTCGAGCTTGCTGCCGTCGACGCCGACGATCTGCACCCAGCTGTCGCCGCTGAATTTCAGCACCAGGGTCTTGGCCGGGGCGGCGGCGGCCGACGACGGCATGATCGAGGCGGTGACCGGGGTACGCTGCGGCGGCGTGGCCGACGACGGCCGTGCGGCCGGCAAGGCGCTATTGGCCGCGCCCGGCGCGACCGCCGCCATGTCCAGCGACTGCACGGTGGAATTGCTGGCCGGATGGCGGGTCGCGATCCAGATCGGCACCGCGATGGCCGCGGTCATGACGATGTAGACGGCGCGGCGCGTGGTCTGTTCGAACACGCGGCGATAGCGCGGGGTGTGGGTGTGGCTGATGAGTTCCGACGGCGCGGTCGAGGCGACCGAGGTGCCGCTGAGCTGGCTTTCCAGATCGATGCCGACCAGCCGCGCATAGCTGCGCAACTGCCCGCGCACGAACACCGGCGCGCCCATGCTGGCGATGTCGTCGTTTTCCAGGGAATACACGACGCGCGCCGGCATTTTCAGCCGCGCGGCCACGTCTTCCACGGACAGCCCCGCGGCTTCGCGGGCCTGCTTGAGACGCGCGCCGCAGCTTCCGCTGCCTTCAGGCGCGAATTCGTTCGACTGCATCATCACTTACCGCCATCCCCTATTCCGGAGCCCTGCGTGTCAGGGAACTCCGCCCTCATTCGCTGAACGTATCTCGCGGCGGCAGCCGTGTCGCCGAGTTTTTGTTCGATTTGTGACGCAGTCATCAGCGCTTCAGCTGAAATAGGCTCAATGGCCAGTCGCCGTTCAGAAAACGCCCTCGCCTCGAAGGCATTGCCCAGGCGCAACTGACGCTTGGCCATCGCGCTCAGCGCGAGTGTGGATTTGGGATCGAGCGACAGCGCCAGGCGCAGGTCGCTGTCGGCGCGGTCGTTCTGGCCCAGCTTGTCGGCGCAGGCGCCGCTGTTGGCCAGCGCCACCGCCGGGCTGCCGTAGCGCGGATCGGCCAGGGTGCGGTCGAAATAGCCCATCGCCTCGGCGGCGCGGTTGTTGTCGCACAGCCACACGCCGTAGTTGTTGAGCGCCGCGCCGCGATCGGGCGCGTACTCGGCGGCCTTGCGGTAATAGCCGCCGGCCTCGCTGGTCTTGCCGTCCATCTCGGCCATCACCGCCATCAGGCTGTAGGCCTCGGCCGACTTGGAATCGATCTGCAGCGCCTGCTTGAGCTCGGAGCGGGCCTTGTCGCGGTCGCCCGATTCCAGGTAACGCTGCGCCGACTGGACCCGGCCCTGGGCGGCGGCCGCGCCGTCGGGCCCCTTGCGCCGGTCGCCGACGTCGTACTCCACCGCGGTCTGCTTGAAGCCCTTGCGGTCCATCTTCGGCCGGATGAAGCTCAGCCGGTTGCAGGCGACGGTGGCGAACACGATCAGCGTCAGCAGGCCCAGCAGGCGCAGGACGCGTCCGCGGGCCGGAGCGTTGCGGAGGGTCAGACCGGACAGCACGGAATCAAGCCGCGGCATCGCCGACGCTCCCGTCGGGCTGGCTCAGGCCCTGGGCCTGCAGTTGCTTGCGGAATTCGGCCTGGCGCCGGGTGCGGTCCATGACCTGGCCCTTGAGTTGCCCGCAGGCCGCGTCGATGTCGTCGCCGCGGGTGCGGCGCACCGGCGCGATCATGCCGGCGTCGTTGAGCAGTTTCTGGAACGCGCGGATCGCGACTTCGTCGGGTCGCTCGAAGCGCGTGCCCGGGAACGGGTTGAACGGAATCAGGTTGACCTTGGCCGCGTCCTTCATCTGCACCGCGTTGTCGAACTGGCGCAGCAGCCGCACCAGTTGCCGCGCGTGGGTCGGCTGGTCGTTGACGCCCTTCATCAGGGTGTATTCGAACGTCACCGAGGTGCCGCGCTTGCGCAGTGCGTAGCGCACGCACGCGTCCATCAATTGTTCGATCGGGTATTTCTTGTTGAGCGGCACCAGCTGGCTGCGCAACTCGTCGTTGGCCGCGTGCAGCGACACCGCCAGCGACACGTCGCTGACTTCGCCGAGCTTGTCGATCATCGGCACCATGCCGGCGGTCGACAGGGT
This sequence comes from Lysobacter capsici, assembly GCF_018732085.1. NCBI lineage: Bacteria > Pseudomonadati > Pseudomonadota > Gammaproteobacteria > Lysobacterales > Lysobacteraceae > Lysobacter > Lysobacter capsici. Next base: position 2,588,706 of record NZ_CP076103.1, on the reverse strand, counting down.
CACGCGCTTGTTGGCCAGGCCGTAGCCCAGGTCGTCGCGCATGATGCTCATGGCGCGCACGACGTTGTCGAAATTCATCAGCGGCTCGCCCATGCCCATCATCACCACGTTGGTGAGCTTGCGCTGCTGGTGCGGGACGTTGCCGAGGTGACGCGCCGCGACCCAGACCTGGCCGATGATCTCGGCAGTCGACAGGTTGCGGTTGAAGCCCTGGGTCGCGGTCGAACAGAACTGGCAGTTCAGCGCGCAACCCACCTGCGAGGACACACACAAGGTGCCGCGGCCCTTGTCGGGAATGAACACCGCCTCGATCGCGTTCTTGGCGTCCATGCCGAGCAGCCACTTGTGGGTGCCGTCGGTGGAGGGTTTGTCGAAGATGACCATCGGCGCGCGCACTTGCGCGTGCTCTTCGAGCTTGGCGCGCAGCACCTTGCCCAGGTCGGTCATGTCGTGGAAATCGGTGACGTAGCGGTGATGGATCCACTTCATCACCTGGTGCGCGCGGTAGCGCTTCTCGCCCAGGGTCTGCTCGAAGAAGTCCTCGAGCTGGGTGCGGTCGAGATCGAACAGATTGGTCTTGCCGTTGTCGGGCACGAAGACGCCGGCCGAAGCCGGCGCCTTCGCGCTTTCAACGTTCGTGCCTTGAGCACTCGCGCCGTCGACGCTGAAACTGTCGACTTGGGTGATCGCGATCGCCGCGCGCGTACCGGCCTCCGTCGTGGGCGTGTCGCCGGGCAGCGGAAGGTCGTTGGCGTTGTCGCGGATATCGTTCACTGCGTTACTCGATGTGCTTGCGGCTTAGCGCGCGTACACGTCGGTGGCCGGGAAGAAGTACGCGATCTCGATCGCGGCGTTCTCCAGGCTGTCCGAACCGTGCACGGCGTTGGCGTCGATGCTGTCGGCGAAGTCGGCGCGGATGGTGCCCGGCGCGGCGTCCTTCGGATTGGTGGCGCCCATCAGGTCGCGGTGCTTGAGCACGGCGTTCTCGCCCTGCAGCGCCTGGATCACCACCGGACCGCTGATCATGAATTCGACCAGCGCGGCGAAGAACGGGCGCTCGCGGTGAACGGCGTAGAAACCTTCGGCTTCCTGCTTCGACAGCTGCTTCATCTTGGAAGCGACGACCTTCAGGCCGGCCTTTTCGAAACGCGAATAGATCTCGCCGATGACGTTCTTGGCGACAGCGTCGGGCTTGATGATGGACAGGGTGCGCTCCAGCGCCATGGAAAGTCTCCGGGTAGGCGGGCCGCTTACGGTCGGCCCTGAGAATAACAGAAAACCCGCGACGAAACGCGGGTTTAGCCGATATGGCTCCCGTAATTCTACATGTAAAGGGCGGGAGTCGGGAATGGGGAATCGGGAATCGGAAGGCCTCGTCGGGGAGATTTTGGCGCCTTCGGGACTTTGCCGGTTAGCGCAATTTCGCGAAAACCGGATTCGAGATTAGGAACGCGGAAGGCAGCGAATGGGGCCGATCGCCACGCCTGCGCTTTTCCGATTCTCCATTCCCCATTCCCGATTCCCGCCCCCACCGATTGACGCACCCGCACCCTGCGGACTAGCATCAAACAAGCGTTTGATTCATGCCGCCGCTTCAAGACCGGCGCCCCGGCCGGTCCCAAGGCCATCCCCTGCTCCCGGAGTCCGCCCGACCGCATGTCCACTACCGCTCATTTCTCGACCAAGGACCGCATCCTCGGCGCCGCCGAGGAACTGTTCGCCCAGTTCGGCTTCACCGGCACCTCGCTGCGCCAGGTCACCAGCCGCGCCGACGTCAACATCGCCGCGGTCAACTATCACTTCGGCAGCAAGGAAAACCTGGTCAACGAGGTCTTCCGCCGGCGCATGGACGAGATGACCGAGCAGCGCATGAGCGCGCTCAAGGCCGCGGTGCAGGCGCATCCGGGCGAGCTCGAGCCGATCCTGGCCGCGTTCGTCCAGCCCGCCCTGGCCCTGGCCCAGGACCGCAACGGCGGCGGCGCCTTCGTGCGGGTCATCGCCCGCGCCTACGCCGAAAAGAACGACAGTCTGCGCAAGTTCCTGTCCGACCACTACGGCCACGTGCTGCGCGAGTTCGCCAAGGCGATCGCCGTGGCGGTGCCGGGCCTGAGCAAGGAAGAACTGTACTGGCGCCTGGATTTCCTGGCCGGTTCGCTGACCTACGCCATGGCCGACTTCGGCCTGATCAAGCGTCCCGCCGGTGTCACCGAGGCGGCGCATCGTGAACGCGCCGCCCGCGAACTGATCCGTTTCGCCGCCGCCGGCTTCAAGAGCTGAGCGGCGCGGGCGCCGGTCCCGGCGGGGACCGGCGCCGCCGGAGTGCCCAGTGCCCCGGTCCGGTACACCCGCCCGCTCTCACCGAGCACGCCCCTCCCCTCGCCACGTCCCAAGATTCTCGAATTCCTTCAAGGAGTTGTAGACGATGTCCAACCAATTGCTAGTCCGTCGCGCCGCGGTCCTCGGGGCCGGCGTCATGGGCGCCCAGATCGCCGCGCACCTCACCAATGCCGGCGTCGACACGGTCCTGTTCGACCTGGCCGCCAAGGAAGGCGCGCCCAACGGCATCGTCGACAAGGCCATCGCCAACCTGGCCAAGCTCAGCCCGGCGCCGCTGGCCAGCAAGGCCCTGGCCGAGCGCCTGACCGCGGCCAACTACGACACCGGCCTGGAACTGCTGCGCGACTGCGACCTGGTGATCGAAGCGATCGCCGAACGCATGGACTGGAAGCAGGACCTGTACAAGAAGATCGCCGACCACGTGCCCGACCACGCCGTGCTGGCCTCCAACACCTCGGGCCTGGGCATCAACAAGCTCGCCGAAGTGCTGCCGGAAAAACTGCGCCATCGCTTCCTGGGCGTGCATTTCTTCAACCCGCCGCGCTACATGCACCTGGCCGAGCTGATCCCGGCCAAGACCACCGACGCGGCGGTGCTCGAAGGCCTGGAAACCTTCCTGACCACCACCCTGGGCAAGGGCGTGGTGATCGCCAAGGACACCCCGAACTTCATCGGCAACCGCGTCGGCGTGTTCTCGATGCTGGCCGCGATGCACCACACCGAACAGTTCGGCCTGGGCTTCGACACCGTCGATGCGCTGACCGGTCCGGCGATCGGCCGTCCGAAGTCGGCGACCTACCGCACCGCCGACGTGGTCGGCCTGGACACGATGGCCCACGTCATCAAGACCATGGGCGATACCCTGCCCGACGACCCGTGGCATCAGTACTTCAAGTCGCCCAAGTGGCTCACCGCGCTGGTCGAGAAAGGCGCGCTGGGCCAGAAGGCCGGCGCCGGCTTCTACACCAAGAAGGGCAAGGACATCCTGGTGCTCGACCTGAAGGCGCAGGATTATCGCGTCTCGGCCGGCGAACTCGATGCCGACATCGCCGCGCTGCTGAAAGAAAAAGACCCGGCCAAGAAGTTCGCCGCGCTGCGCGCCAGCACCAACCCGCAGGCGCAGTTTCTGTGGGCGGTGTTCCGCGACAGCTTCCACTACAGCGCCTTCCACCTGGAATCGATCGCCGACACCGCGCGCGACGTCGATTTCGCGATGCGCTGGGGCTACGGCTGGTCGCTCGGCCCGTTCGAAACCTGGCAGGCCGCGGGCTGGAAGCAGGTCGCCGACTGGATCGCCGAAGACATCGTCGCCGGCAAGGCCATGGCCAACGCGCCGCTGCCGAACTGGGTGTTCGACGGCCGCGACAGCGTGCACAACAAGGACGGCAGCTACAGCCCGGGCCGCAACGCCCAGGTGCCGCGTTCGTCCAACCCGGTGTATGCGCGCCAGCGCTTCCCCGACGCGCTGATCGGCGAGAAGTTCTCGCAGGGCCAGACCGTGTTCGAGAACGACGGCATCCGCCTGTGGGCCGACGACGGCGACGACATCGCGGTGATCAGCTTCAAGACCAAGATGCACACGGTCAACGACCATGTGCTCAACGGCATCCAGGAAGCCATCGCCATCGCCGAGAAGAAGTTCAAGGGCGTGGTGATCTGGCAGCCGAAGGAACCGTTCTCGGCCGGCGCGGATCTGTCCGGCGCGCTGGGCCTGCTGCAGGCCGGCGATCTCAAGGGCTTCGACGCGATGGTCGCCAACTTCCAGGCCACCAGCCAGCGCATCAAGTACTCGCTGGTGCCCGTGGTTTCGGCGGTGCGCGGTCTCGCGCTGGGCGGCGGTTGCGAATTCCAGATGCATTCGGCGCGCACGGTGTTCGCGCTGGAAAGCTACATCGGTCTGGTCGAGGCCGGCGTCGGCCTGCTGCCGGCCGGCGGCGGACTGAAGGAATTCGCGGTGCGCGCCTCCGAAGCCGCCGGTCCGGGCGGCGACGTGTTCGCCGAACTCAAGACCGCGTTCGAGAGCGTGGCGATGGGCAAGGTCTCGACCTCGGCGTTCGAAGCGCGCGAACTCAAGCTCGCCCGCGACGGCGACCGGGTCGTGTTCAACGCCTTCGAACTGCTGCACGTGGCCAAGGCCCAGGCGCGCGCGTTGGCCGAAAGCGGCTACCGCCCGCCGCTGCCGGCGCGCCGCATCCAGGTCGCCGGCGATGTCGGCATCGCGACGTTCAAGATGATGCTGGTCAACATGCTCGAAGGCCGCTTCATCTCCCCGCACGACTATGAGATCGCGACCCGCATCGCCACCGTGATCTGCGGCGGCGAAGTCGATCGCAACGCGCTGGTCGACGAAGAATGGCTGCTCAAGCTCGAGCGCGAGCACTTCGTAGCCTTGGCGCAGATGCCCAAGACCCAGGAGCGCATCGCGCACATGCTCAAGACCGGCAAGCCGCTGCGCAACTGAGCGCAGGCGGGAATCGGGAATTGAGAATCGAGAATCGTTAAAGCGGGATACGGCGATCGGGCGGGAATCGATGAGCGCAGGCTCTTACGACTCCCGATTCCCGATTCCCGATTCCCGCCCTTGGAGAATCTAATGAGCAAGCAAGTTCAAGAAGCTTATATCGTCGCCGCCACCCGCACCCCGGTCGGCAAGGCCCCGCGCGGCGTGTTCCGCAATACCCGTCCCGACGACATGCTCGCGCATGTGCTCAAGTCGGTCATCGCGCAGGCGCCGGGCATCGACGTCAACCGCATCGACGACGCGATCATCGGCTGCGCCATGCCCGAGGGCGAGCAAGGCATGAACGTGGCGCGCATCGGCGTGCTGCTGGCCGGCCTGCCGAACACCATCGCCGCGCAGACCATCAACCGCTTCTGTTCGTCGGGCCTGCAGGCCGTGGCGCTGGCGGCCAACGAGATCCGCCTGGGCAATTCCGACCTGATGCTGGCCGGCGGCACCGAGTCGATGTCGATGGTGCCGATGATGGGCAACAAGGTCGCGCTGTCGCCGTCGGTGTTCAACGACGACCACGTCGCCATCGCCTACGGCATGGGTATCACCGCCGAGAAGGTCGCCGAGGAATGGAAGATCTCGCGCGAGGATCAGGATGCGTTCGCGCTGGCTTCGCACCAGAAGGCCATCGCCGCGCAGCAGGCTGGCGAGTTCAAGAGCGAAATCAGCCCGTACGAAGTGATCTCGCACCAGCCCGATCTGTCCGGCAACCTGATCAAGCTGCGCAAGACCCTGGTCGAACTCGACGAAGGCCCGCGTCCGGATGCGTCGCTGGAAGCGCTGGCCAAGCTCAAGCCGGTGTTCCGCAACGGCCAGTTCGGCGGCAGCGTCACCGCCGGCACCAGCTCGCAGATGAGCGACGGCGCCGCCGCCGTGTTGCTGGCCTCTGGCCAGGCGGTCAAGGACTACGGCCTGACCCCGCTCGCGCGTTTCGTCAGCTTCTCGGTCGCCGGCGTGCGTCCGGAAGTGATGGGCATCGGCCCGATCGCGGCGATTCCCAAGGCGCTCAAGCAGGCCGGCCTGACCAAGGACCAGATCGACTGGATCGAACTCAACGAAGCCTTCGCCGCGCAGGCGCTGGCGGTGATCCGCGACAGCGAACTCGACCCGTCCAAGGTCAACCCGCTCGGCGGCGCGATCGCGCTGGGCCACCCGCTCGGTGCGACCGGCGCGATCCGCACCGCGACGATCGTGCATGGTCTGCAACGCCGTAAGCAGAAGTACGGCCTGGTGACGATGTGCATCGGCACCGGCATGGGCGCGGCGGGCGTGTTCGAGTCGCTGTAAGCTCACGCCATCCGATCACGCAACGGCCAGGGAGGCCGTGGCCATGACCTTCAAACCCGGCGCGTTCGCTGTGGCCGTTGCGTTGATCCTGGCTTATTGCACCGTGCCCGTATTCGCCGGGCACGGGATGGGCGTGATGGGCTTGCTGCTGCTCGGCGGCGGCCCCGGTGCGACGATGGCCTGGTTCGGCATCTTCGCCAGCCTGGGCGCCAGCTTCCTGCGTTGGGAGCTGGCGTCGTTGCTTGGACCGGTGGTGCTTGCGGCTGCGCTATGGTCGGGCTTCGTCGATCTGTACGGCGAGGACAAAATCCTGAGCGCCAAAGGCATAGGGTCCTGCCTGGTGTGGAGCGTGCTGTTCCACTTGATGCTGTTGATCTCGATCGTCCGCACCGTGCTGGTCTGGCTGGAGCGACGCGAATACGAACGACAGCGGTGATCCGCGACGCACCTGCGGCCGCATCCGCCGCTTGCTCGATGCAGGCGTCGTGATGGGATGTTCCGCACTCGCACTGATGCCGTTCGGAGAAGCGCCCGTATGAGCCAATCGGCCGTGCCCACCGCAGCGCCCGCCTGGGCCGTCGCGATGCGACGCCTGACCACCTACCTGTCGCAGGATTTCCTCGGTGGCCCGCGGCCCTGGAAACTCGCCTGGGTGGTCAATTTCCAGAAGGCCGGCACCTTCGTGTTTCTCGGCGCGTTGATCGCCTGGTACCACAACACCTCGACGGCGGCGTGGATCTATCTGGCGATGCACGGCAGCTACGGCCTGGTCTGGATCATCAAGGACCTGGCGTTTCCCGATCCGAGCTGGCAGGTCAAGGTGACGATCGGCGGCGGGATCAACGCGTTCGCAAGCGTGCTGGCCTGGTACTGGGTGTTCGGGTGGTTGCTGATTTCAGGCGCGTCGCAACCGGACTATCCGCTGCCCGACGCGGCCTGGTTTTGTCTGTGCATCAGTCTGTGCATTCTCGGCTGCGCGATCATGATCGCCGCCGACGCGCAGAAATATTTCACCTTGCGCCTGCGCGGCGGCCTGATCACCGACGGCATGTTCCGCTACGTGCGCCATCCGAACTATCTGGGCGAGATCATGATCTACGGCAGCTTCGCGCTGATGGTCTGGCATTGGCTGCCGGTGGTGGTGCTGGCCTGGGTCTGGCTGGGCCTGTTCGCGGTCAACATGGCGATGAAGGAAGCGAGCATGTCGCGCTATCCGCAGTGGCCGGAATACAAGCGGCGCAGTTGGTGGCTCATTCCAGGGCTGTTCTGATCCGGGCCGAATCGGCGAGGAATCCAGCAAGCATCGCTTACGCAGAAGTTGGCGCGGATGCGCGCGCACGACGATCAGGCGCGGCCGTGCCGCGCGGATCGTCGCTGTCGTGAAAGCGCGGCTGTCGTGGAGCGCGGTCCGGTGAAGCAAAACTACCGGGCCCGCGCGCAAGCGCACGGACCCGGCCGTGAAAGCTTACTTCGGGCAGGCCGTGAACTTGCCCTTGGCATCGCGGCAACGCTTGGTCTCGGCCTTCTTCGCGCAGGCGATGAACTTGCCCTTGTCATCGCGGCAACGTTCGGTGGCGGCCTTGGCGGGCGCGGCCTTCGGCGTGGGCGCGGCGGCGGGCTTGGCGGACGGCATCGGGGCCGGGGTCGGCTTGGTCGTCGGCGTCGGCTGGGTGGCGGGAGCGGGCTGCGGCGCGGCGATCGCGCCCAGGCTCAGGGACAGCAGGACGGTGGCGAGCGAAACGGCGAGCGTACGGCGCATGGCGAGGTCTCCCGAGAACGCGACCGCAAGGTCGATCGCAGCGCGATGCTAGCAATCCCGATGCCGCCGCTGTGTGTTGGCGGGATTAAATTTACTTAATCTGCCCCGCCCTGCCCGCCGGGTTCGACCCCGGCGGTTGGTGGCTCAGGCCATCCGGGTGCCGTTCGCCACTGGCCGCTCGATCGTGGTGATGACCACGCCCTCGTCGGTCGGAAAGCCGGTCAGCAGGAACTCCGACACGAACGGCCCGATCTGCTTGGGCGGGAAATTGATCACCCCGACGATCTGGCGCCCGACCAGATCTTCGGCGGCGTACAGATGGCGGATCTGCGCGCTGGTCTTGCGGATGCCGTACGGGCCGAAATCGACCCACAGTTTCCACGCCGGCTTGCGCGCCTGCGGAAACTCCTCGACCTGGGTCACGGTGCCGGCGCAGAGCACGACTTTTTCGAAATCGCTCCACTCGATCGTCGCGGTGGGTTCCGGGGGTGCCTGGCTCATCGTCTGATTCCTTCGCTCATGTCTTTCCACGCGTCCTTCCATTGCGCCCAGCTGTAACTCAGCTGCGCCGCCAGCAGACCGGCGGGTTTCATCGCCGAGACCAAGCCGTAATCGGACAGCTCGCGCCAGCGCTCATCGCCCTCGGCGATCGCCGAGGCGAGCAGTTCGCCGGCGAAGGTGGTCGGCGCGACGCCGTGTCCGCCGAACGCCTGCGCCAGCCACAGGCCGGGCTCGACCTGGCCGATCTGCGGCATCTGGTGCCGCGCGTAACTCATCAATCCCGACCAGGCGTAATCGATGCGCGCGCCGCCCAGTTGCGGAAACACCTTGAGCAGATCGCGATACAGCAGCCGCTTTACCTCGCCCGGCGAGCGATCGCGCACCGAGATGCGGCCGCCCCACAGCAGGCGCGTATCGGGCAGCGGCCGATAATAGTCGAAGGCGAAACGGGTGTCGTAAACCGCCGCGTTGGTATGCAGGGCTTCGTGCAAGCGCGCGCCGAGCGGCTCGGTCACCATCACATAGGTCGCGATCGGCATCACCGCCGCGTCGACCCGGCGCCGCAGCCCGGCCAGATACCCGCCGCAGGCCAGCACCACCTGCTCGGCATGAATCTCGCCATGTTCGGTGCGCACCCGCCAGCCGGCGCCGTCGCGCTCCAGCGCGAGCGCCGGGCTGCGCTCGTGCACGCGTACGCCCAGGCGCGCGGCCAGCGCCGCCAGGCCGTGCGCGTACTTCAACGGATGAAAATGCAGCGCCTGCGGTTCGAACAAGGCCTCGTGATAACGCTCGCTGCGCACCCGTTCGCGCACGCGCTCGCGCGACCACCACTGCCAGTTGACCCCAAAATGCTCGGCGAGCAACTGCTGGCGCGAGCGCAGCACCTGCGGATCGCGGAACCAGTTGGCCCAGATGATCCCCGCCTGGACCGCATCGCATTCGATGGCGTGGCGATGGATGCGGCTGCGGATCAGTTCGACCGCATCGGTCGTGCCCGCGTACAGCGCGCGCGCGCGTTGCGGCCCCAGTTCGCGCAGCAACGCATCCTCGCCGCGCGAGAAACCGCCGAACACGAACCCGCCGTTGCGCCCGGACGCGCCGAAGCCGATCTGCTGCGCGTCGAGCAGCAGCACATCGGACAGCCCGCGCTCGGCCAGGCCGAGCGCGGTGTTGAGGCCGGCGAAGCCGCCGCCGATCACGCACACGCGGGTCTGCGCCCGGCCCTCCAACATCGGCCATTGCGGGCGGTGTTCGAGGCTGGCGCGATAGTAATTTTCGGCGGGTATGGACATGGACGAAGCGCAGCGGTTTGATGAGGGCGGCCGAGCGCGTGCAATGCGCGGACCCGCCGCGCCGACGCCGACCACCTGCCTTGAACGATCGCAGCGAACCATGCAGCCAAGCTGCGAAATCCACCGCGCCGACCTAGCCTACCGCAGACGCAGCCTGTGGCTGCTCGCCGCGACCGTGCTGGTCTGCGCGATCGGCCTGTGGCATTGGCACGAGTGGCTGCTGACGGTGCGCGGCCAGATCGTCGCCGGCCCGCCCGAACACGCGCGGCGCTGGTTGGCCCGGGCGATCGTGCTGATGCTGCTGGCGCCGGTGTTGCCCTTGCTGGGATGGGGTCGCGGCCTGCGCCGACTGGGCCGGGCCGCGCGCGCGCAAGGCCGGTTTCCGCCGCGCGACTGGAAGACCTATCGCGATGTGAGCGTGCTGCGCGAACGCGCCGCACTCGACTGGTCGCGGCGCAGCGAACGGCTGGGCCGTCTAGCGCAGAACGCCGCCGGACTGTTGGTCGCGGCGGCGTTGGCGGTATGGCTGTGGTTGAACTGAGCCGACTGGCTCAGCCGAGACCAGCGAACACGATGGCGAGGCCCGGGCGTTACCCGATTCTCCGCGTAGCGTCCGACCTCAGGCCAGGTCTTCCACGCCCAGTTCGTTCAACGCGTTCTGCATCAACTGGCGGGCCGCATCGCTGAGCTTTTCGTGATCGAGCGCATAGCGGATGGTCGCCTCGATCAGCCCCAGGTGGGTGCCGCAGTCGAAGCGGGTGCCCTGGAACCGATACGCGTTGACGGTTTCGCGTTCGAGCAGGGTCGCGATCGCATCGGTCAGCTGGATCTCGCCACCGGCGCCCGGCGTGGTCGTTTCCAGCAGTTCGAAAATGCCCGGATTGAGCACGTAGCGGCCGACCACGGCCAGATTGCTCGGCGCGACGTCCGGCGCGGGTTTCTCGACGATCGCGCGGATGCGGCCTTGGCGCGCATCGAAGCCGTCGGTCGCGACGATGCCGTAACTGGCGGTCTGCGAGCGCGGAACGTCCTGCACCGCGATCACGCTGGCGCCGGTGGTTTCGGCCGCGTCGGCCATCTGCTTGAGCGCACCGGGGCCGCGGTTCCAGATCACGTCGTCGGGCAGCAGCACCGCGAACGGTTCGTTGCCGATCACGTCCTTGGCGCACAGCACCGCATGGCCCAGACCGAGCGCTTCGGCCTGGGTCACGAACACCGCGCGCACGCCCGGCGGCAGCACGTTGCGGATCAGTTCGAGCTGTTCCAGCTTGCCGGAGCGTTCGAGCTTTTGTTCCAGCTCGTAGGCCTTGTCGAAGTAATCGGCGACCGCGTGCTTGTAGCGATTGGTGATGAACACCAGGGTGTCGCACCCGGCTTCGATGGCCTCATCGACCGCGTACTGGATCAGCGGCCGATCGATGATCGGCAGCATTTCCTTGGGAACGGTCTTGGTCGCGGGGAGAAAGCGGGTGCCCAGACCGGCAACCGGGAAGACGGCCTTGCGGATACGTGGCGGCATCAAATCTTCCTGGCGTTACGGGCGGGGAATGCGACGACAGTACCCGACTCTTTGTAATCGGGATGTTCACCCACCGGGTGGAACTCCGGCACGGCGATGCGCAGCAACACCGCGAGCGCATCGCGGTCGTAGCGGATCGAGGCTTCGCGCAGCTGTTGCAGCGAGTGCTCCAGCGCGCTGGTCGACACGTCGCGCGGCTCGGCCTGCAGGATCTTGGGATGCACGGTCGGGCGATAGCGCTCGTCGGCGTGGAACAGCGTCTCGTGCAGCTTCTCGCCCGGGCGCAGGCCGGTGTAGACGATCGCCACGTCGCGGCCGGGCTGCTTGCCGGCCAGGCGGATCATCTGCTCGGCGAGCAGGCGGATCGGCACCGGCTCGCCCATGTCGAGGGTGTAGATCGCCTCGTGGGTGCCGATCGCCGAGGCCTGCAGGATCAGCTGGCAGGCTTCGGGAATGGTCATGAAGAAACGGGTGACTTCCGGATCGGTGACCGTGACCGGGCCGCCGCTGCGGATCTGTTCGCGGAACAGCGGCACCACACTGCCGGCCGAGTCGAGCACGTTGCCGAAGCGCACGGTGACGAAGCGGGTCTTGCGCTGGTCGGCCAGCGAGGTGCAGGTCATCTCGGCCAGGCGCTTGGTCGCGCCGAGCACGTTGACCGGATCGACCGCCTTGTCGGTGGAGATCAGCACGAAGGTGCCCACGCCGGCGGCGCGGCAGGCGCGCGCGACGGTTTCGGTCGCCAGCACGTTGTTGCGCACCGCTTCGCGCAGTTGCGCTTCCAGCAGCGGCACCTGCTTGTAGGCGGCGGCGTGGAAGGCGGCGTCGGGTTCGGCCAGCTTGAGCGCGTATTCGATCACGGCCTTGTCGCCGCAGTCGCCGAGGATCGGAATGAATTCGACGTCGGGGAAATCGCGGCGCAACGCGGTTTCGGTGGTGACCAGGGCGAGTTCGTCGATTTCGATCAGGGCGATGCGGCCGGCGCCGTGGCGCGCGCACTGGCGGCACAACTCCGAACCGATCGAGCCGCCGGCGCCGGTGACCAAGACAGACCGCGCGCCCAACCAGCCACGGATCGCTTTCCAATCCGGCAGTACGGGTTTACGGCCGAGCAGATCCTCGATCGCGACTTCCTTCAACTCACCCGGCAGCGAACGGCCTTCGAGCACGTCCTGCAGGCGCGGCACCATCCGGAACGGCACACCGGTGCGTTCGCAGGCCATGACGATGCGCTGCATCGCATTGGCGTCGGCCGACGGCATCGCGATCACCAGCAGCTTGGCCGCGGTCTCGCGGGCGATCTCGGCCACGTCGTCGACCCGGCCCAGCACCGGCACGCCCTGCACCTTGCTGCCGCGCAGGCGCGCGGCGTCGTCGAGGAAACCGACCGGGTGATAGGTGCCGAAGCGGCGCAGATCGCGGACCAGCGCCTCGCCGGCGCGGCCGGCGCCGAGGATCAGGATGCGCACCGACACCGCGTTGGCGCTGTCGATCCGGCTGTCCTTCCAGGCGCGATACAGCAGACGCGGCGCGCCGAGCATGCCCATCAGCACCAGCGGATACAGCACCAGCACGGTACGCGGGACCTGTTCGACGCGGTTGTACAGGAACAAGCCGAGCACGATCGCGAACAAACCGAGCATGCAGGCTTTGAAGATATTCCAAAGGTCGGGAACACCGGCGAAGCGCCACAGGCCGCGGTACAGGCCGACCTGCCAGAACACCAGCCCCTGCGCGAGCAGGACGAGGGCGATCTCGGTCGACCACAGCGGCAGCGGCGGCGGCGTGGCGGTGATGCCGAAGCGCAGCTTGTGCAGCGCCTGCCAGACCAGCCAGACCATCGCGAGATCGTGCGCGACCACCGCCATGCGCGGCAGTCCGCTTTTGAGACGATCACGCCATGAGCTCATTCTTGCCTCGCCTGATGACTGGTACTGATTGGGGTCGCGTCAGTGGCTCCGACCGTCGGATCGGGTTCCGGTCTTCTGGATCAGCCACCAAAAAAAAGCGCCGGATATATACCATCCGGCCCCCATACACAGCATGAAACCGATTCGGACTTCGGTCACAAGCCGCATGGAGAGTAAGGCCAGCAATGTGAAAAGCGCATAGGCAAGGGTGACGCGTGTGTGTCCGATGTGCCTCGCCCAGACCTGATAAGCATGCTGAGTGTGCGGAGTCCACCAACGCTCACCGCGCCTCACCCGCCGCAGCAGGGTCAGCGAGGAATCGACCATGAATGCGGCCAGCGGAATCATCGCCATGGCCAGGCCGGTCGCCAGTCCGCCCTGTGAACGCAGCCCCAGCAGGCCGGCGCTGACCACGGTCAAGGCGGCCACGGCGTAGCCGATCGCGCCGCTGCCGACATCGCCCATGAAGATCCGCGCGCGCGGGAAATTGAACGGAACAAAGCCCAGGCAGGCCGCCATCAAGGCCAGCGCCAGCCAGTTCCAGACCGTGCCGCCGAGCCCGACCAGGGCGAACCCGACCAGCGCCGCCTGCGAAGCGGCCAGGCCGTTGATCCCGTCCATGAAGTTCCACACGTTGGTCAGCCCGACCGCGAGCACGAACGCGGCCAGCCCTAGCCACGGGTCGCCGAGTACGTACCAAAGCGCGAAACCGAACACCGCCGCGGCCGCCACATGCACGCCCAGCCGCAGCCACGGCGACAACGGCCGGTGGTCGTCGACCCAGCCGATCGCCGCGACCATCAGCAGGCCCAGCGCGAACGCCCACAGTACCGGCGCATGCGAGGGAAAACGCAGGCCCAGCGCGACCGCGGCGATCAATACCGCCGCGACGATGGCGATGCCGCCGCCGCGCGGGGTCGCCTCGCTGTGGCTGCGGCGCTCGCCGGGCTGGTCGATCATGTTGCTGCGCACCGCGTACATGCGCGCCAGCCAAGTCCCTGCCGCGCCCAGCGCGGCATAGATCGCGATCCACTGCCACATGGTTCAGACCACCGCGTAGTTCAACAGCGGCTTGATCGTGCCCCACTCCTTGCAGCTCGGGCATTGCCAGTGGTGGCTGCGCGCGCCGAAGCCGCAGCTCTTGCAGCGGTAGCTCGGGTTGCGCACCAGCAGTTGGTCGGTGATGTGCTTGAGATCGTGCAGGGTCGCCAGCGGGTCGGCGTTTTCGGCGATGGTCAGGTCGATCAGCGCCGCTTCGCCGCGCACCGACGGGCGGTCCTTGAGCTGCCGCGCCAGGTAGGCGCGCGCGGCCGGCACGCCGTCTTCGGCCTCGACCATCCGGGTCAGCGCCAGCACCGGGGCGATGCCGCGGTAGTGTTCGCACATCTCGGCCAGGAACGCGCGCGCGCCGGTGGCGTCGCCGTCGCGTTCGTAGCAGCTGAGCAGGGACGGCAGCACTTCGGGCAGGTAGTCCGGATCGGCGCGGGCGACCCGCTCGAACGCGCGGATCGCGGCGGGATCGTTGCCGGCCTCGACCTCGATCCGGCCTTCGAGCATGCCGGCCCGCACCGAGTTGGCGTCGGCCTCGTAGGCGCGCTTGACCGCGGCGCGCGCGGCCTCGCTGTCGCCGGCGGCGCGGTGGCGGTCGGCCAGTTCGCATTCGAACTGGGCGATCAGCTTGCCCATCGGCTCGCCGGTCGCCGCTTCATAGCGCCGGGCGTTCTCGATCGCCTTGTCCCAGTCGCGCTCGGACTGGTAGATGCCGATCAGGTGGCGCAGCGCCAGCGGCGCCAGGTCCAGCGCGACCAGATCGCTGAATACGGTCTCGGCGCGGTCGAGCAGGCCCGAGCGCATGTAGTCCTCGCCCAGCGCCAGCAGCGCCTGCACCTTCTGCTGATCGCTCAGCCCCGGCCGCTGCACCAGCGCCTGGTGCAGCCGGATCGCCCGGTCGACCTCGCCGCGGCGGCGGAACAGATGGCCCAGTGCGACCTGGGTCTCGAAGGTGTCCTTGTCGAGTTCGGCGATATGCAGGAACAGCTCGATCGCCTTGTCGGGCTGTTCGTTGAGCAGGTAGTTGAGGCCGCGAAAGTAAGTGGTCGACAGGCGGCTGACCTGGTTGTCGCTGTGGCGCTCGCCGCCGCGCCGGCCGACCACCCAGCCGCTGACTGCGGCGATCGGCAGCAACAGGAAGAACCAGAACCACTGGCTGATGAATTCCATGCTCAGACCTCGGGGCCGGCGATCGTGGGCGGCGCCACGGTGACGCGCTGGGCGCGGGCGAGCCGGCGGCGCAGCGGCAGGACCACGCTGGCGCTGATCGCCAGGCCGCCGATCAGCGCGCCGATCAGCAGCGCCACGATCAGGGCGATGCCGAGCGAAGTCGCCGGGATGAAGCCCACGCCCAGATCGATGCTGACGATCTGGCGGTTGAGGGCGCCGAGAATCGCCCCTGCCGCGAGGCAGACCAGGGCGATGAGAAGGCGGATCACGCGCATGGGGAGGGTTCCAACGGTCTTGCACGGTCTCGTGCGTGTCGCGCCTAGCTTAACGGACGCGCATGCGCGCGGCGTGTGGGCGTGGCAGGAACGAGTTTAGAAGTGTGAGGCGTGAGTCAGGGCGCGGGCGCCTGCTCCTCGGCCGGTGCGGCCAGTGCCGGAAACACGAGTTTGAAGAAGTGAGGCGTGAGTCGGGGCGTGATCGCCCTGCCCCTCGGCCAGCGCGGCCGGTACATACAGAACAAGGAATCGGGAGCGGACCGGCGGCGATGCCGCTCGTTCCTCACTCCTCAAGGCGACGCAGCCGCCACGCATTCCCAGGCTTTCAGCTTTCCTCGTCCAACGGCGTAACGCCGCTGACGCGCTCGCGCAATTCCTTGCCGGGCTTGAAATGCGGGACATGCTTGCCGGGCAGCGCGACCGATTCGCCGGTCTTGGGGTTGCGGCCCAGGCGCGGCGGACGGTAATGCAGCGAAAAACTGCCGAAGCCGCGGATCTCGATCCGCTCGCCGGCCGACAAGGCGCCGCCCATCATTTCCAGCAATGCCTTCACCGCCAGATCCACATCGTCGCCCTTGAGATGGGCCTGACGCTGCGAAAGGATCTCGATGAGCTCGGACTTGGTCATGCGGAGTGTTGCCTGGCCTTATGAAGGTCGTTGAAGAGTGCCTGCGACATCGCGGAACGCCGCGATCCCCTGCCGCAGACCGAAGACGGCCGGCATGGCCGGACCGTCCCGGTGTCGCATCGCGGCCGGCACTGGGCCGGACCGCGACGCGGATACCGCCGGCCGGGACGAATCCCGGCCGTATTGCGATAGAACGTAAAGCCTGCGATTACTCGGACTTGCCGCCCAGACGCTCGCGCAGCAACGCGCCGAGGCTGGTGGTGCCGCTGGAGGCTTCCGAAGCGCGGTGGTTGTAGTCCGACAGCGCTTCCTGCTGCTCGGCTTCGTCCTTGGCCTTGATCGACAGCTGCATGCTGCGACCCTTGCGGTCGGTGCCGATGATCTTGGCTTCGACTTCCTGGCCGACCTTGAGGTACGTGGAGGCGTCTTCGACGCGTTCCTTGGCGATGTCGCGCGCAGCGACGTAGCCCTCGATACCATCGGCCAGTTCGATCGTGGCGCCCTTGGCGTCGACTTCCTTGACCACGCCCTTGACGATCGAGCCCTTGGCGTTGGAAGCGACGTACTGACCCATCGGGTCCTGCTCGAGCTGCTTGACGCCGAGCGAGATGCGCTCGCGCTCCGGATCCACGGCCAAAACCACGGCTTCCAGCGTGTCGCCCTTCTTGAAGTTGCGCACGATGTCTTCGCCGGTGGTGTTCCAGCTGATGTCCGACAGGTGCACCAGGCCGTCGATACCGCCGTCCAGGCCGATGAAGATGCCGAAGTCGGTGATCGACTTGATCTGGCCTTCGACCTTGTCGCCCTTCTTGTGGATGGCCGCGAAGGTCTCCCACGGGTTCGAGGTGACCTGCTTCATGCCCAGCGAGATACGACGACGCTCTTCATCGACGTCGAGCACCATGACCTGAACCTCATCGCCGACCTGCACGATCTTGGACGGGTTGACGTTCTTGTTGGTCCAGTCCATTTCGGACACGTGGACCAGGCCTTCCACGCCCGGCTCGATCTCGACGAACGCGCCGTAATCGGTGACGTTGCTGACCTTGCCGAACACGCGGGTGTTGGCCGGGTAGCGACGGGCGATGTTGTCCCACGGATCCTCGCCCAGCTGCTTGAGGCCGAGGCTGACGCGGTTGCGCTCGCGGTCGTACTTGAGCACGCGCACATCGAGTTCCTGGCCGACTTCGACCACTTCCGACGGGTGACGCACGCGCTTCCACGCCATGTCGGTGATGTGCAGCAGACCGTCGATACCGCCCAGGTCCACGAACGCGCCGTAATCGGTGAGGTTCTTGACCACGCCCTTGAGGATCGCGCCTTCCTGCAGCTTCTCCATCAGCTGTTCGCGCTCGACGCTGTACTCGCTCTCGACCACCGCGCGGCGGGAGACGACGATGTTATTGCGCTTGCGGTCCAGCTTGATCAGCTTGAACTCGAGTTCCTTGCCTTCCAGGTAGGCGGAGTCGCGCACCGGGCGCACGTCCACCAGCGAACCGGGCAGGAAGCCGCGGACATCCTTGATGTCGACGGTGAAACCACCCTTGACCTTGCCGCTGATGCGGCCGGTGATGGTCTCGTTCTTTTCGAGCGCCTCTTCGAGCTCGTCCCACACCATCGCGCGCTTGGCCTTCTCGCGCGACAACACGGTTTCGCCAAAGCCGTTCTCGATCGAGTCGAGTGCGACCTTGACCTCGTCGCCCACGGCAACGTCGATCTCGCCGGCGTCGTTACGGAACTGTTCGATCGGCACAATGCCTTCGGACTTCAGGCCGGCGTTGATCACCACCACGTCGCTGCGGACTTCCACAACGGTACCGGTGACGATCGCGCCCGGCTTCAGCTTGGCCAGGTATTGCTGGCTGGCTTCGAACAGTTCGGCAAATGATTCGGTCATTGGATTGAATATCTCGGTTGAACACACGGGCCGCACCGTTTGACATCGTTGCCGTCGTGGCAACGCAAGCAGAACGTGGTCGACCCACCCGTTATGTGGCGCGATGGAACTGCACCATGTGTTGTTGGTTGATCCGCCGCAGGATTGCGACGGGGTTTTTGTTGCTGAGATTTTTTGTGAAACGTTTGTTGCGTATCTCTGCCGCGGACGATCGGCTCGCGCCGTGCTCGATGGCCGTTCAGCGCGCAGGCAACAAAGCCAGCACCTGTTCGACTACCGTGTCGATTCCCAGACCGGTGGTATCGATGCGGACGGCGTCTTCAGCCGGTCGCAAAGGAGCCACCGCGCGCTGGGCATCGCGGGCGTCGCGGGCCAAAATCTCCCGCAGCAGACCGTCCAAGGTAACGCAAACTCCTTTGTCTTTCAACTGCTTATAGCGCCTGTCCGCGCGCTCGTCGGCGCTGGCGGTCAGGAAGACCTTGAACGGGGCGTCCGGGAAGATCACCGTGCCCATGTCCCGTCCGTCGGCGACGAGGCCGGGTGCCTGCCTGAATGCGCGTTGGCGATCCTTGAGCGCGGCCCGGACCTCCGGAATCGCGGCGATCGCCGAGGCGGCCGCGCCGGCGGTCTCGGTACGCAGCTCGTCGGTGGCGTCCTGCTCGTTGACCAGCACCCGCAATTCGCCGGACGGGTCGTCGCGAAAGCCGATGCGGGTGTCGAAGGCGCAGCGGACCAAGGCCGCCGGGTCGGCCAGATCCAGGTCGGCCCAGCCGGCGGCCACGCCGACCGCGCGGTACAGGGCGCCGGAGTCCAGGTAATGCCAGCCCAGGCGCTGGGCGACCAGGCGGCTGATGGTGCCCTTGCCCGAGCCCGAAGGCCCGTCGATGGTCAGGACGGGGATGGTGGTGCTGTCAGAGGGTGCATTATTCATGCCGCCTATTATGCGGCGGCTGGAAGCGGTTTCGGTTCGGCCGGTGCCGACGCGCGAGCCGGCGAACCGGTCCACGCGTCCACTGCGCCGACCCGGCCCGCCGGCCAGCAGCAGGCGGCCGCCCGACCGCGGGCCCGCGAGCCGATTCGCCCATGAATTTGGCCGTATCGCCCCGCCCGACCCACGCCGAGTGAATTTTTTCCCTGCAAGCGCTTGATCGGACGAAGATTTATCCGGTACAATCGCGGGCTAACTTTTCCACCCCGTTTCTTTCACCTATTTTTTGCCGAGGTCTGTCATGAAGGTCCTGTCCTCCCTGAAGTCGGCGAAGGCCCGTCACCGCGACTGCAAAGTCGTCCGCCGCCGCGGCAAGGTCTTCGTGATTTGCAAGTCGAACCCGCGTTTCAAGGCGCGTCAGCGCTGAGACCCGCCTGCGGCCCAACCGGCCGCATGAGGTTCAAGTCGAAAGCCGCCGCAAGGCGGCTTTCTTCGTTCTCCCACCCCTCGCGCCCAACCGCTTCGCAAAAACGTGACGGCCGCACGCTGCCGTTAAGCGTCACCTTGTGCCTAGAATCCCGCGTCCTTTGACGAGGTGGATTTGCCATGAAACTGCGCATTGCCGTTGCACC
Source organism: Lysobacter capsici (assembly GCF_018732085.1). NCBI lineage: Bacteria > Pseudomonadati > Pseudomonadota > Gammaproteobacteria > Lysobacterales > Lysobacteraceae > Lysobacter > Lysobacter capsici. The sequence continues at coordinate 2,569,009 of NZ_CP076103.1, read as the reverse complement.
CCTGCTTGCCCTGCTCGCCCTGTCCGGCGCCGCCTCGGCCGAGACCCTGTTGATCGAGCGCGTGCAGCACGAGGGCAAGGCCCTGCTGCCGGTGCGCGGTCAAGGCATGGACCAGGTCAAGGCCCGCTACGGCGAGCCGACCCAGCGCCTGGAAGCGCGCGGCGGTCAGAAACGGCAGTGGCCGCAGATCAACCGCTGGGTCTATCCGGCCTTCACCGTGTATTTCGAGAAGAGCCGGGTGATCGACGTGGTGGCGAACAAGGCCGACGCGAACGAAGTCGGGCCGAAACCGCCTATCCTTTGAGGTTATGACTAACAACGCATTGCGCTTCCCCGCGGAGTGGGAACCCCAATCCGCGGTCCTGATCGCGTGGCCGAACGCCGACACCGACTGGGCCGATCGCCTGGGCGAGGTCGAGGAAACCTACATCGCCCTGGTCGCGGCCATCACCCGCTTCCAGCCCGTGCTGATCTGCGTGGCCGACGACGACGTGCAGGCGTATGCCCGCGCGCGCCTGTCCTCGGCGCGGATCGACATGGGCGCGGTGCGTTTCATCGACGCGCCCTACGACGACACCTGGCTGCGCGACTCCGGACCGATCACCCTGCAACGCGGCGACGGCGGCTTCCGCCTGCTCGATTTCCGCTTCACCGGCTGGGGCGGCAAGTTCGACGCCAGCCAGGACGATCTGCTGGTGGAACGGCTCAGCGATCAGGGAATCTTCGCGAACAGCGAGCGCCAAAGCATTGATTTCGCTTTGGAAGGCGGCGGCATCGAGACCGACGGCGCGGGCACCTTGCTGAGCACCTGGCAGTGCCTGCACGAACGCCACCCCGACGCCAGCCGCGAAGACCTCACCGCCAAGCTGTCGGCCTGGCTGCGGCAGGACCGGGTGCTGTGGCTGGACCACGGCTACCTGGAAGGCGACGACACCGACGCCCATATCGACACCCTGGCCCGCTTCGCCGCGGTCGACGCCATCGTCTACCAAGGCTGCGACGATCCGTCGGATTCGCACTACGAAGAACTGCAGGCCATGGCCGCCGAACTGGCCGCTCTGCGCACCCGCGACGGCCAGCCGTACCGCCTGTTCGCGCTGCCGTGGGCGCAGCCGATCATCGACGAAAACCGAAGGCTGGCCGCCAGTTACGCCAACTTCCTCATCGTCAACGGCGCCGTGCTGATGCCGGCCTACGGCGACGCCCGCGACGGCGAAGCTCAGGCGGTGTTGGCGCAGGCCTTCCCGGATCGCGAAATCGTCGCGGTGCCGTGCCGGCCCTTGATCTGGCAGAACGGCAGCCTGCATTGCGTGACCATGCAGTTGCCGCGGGGCGTGGTGGCGGGCTAGGTCTCGCTTCGTCCTGAGCCAACGCAGACATCGGCCGCCGCTTCGGCGGCCGATTTGTCTGTAACGGGCCACGGGCCATTTGGCTCCAGGCCATCCACGGCCCTAGGCGCCGCGAGGCTTGCCGAACGGATACCACTGCGACAATCTCCGGCCTCTATGCGCCACCCTCCATTCGCGCGCGACTCAGGGGATCTCATGCGTCGAACCATCCTTGCTACCGGTCTGGCTCTCGCCGCGGTCGGCCTGCTCAGCGGCTGCGGCCCGCGCTACTACAAGCCGCAATCGCCGGGCTCCGGCACCGCCACCTTGAACATGAGCCGGGGCGCCATGCACCTGGGCGGCCGTTCGTTGCAGGTGTATGCCGGTTATCGCGACAGTCGATGCTCGCGATCTGCGGGAACCGGACGCCTGGGCTGGATGCTCACCTACGCGACCGTCGACAAAACCGCCGTGGTCGACGCAGGCCAACGGCTCTACCTGATCGCCGGATTGCACGAATACAGCGTCGGCGGCCCGCCTGATCAATCCAGCGAGCCGGGCATGTACATGACCCACGGCACTTGCCGCAATCTGGCCAGCTTCATTCCACAGGCCGGCCACAGCTACGAAATCATCCAGGAGCAACACCGGCCGCACACCTGCGAGCTGCGGGTGCTGGACCAGGGCACCGACGCAGCGCCGTCGGACCTGACCGTCGAGAATCCCCGCAACTGTCCGCTCGAAGCCGCCGGCTGATCCGGCGCCCGTCGCGCGAGGCCGATCGCGCGACGGAGCAGTCGCGGTCTTCGGCTTTACAATGATCGGCCCCACGCTCGTGATTGCGACCCGACGATGAAGCCCACCACCCTCCCCGTCGCCCTGATCCAGGACCGCGACCACGGCTCGCGCGAGGCCAATCTGGCCAATATCGAAAGCCGCGTCGCCGAAGCCGCGAAGCAAGGCGCCAAGCTGGTGCTGCTGCAGGAACTGCACAACGGGCCGTATTTCTGCCAGCATGAATCGGTGGCCGAGTTCGACCTGGCCGAGCCGATCCCGGGCCCCAGCACGCAGCGCCTGGGCGCGTTGGCCAAGCAGCACGGCGTGGTCCTGGTCAGCTCGCTGTTCGAGCGCCGCGCGGCCGGGCTGTACCACAACACCGCGGTGGTCTACGAAACCGACGGTTCCATCGCCGGCAAGTACCGCAAGATGCACATCCCGGACGATCCGGGCTTCTACGAAAAGTTCTATTTCACCCCGGGCGATATCGGCTTCGAGCCGATCGACACCTCGGTCGGCCGCCTGGGCGTGCTGGTGTGCTGGGACCAGTGGTACCCGGAAGGCGCGCGGCTGATGGCGCTGGCCGGCGCCGACCTGCTGCTGTACCCGACCGCGATCGGCTGGGACCCGGACGATCAGCAGGACGAAAAGGATCGCCAGCGCATGGCCTGGATCCTCAGCCACCGCGGCCACGCGGTCGCCAACGGCTTGCCGGTGCTCAGCGTCAATCGCGTGGGGCACGAGCCTTCGCCGATCGGTGCTTCGGGCATCCAGTTCTGGGGGTCGAGCCACGTGCTCGGGCCGCAGGGCGAGTACCTGGCCGAAGCCAAGACCGCCGAGCCGGAGATCGTGATGGCCAACGTCGACCTGGGCCGCAGCGAGCACGTGCGGCGGATCTGGCCGTTCCTGCGCGACCGCCGCATCGACGCCTACGCCGACCTGCTCAAGCGGTACCGCGATTGAGCCCCGCCGCGCCCGCGTCGTTGCAGCTGCGCCCGGCGGTCGAAAGCGACCTCGCTGCGATCCACGCGTTGTACGCGGTCGAGGTGCGCGAGCACCTGGCGACTTACGAATACGACGTGCCCGACCTGGCCGAGATGCGCCGCCGCTGGCGCGCGATCGTCGACGCCGGCTATCCCTATCTGGTCGCCGAATGCGAAGGCGCATTCGCCGGTTACGCCTACGCGACCAGTTATCGCACCCGCATCGGCTATCGCTGGACGGTGGAGAACTCGGTCTACATCGAACCGGCCTTCCACGGCCGCGGCATCGGCCGCGCGCTGATGCTGCGCCTGATCGACGATTGCACCGCGCTGGGGTTCCGGCAGATGGTCGCGGTGATCGGCGACGGCAGCAACGCCGCGTCGGTGGCGCTGCACGAACGCCTGGGCTTCAAGCTCGCCGGCGTGTTCCACGGCCTGGGCCGCAAACACGGGCGCTGGCTGGACACGGTGCAGATGGTGCGCCCGCTGGGCGACGGCAATCTCGGCGAGCCCGATGAGAACGTGCCCGGGCTGAAATAGCCTCGCTCAAGCCCGAAGTGCCTTGAACTCCGCTGAGGGACGTCCCTGTCGGAATTCTTTATGGGAGGCTTTTTGTGAGAGGTCTTTTGTGGGAGGGGCTTCAGCCCCGACGCCTTCCGTTCCGATCGCCTCGATGCTTCATCGCAAACCGATCGAAAATCGATGCTGCATCGTGAACTGATCGAACAGCGTCGGGGCTGAAGAAGCCCCTCCCACAAAAGACCTCCCGCAACACTTCGGGCCGCACTGTCACGGCCCGAAGCAGTTCGCCCACACCCCATCAAACCTCGGCGACGCGCACCACCAGCTTGCCGAAGTTGCGCCCCTCGAGCAGACCGATGAACGCCTCCGGCGCGTTCTCCAGCCCGTCGATCACATCCTCGCGCACGATCACGCGACCGGCGTCGATCCACTCGCCCATGTCGCGGCGGAACGCGTCGAAACGATCGGCATAGTGGTCGAGGATGATGAAACCCTGCATGCGGATGCGCTGCTGCAGCACCGTCGCCATCAGCAGCGGCAGCCGGTTCGGTCCGGCCGGCAGATTCTGGCGGTTGTAGTCGGCGATGTGTCCGCACACCGGCACGCGGGCACCTTGGTTGAGCAACGGCAGCACCGCATCGAACACCGCGCCGCCGACGTTCTCGAAATACACGTCGATGCCGTCGGCGCAGGCCGCGGCGAGTTGCTCGGTCCACTGCGGATCGTGGCGGTCGAGGCAGACATCAAACCCCAGCGTTTCGACCGCATACCGGCATTTGTCGGCGCCGCCGGCGATGCCGACCACGCGCGCACCCTTGAGTTTGGCGATCTGCCCGACCACCGAACCGACCGCGCCGGTCGCCGCGGCCACCACCACGGTCTCGCCCGGGCGGGGCTGGCCGATATCGAGCAGGCCGACGTAGGCGGTAAACGCCGGCATGCCGAGCCCGCCCAAGGCGCGCGACGGCTGCGCCATCTCGCCGAGCGCGGTCAGGTCCTGGCCGTCGGACAAGGCGTAGTCCTGCCAGCCGGCGTTGCCGAGCACCAGCTCGCCGACCTGGAACCGCGGATGCCGGGACGCGACCACGCGGCTGACCGTGCCGCCGATCATCGGCGCGTCCAGGGCCACGCCGGGCGCATACGAGGTGCCGCCTTCTTCCATCAAGGTGCGCATGTAGGGATCGAGCGACAGGTACACGGTGCGCAGCAGCACCTGCCCGTCGGCCGGCACCGGCACGGCGGCCTGATCGAGGCGGAAGTCCTGCGCGGTCGGCAGGCCCTGCGGGCGGGCGGCGAGGAGGAAGCGGCGATTGACGGTGTCGCTTTGCGGCATGGGATGAGGTCCTGTCGGGGGTGGGAGTCGGGTGAATCGCGGTGGGTGTATCGACGGACGGCGGCTTCAGGCAGCGCCCAGTTCGCTGACCGGCGCAAGCTTGAATAGACCAGTCGTCTACTAAACAGGCGAAGAAAAAGCGGGAAGGCCTGCGCCTGCCCGCTTCAAGCGGTCGCGAGCAGACCCAGCGCTTGCCGGGTGCTGGCCATGGCGGTGTCCAACGGCGCCCGGTCGCGGGTGATCTTGGCCAGCAGGCTGGCGCCGAGCCAGTTCTGGTAAAGCTCCGCTCCGGCCAGGCAGGCATCCCGCGTGGCCGCCAGGGAACCGTCCACCCGCCCCGCTTCGATGCAGCGGGCGAGCCGGTCGGTGATCCCGCGGGTGCCGCGCGCCAGGGCCGCGCGCATGCTTTCGGACAGATCGCAGACCTCGGCCCCGAGCTTGACCACCAGGCAGCGGCTCTGCGCCTCGTCGCCGGTCTGCGAATCGAGCCAGTCGCGGAAGTAGGCGGTCAGCCGCTGCGCCGCGGTGCCCGGTTGCGCCAGCAGTTCGTCCATCCGGCCCAGGTAGTCGGCGAAGTAGGCTTCGAGCACCGCCTCGCCGAACGCTTCCTTGGAGCCGAAGTAGTGATAGAACGAGCCCTTGGGCACCTGCGCCGCGCTCAGGATCTCGGCCAGGCCGACCGCGGTGAAGCCCCGGCGCAGCAGCAAGGGATGGGCGATGTCGAGGATGTGCTGGCGGACGTCGGTTGCGGCGGGGGTGGCGTTCATGGGGTTAGATTAGCGGCCATTAGACCGGTCGTCTAGGCGCGAATGAGCAGATCGATATGCGCTTTTCTGGTTATTGGCTGGGCTGGGCTTGATCGCGATCTGATCGAACAGCGTCGGGGCTTAAGCCCCTCCCACAAAAGACCTCGCGGCCTTGGAGGTCGGTCGCAGGTTGATCGCGCCGTTATCGGTTGCGCGACGTGGGGCGGCCGTTGCCGATGCATCGGCGGCGGGTTTGTTGCACCGTTCCGCGCCCTAGCTGCGGTCTGTCCTTTCACGAAACATGCGCTCCACGGCACATGCTCTGGCGCGATACCCCCTGCATTCCTGCGGCCGTCGCGCCCACTGCCTGCGCCTAAAGACCGATGGCCCGGCCACACGAATAACGCACTCTCGACACCAAGCCAGTGCTCGGCTTTACTCGATCCGTGCCCTTGCGGCCGACGAACGGTGACAATAAAACGAACGGACGTGCTATTTTTCATCCCATGTCGACCCTGACCGCCACCAACAAAGGCGCCGCCACCCGCGACGCGATCCTCGAGCAGGCCTACGGCATCGCCTGCTCGGCCGGGTTGGAAGGGCTGTCGATCGGTCCGCTCGCGGCCGCGGTCGGCATGTCCAAGAGCGGCGTGTTCGCCCACTTCGGCTCGCGCGAGGATCTCCAGCTCGCTGTGCTCGACATGGCCGGACAGCGTTTCGTCGGCTATGTGCTGCTGCCGGCCTTGCAGCAACCGCGCGGCCTGGTGCGCTTGCGCGCCATCGTGAATGCCTGGTTCGACTGGTCGCGGCACACCGACGGTGGCTGCGTGCTGCTCGGCGCGGTCAGCGAGTACGACGACCGGCCCGGCTCCCTGCGCGACTGGGTGGTCGAACAGCAGAAGCGCTGGCGCCAGGTCCTGGGCCAGGCCGTGCAACTGGCCATCGACAGCGGCGAACTCGGCGCCGACACCGATACCGAGCAACTTGCGTTCGAAATCTACGGACTGGCGCTGATCGTCCATCACGACGCCGGCTTGTTCGGTTTCGACGCCGCCACCGAACGCGGCCGGCGCGCCTTCGAGCGCCTGATCCGCTCCTACGCGTCCTCCCCCACCGCCTGAGCGCCCGACGAGGTCCGTCATGTACCCGCTTATCGCCAAAATTAGCACGACCGTTCGTAACGCAATCAAGCTATACGGCCTGCGCCTGGGCTTCGTTTTCGGCGGTTGGTTCGCGCCCGAGGCGACCATGCGCCGCGCCGCCGACCTGTTCTGCACCCCGTTCGCCTCCTCGCGGCGGCGCGCGCTGGCCGCGCCGACCTTCGATGCGCGCCAGGACACGCTCGACATCGACGGCCACGCCATCGCCGCCTATGTCTGGGGCGATCCGCAGCGTCAGCCGTATGTGCTGTTCGCGCACGGCTGGTCCAGTCATGGCACCCGCGTGGCCAAGTGGCTGCCGCAGTTGCGGGCCGAAGGCTATGCGGTGGTCGCGTTCGACCAGCCCGGTCACGGCCGCAGCGGCGGACGCCTGGCCACCCTGCCCGACTTCACCCGCCATCTGTACAAGGTCGGCGAACACTACGGCCCGGCCGCGGCGGTGATCGGCCATTCGCTCGGCGGCGCCGCGGCGCTGCTGGCGATGGCGCGCGGCCTGCGCGCCGACCGCGCGGTGCTGATCGCGCCGGCGGCCGACCCGGTCGCCGCGGTCAAGCGCTTCGCCCGGTTCCTGTGGGTGGGCGAGGATCTGTGCCGGCGCATGTTCGCGTACTTCGAGGCGCGCATCGGCATCAGCTTCGATTCGCAGCAGGCGCATCGCAACGCGCCGACCATCGCCCGCCCGGCCCTGATCGTGCACGACCTGGACGATCGCGAAGTACCGTGGGCCGAAGGCGAGCGTTATGCGCGCTACTGGCCCGATTCGCGCCTGCTCAGCACCAAGGGCCTGGGCCACAACCGTATTGCCGACGACGGCGGCGTGATCGTCGCGGCGCTGCGTTTCCTGCACGGCGAACAGGTCGGCGAGAAAGTGGTGTCCAGCGAGAACCTGCCTTATGGCTTTGCGTGAGTAAGGCCGTTCGGTCGATCGAAAACGAATAGAGAGCCGTGAGTAACGAGTAACAGCCGGTGCAACACGCGACCGGTCTGGCCGGGGCTCCACCCCTCCGGCTTCGGCCAGACCGTTCGCTTTGCGGTTTATGCCGATCGCGAATGCAAGCGTCCGTCGTCAAGCGCCCGCTGGCAGCATCGTCCCGCCGCGCGCCAGATATCGCCCACGCGGCTCATCGTCCCGATGCGCCGCAATCGCCGCGCCCGCATTCGCCGCCACGCCGCCAAGCCCATCGGGCCCGCGCGCCGCGCCGGTTCGCCGTTCCCCGAGCGCCGTCGCGGGTTTGCCGGCACCCCCGCCCGACCTCTATGCTGCGGGCCTTTCTGTGCTCCGGCACAGCTCCTCGCCGCGCGAGCCAGAAGCCCCCATCCGAATGAATGAACCGCTGAACGACGGCCTGCAAGGCCAACCGCACGCCATCGTCGAACGCGACGGCGTCCGCTACACCCTGCTGGGCACCGCGCACGTGTCGCAGGCCAGCGTCGATGCGGTCCGCGATGCGGTCGGCAGCGGTCGCTACGACGCGGTCGCGGTCGAGCTCGACGCGCAGCGCCTGCAGGCGCTCACCGACCCCGACGCACTGGCCAAGCTCGACCTGATCCAGGTGATCCGCTCGGGCAAGACCGCGCTGTTCGCCGCCAACCTGGCCCTGGCCGCGTACCAGCGCCGGCTCGCCGAGCAACTCGGCATCGAGCCGGGCGCCGAACTCAAGCGCGCGGTGCTCGAAGCGCGCCAGCGCGAGCTGCCGGTGCATCTGATCGACCGCGAAGTCGGCCTGACCTTCAAGCGCGCGTCCAGCAAACTGGGGTTCTGGGGCCGGGCCAAGCTCGGCGTCGGCCTGATCAGCGGCCTGTTCGCCGCCGACGAGGTCGGCGAGGAAGAAATCGAGAAGCTCAAGCAGGGCGACATGCTCGAATCGAGCTTCGGCGAATTCGCCGCCGAAAGCCCGCAACTGTACGAAACCGTGATCGCCGAGCGCGACCGCTACATGGCCGCGCGCCTGCGCGAGACCCACGGCGACGCGCGCGAAGTGCTGGCGGTGGTCGGCGCCGGCCATCTGCAAGGCCTGGCCAAGCATCTGCGTGAGGACACCCAGGATCCGGTCGAACAACGCACCGAACTCGAACAGGTGCAGACCAAGAGCAAGGTGCCGTGGGTGATGATCGTGATCACCAGCCTGATCCTGGCCGGCATCGCCTGGGGCTTCTGGAAAGGCGGCGTGGCGATGGGCGCGGACCTGCTGTTGCAGTGGGTGCTGTACACCGGCGGCCTGGCCGCGCTGGGCTGTCTGCTGGCCGGCGGTCATCCTTTCAGCGTCATCACCGCCGCGGTGGTCGCGCCGCTCAAGCCATTCCGCCCCGGCGTGCCGACCGGCGCGCTGAGCGCCCTGGTCGAGGTGCATCAGCGCAAGCCGGCCTATGGCGACTTCATGGCGCTGCGCGACGATGCGCAAACGCTGAAAGGCTGGTATCGCAATCGCGTGGCGCGGGTGGTGTTGAACTTCATGCTGACCAACATCGGCACCGGCGTGGGGGTTTGGATCGCCGGGTTTCGGATTGCGAGCAAGTTGGTTGGGTGATTCGGACGCGCTCGGGTGAGGTGAGTTGAGTTGAGCGGCTTGCCGGGCTGTAGCGCCGCGAACCATGGCCCACTTTGAAAAAGGGGGCGGCGCCCGGCGCAGGATTCGTTTCAATCCGATCTGCGCAGCGCGGGGGATTTGCTTTTGCTTTTGCTTGAGCGTTCGCCCGGCGCTTGCGGGTAAAAGCAAATCCCCCCTAGCCCCCCTTTTTCAAAGGGGGGAAGCGCTAGGTGGGTTCGCGGATAGGTGGGTTCGCGGATCGGCGTGATCGTTGTCGGTACGATCGTTGAGCGAACGCCTGCGAGCGAATGCCACGTCACAACAACCGCCAACGCATCCACACCGATCGCGCATCGCCGCGAACAATGCCCACTTTCCCAATCGCGCATCGCCGCGAACCATGGCCCACTTTCCGATCGCGCATCGCCACGAACCATGGCCCATTTTCCCGATCGTGCATCGCCGCGAACCATGGCCCACTTTGAAAAAGGGGGCGGCGCCCGGCGCAAGATTCGTTTCAATCCGATCTGCGCAGCGCGGGGGGTTTGCTTTTGCTTTGGGGCTGTCCTAGATAAGGGTTATAGCCCAACCCAGTCCCGCAGCGTGTTGAGCTGCTGACGGGGCGTCCCATAGTTGAAACGGAACTCGCACTCTTTCAGGAACAAGAAGAAATTCTTGCGCGGAATGCCGTTGTACTTACGCAAGATCCGCTTGGACTGATTCCAGAAGTTCTCGATGCCATTGATGTGGTTCCCACGACGGGTCACGAACTCATGTCGGTGATTCACCCGGCGATGCTTGAAGCCCGACACATCCAGTATGTTGTAGCTGGCCAGGTGATCGGTGTAGACCACCGAATGGGCCAAAACCCGGGTTTTTAAGGCCGTCAGCAAGGTCTGGCTGCGGGTGTCGGCAATCGGCAAGGCATACACCTTGCCGTCGCGCTTGAGGATGCCGAACACGCAGACCTTGCCCGCGGCGCCTCGTCCTCGCTTGCCTTTACGCGCTCCGCCGAAGTAACTCTCGTCGCACTCGAAGACCGCCATTTCCGGCTCGACTTCGGCCATCTGAGCGGCCATGCATTGGCGCAGCTTGTGGAAGTACAGCGCCGCGGAGTTGCGATGAATTCCCACCAGATCGGCCGCGGTACGGGCGGTCGCTTGGGCCACGAACAGCTCGACCAGCCTGAGTTGGTCTTTTTTCCTTATCCGACAGCGACTTATCGCCATTTCTCATCCTAGATCGAATTCTTATCTAGGACAGCCCCTTTGCTTTTGCTTGAACGTTCGCCCGGCGCTTGCGGGTAAAAGCAAATCCCCCCTAGCCCCCCTTTTTCAAAGGGGGAAGCGGTAGGAGGGTTGCGCAAGGCGGCTGGGAAACGATCGTTGGGTACCGTGTGAGTCCGCGACGCACAGCCCCACACCCAACGCACGCCGATCAGGCGTGCGCGGGTGCCGCAGGCTCATCGCCGGCCGAAGCATCGCCCGACGCGTTCGCAGTGCCCGGCGCGGTCTTGCCCCGCGCCCGCAACACCAACCGCCCGGTGGCCGAACGCAGGTCGTCGAGAATCGCGTAGATGGTCGGCAGGAACAGCAGGCTGACCACGGTCGAGAACGCCAGGCCGCCGGCCACCGCGCGCGCCATCGGCGAGTACGCCAGGCCGCCGAGCACCACGGTGTCGCTGAGCGAAATCGGGATCATCGCCAGGATCGCCGTGCCCATGGTCATCATGATCGGCCGCAACCGCTCGCGGCTGCCTTCGACCAGCGCCTCGGTGCGCGACAAGCCGCGCCGTCGCAGGTTGTTGATGTGCTCGACCATGACGATGCCGTTGTTCACCACCACGCCCATCAGCACCAGGATGCCGATGAAGGCCATCACGGTGAACGAGCTGCCGGTCAGCCAGAACAGCCAGAACACGCCGAAGATCGAGAACACCACGCAGCTCATGATCGCCGCCGGGAACAGCAACGATTCGAACACCGCCGCCATCACCACGTAGATCATCACCAGCGCCAGCACCAGGTTGATCATCATCTGCTTGCCGGCGTCGTCGTCGCGTTCGAACGAGCTGCCGTCGAAGCTGTAGCTGTAACCGGCCGGGAACGAGACCTTCTTGAGTGTTTCCTCCATCGCCTTGCGCGCGTCGGGCGTGGTGACCTTCGCGCCGAGGTTGGCCAGGATGGTCAGCGTGGTCTGGCGATTGTTGCGGTTGATCTGGCTCGCGGTCGGGCGCACGTCGACGTTGACCATGGCCAGCAGCGGCACGCTGCGGCCGTCGGCGGCGCGCACGGTGAACTCCGACAGGTTCTCGATGCTGTAGCTCTCCGCGCCGGCGAACCGCGCCCACACCGGCACTTCGGTTTCGCCGCGCTTGAAGTCGCGCAACTGCGCGCCGCGCAGCGCCAGGCCGACGAAGCGCGAGACTTCCTCGACGCTGAAGCCGAACGCCGCCGCGCGTTCGCGGTCGACGCGCACGTTGAGCTCGGTGTTGCGGTCGCCCGAATCCACCCGCACGTCGCGCAGTTCGGCCCGCCGCGACAGCATCGGCACGATGTCGCGGCCGAGCTCGGCCAGGGTCTCGGTGGAATCGCCGATCAGCTGCACCTGCACGCTCTGGCCGCCCTGGCCGCCACCACCGCCGCCGCCACCGCCACCGTTGTTCTGGCCCATGGTGATATCGGCCTTGGCCGATTTCGGCAGCGCCTTGCTGATCGTGTCGACCAGGGCCTTGGTGTTCTTGACCTCGTCTTCCTTGAACTGCAGCCGGGTGCCGGCACCGCCGCCGCCCTGCTCGCTGAAGAACGAGTAGATCTGCTTGATGTGGTACTCCTTGCGCCGCGCTTCCAGGAACTGCTCGACCTTGAGGATCTCCACCGACATCTGGTCGCGGGTGTAGTTGCCCTTCCACTGGTAATCGATCGACGCTTCCTTGCCGCCCTCGTTGCCGAACATGTCGAACTTGGTCTGGGTCATCGGCACCAGGCTCAGCGCCACCACCAGGACGATGCCGAGCACGCTCAGGCCGCGATGCTCCAGGGTCCAGCGCAGGAAACGCGCGTAGGCGCGCTGCAGCCGCGGGATCAGGCCGGTGGTGGTGTTGACCGCCGGCGGTGTCTTCAGGCGCGCGGAAATCATCGGGATCAGGCTGACCGCGACCAGCCACGAGGCCAGCAGCGACACCGAGATGGTGATCGCGATCTGCGACATGAAGATGCTGATGTCGTTGGTTTCGCCGATCAGGTTGGGCAGGAACACGATGCAGTGGCACAAGGTGCCGGCCGACAGCGCGATGGCGACGTGGCGGGTGCCGATGATCGATGCCAGCTGCGGCTGGTCGGGCATCTTCTCGCGTTCCTGATAGATGCTCTCGACCACCACCACCGCGTTGTCGACCAGCATGCCGACCGCGAGCAGCAGGCCCATCAGCGACAGCACGTTGAGGGTCACGCCGATGAAGTGCATGAAGCCCAGGGTCATCACGAAACAGATCGGGATCGCCAGGGTCACCATCAGCGTCGACGGCCAGTGGCGCAGGAAGAAGAACAGCACCGCGATCGACAGCAGCAGGCCGATCGCGCCGGCCTCGCCGAGTTCGAGCAGCGAGCTGGTCACGTCCTTGCCCTGGTTCTGCACCACCTTGATTTCGATGTTGCGCAAGGACGGCTGGGCGCGGATCGCCTCGACCTCAGCCAGGGCCAGGCGCGAGACTTCCACCAGGTTCGCGTTGCGTTCCTTGAAGATGTCCAGACCGATCGCCGGCCGGCCGTCCAGACGCCGTCCGGTGTTCAGGCGCGCCTGCTTCAGGCGCACGTCGGCGATGTCGCGCAGCTTCAGGCCGCTGGTGTTGATGACCAGATTGCGGAACTGCTCCAGGTCGGTGACCTGGCCGGCCGGCTGCACTCGCAGGCGGCGTCCGCCGTCCTCGATTTCACCGGCGGAAATCGAGAAATTCAGCGCCTGCAGGCTCTTGGTCAGGGTATTGAGTTCGACCCCGTGGGCGAGCATGCGATCTGGCAGGATCGCGATCTCGACCTCGTTCGGCGCGGCGCCGCCGATCTCGACCTTGGCCACGCCGGGAATGCGTTCCAGGCGGCGCTTGAATTCGCGATCGATCAGGTCGTATTCGCGGCTGAGGTCCATGTCGCCGGCCAGCCGCACCTGCAACACCGCTTCATCGGAACTGGACCACTTGAACACGAAGTAGCGCTGAAAGCCCTCGGGCATGTCGTCCATGATCGCGTCGATGCGCTCGCGCGCATCGGACGCGGCGATCGAGATGTCGCGGTCCCAGTCCTTGAACTCCAGGAACACCGACGCGCCGGTCGCGGTCGCGTTGCCGCGCATGCTCTTGATCCCGGTCATCGTCGCCAGCGCTTCCTCGGACGGACGCAGGATGGTGCGCTCGACTTCCTCCGGCGTGGAGCCGTCGTACGGCAGCGAAATGAACAGGAACGGCGCGGTGATGTCGGGCAGCGATTCCAGCGGCAGCCGCACCGCCGCGATCAAACCGATCACGAACATCGACACGAACAGCATGATGGTCGTGATCGGCCGCTTGATGCTGATCTCGGCGACGCTCATCTCAGTGGGCCTCGCCGGTCAGCGGATCGTTGTCGTGGCGGATGTGCTCGGCCGCGACCGCGGCATCGCGACGCACCTTGCGGGTGCGGTTGCGGTAGTACTCGTCGCCGCGGCGATCGAGCAGGTCGTACACCACCGGGATCACCACCAGGGTCAGCAGGGTCGACACCAGCAGGCCGCCGATCACCGTGATCGCCATCGGCGAACGCACTTCCGCGCCCTCGCCCACCGCGACCGCGAGCGGCAGGAAGCCGAACAGCGTACACAGCGTGGTCATGATGATCGGACGCAGGCGCGAACGCGCGCCTTCGATCAACGCCTGCTGCTTGGGCACGCCTTCCTCGCGCAACTGGTTGACCTTGTCGATCAGGATGATCGCGTTCTTGACCACCAGGCCGACCAGCAGGATCAGGCCGATGAACACCACCACCGACACCGCCGAACGGGTCAGCAACAGCGCCAGCACCGCGCCGACCAGGGCCAGCGGGATGGTGAACAGGATCACGAACGGATGCAGCAGCGATTCGAACTGCGAAGCCATCACCAAGTAAACGAGGAAGATCGCCAGACCAAATGCGAACAACAGCGAATTGATCGACTGCTGCAACTCCTCGCCCTGGCCGCCGATGTGCATGCGCACCTCGGGGTTCAACGGCTGCTCGTGCACCATCTTCTCGACTTCGGCGACCGCGCCGCCCAGGTCGATGTCGCGCAGGTTCGACGACACGATCGCCACGCGCACCTGATCGGCGCGGTGGATTTCGCTGGGGCCGCTGGTGGCGACCACGTCGGCCACCGACTCCAGCGTCACCGGACGGCTGCTGTTGGGATTGACGATCAGGCGGCGGATGTTCTCGATCGAGGCGCGATCGGATTCGCGCGCGCGCACCAGCACGTCGATCTTGCGATCGCGGAAGCTGTAGCGGGTGGCGACGTCGCCGCGCACCTTCTTGACCACGATATCGGCGATGTCGCGCGTGGCCAGGCCGAGCGCGCCGGCGCGGTCCTGGTCGAAGCGGATCTGGATCTCGGGGAAGCCCTGCTCCACGGTGGATTTGACGTCGGCGAAATGCGGATTGGCGCGCAGCATCGCCGCCATCTTCTGGCCGGCGCGCTGGATGGTTTCCAGGTCCTGCCCGCGCAGCTCGATTTCCAGCGGCGTGGAGAAGCTGAAAAGCTGCGGACGGGCGAAGTCGACCTGGGCGCCGGGATGCGCCTGCATGGTCTGGCGCAGTTTTTCGGTTTCGGCCGCCTCGACTTCCTTGCTGCCGCCGTCGGCCATCACCACGGTGATCTTGCCGATGTTCTCGCCGCTCTCGGTCGGATTCGCATCCAGCCGCGTGCCGCTGCCGCTCACGCCGAACCAGGCATGGATGCCCGGGTCCTTGGCGTGCTTTTCCTGGATCTCGCGCACCAGCTTGTCGGTTTCGCGCAGCGGCGTGCCCGGCGGCAGCTTGACCGTCATGTCGAAGCGATCCTGCGCCAGCTGCGGGATCAGGTCGGCGCCGAGCAGCGGCACCGCCGCCAAGGTCAGCGCGAATGCCACCGTGGCCGCGCCGAGCACCAGCCAACGGCGACGCATCGCCGCCGGCAGCAGTTTCAGATAGCCGCGTTCGGCGCTCGCATACGGCGCCATCGCCAGATCGCTGGCCTTGCCCATGACCGGGCCGACCACCTTGCCCAGGCCGCGCCAGATCCGCACCACCAGCCAGGCCAGGCCGAAGAATCCGCCGCGCGCGCCGGCGCCGACGCCGCGACCGACCGCCGCGACCGGCTTGGCGAGCTTGGAGTCCGGGTGCCATTGCGGATGCGGCGCTTCTTCCTCGAAACCGAGCGCCGGGCGGCCCTTGAGCGCGCTGAGCATCGGGATCAGGGTCATCGACACGATCAGCGAAATACCGATCGCCAGCGCCACGGTCAGCGCCTGGTCGCGGAACAACTGGCCGGCGATGCCTTCGACGAACACCAGCGGCAGGAACACCGCGATGGTGGTCAGGGTCGAGGCGACCACCGCCATGCTCACCTCGCGGGTGCCGGTGACCGCGGCGTCGAGAATGCCGAGCCCGCGTTCGCGCGCCTTGGCGATCGATTCGAGCACCACGATCGAGTCGTCCACCACCAGGCCGGTGGCCAGCGCCAGGCCGCCGAGCGACATCACGTTGAGGCTAAGCCCCAGGCGGTCCATGAAGAAGAACGTGGCGATGATCGACACCGGCAGCGACAGGCCGATCACGAACGTGCTCCAGCCGTCGCGCAGGAACAGGAAGATGATCAGGATCGCCAGCAGGCCGCCGATCACCGCGTCCTTCTTGACGTCGCTGATGGCGTGGCGGATGAACTGCGATTGATCGTCGATCGTGGTCAGTTCCACGTCCGGCGGGATCTGCGACTTGATCTGATCCAGCCGCGCCTGGATCGCGTCGGCGGTGGCGACGGTGTTGGCGTCGCCTTCCTTGTAGATCGCCAGCTCGACCGCTTCGGTGCCGGCCAGGCGGATGATCGCTTCGCGTTCCTTGAAGCCCTGGCGGATTTCGGCGATGTCCTTCAAGCGCACCGGCTTGCCGCCGGCCGGCGTGGTCTGCTCGCCGGTGTTCGCGCTCTGCACCGAGGCCGCGGCGGCCATCGCGTCGGCCGAACCCGAGGCCGCGGCGACCCGCGCCATTTCCGCCGCCGCATCGGCCGCGGCGTTGCCGCCGGCCTTCTGCGCGGTGACCAGCATCTCTCGGATTTCCGCCACGCTGGAAAATTCGTTGACCGTGCGCACCAGATAGCGCTGCGCGCCTTCTTCCAGGCGACCGCCGGAGACGTTGATGTTCTCGGCCTTGAGCCGCTGGATCACGGTGTCGATCGGCAGGTTGAGCTGCGAGAGCTTCTGCTGGTCGATGTCGACCTGGATTTCGTCCTCCAGGCCGCCGCCGACCTTGACCGCGGCGACGCCTTCGACCGGTTCGAGTTTCTTCTTCAGATCGTCGTCGGCGTAGCGGCGCAGCGCGGTCAGCTGGCGGATCGCCTCGCTGTCGCTGGCCTTGTCGCCGCCCTTGGTCGACAGCGCGATGCGCAGGATCGGCTCGGTCGAGGGATTGAAGCGCAGCAGCACGGGCTTCTTGGCCTCCAGCGGCAGCTGCACGATCTCCATCTTGTCGCGCACCTCCAGGCTGGCCTGGTCCATGTCGGTGCCCCAGGCGAACTCGAGCACCACGTCGCTCTGGCCGGTGCGCGACACCGACTTGAGTTTGCGCAGGCCCTTGACCACGCCGACCGCTTCTTCCAGCGGTTCGGAGATCAAGGTCTCGATCTCGGTCGGCGCCGCGCCGGCGTACTCGGTACGCACGGTCAGGGTCGGATAACTCAAATCGGGCAATAGATTGACCTTCAGGCTGTTCAGCGCGATCAGGCCGAACAACAGGAAGGTGATCGTCACCATCGCCACGGTCACGCGGCGACGGGTGGAAAACTCCACCAGGTTAAAGGACGTCGCGTCCGGAAGCTGAGCCACAGTCAGTCCCCACGTTCAATAAGTAGTGCGAAGGACGCGGCCGTGTGCGGCCGCGTCGGGGGCGTGATCGCCGGTTTACTGCTTCAGCGGAGCGGTCGCGTTCGCGCTCGCGGCCACTTCCTTGGGCTTGGCGGCGTTGATCGGCAACACTTCGGTGCCTTCGCGCAGCGCGGTCTTGCCGGCCACCACGACCTGGTCGCCGAGCTTGATGCCGTCGCGGACCTCGGCCCAGGCGCCGTCGAGGTAGCCCAGCTTGACCGCGACGCGCGCGACCTTCTTGCCGCGCACCACGAACACCGCCGGATCGCCTTCGTCGTCGAGCAGCGCCGCGCGCGGCACCACCAGCGCATCGGCGCGGTTGTCGTAGTCGATGCGCAGGCGGCCGAACATGCCCGGCTGCAACACCCCGGCGCCTTCGAAGCTGCAGATCACCCGGAAGGTGCCGCTGCCCGAATCGACCACCGGGGCGACCCGGTCGACCTTGCCGGTGAAGCTCTTGCCGGGCATCGCGTCGACCAGCATCTGCACCGGCAGGCCGGCCTTCAAAGTCGCCAGCTCGCGCTCGGGCACGTTGAGGGTGGCCTCCAGCTTGGAGGTGTCGACGATGCGGATGATCGGCGAATTGATCTGGACGAAGTTGCCGGTCTTGATCGAACGCGAGGCGACCACGCCGGAAATCGGCGCTTCGACCTTGGCGTAGGACAGTTCCAGGCTCGCCATGCGGTTGGCCGCGCGCGCGCTTTCCAGGTCGTAACGCAACTGGTCGGCGTCGTTGGCGCTGAGCAGGCGCTGCTCGGCCATCTGCCGGGCGCGCGCGTAGTTGGCCTCGAGCTTGCGCATGGTCGCGTTGGTCTGCGCGGCCTGCTGCTCGGCGCGGGCCGAGTCCAGCCGCACCAGCACCTGCCCGGCCTTGACGAACTGGCCTTCCTCGACCATCACGTCGAGGGCGACGCCGGAGGTCTTGGCGACCACCTGCGATTCGGCACGCGCTTCCAGCGGTGCGGTACCGGTATAACTGGCGGCGATCGCGCGGCGGCT
Organism: Lysobacter capsici; assembly: GCF_018732085.1. Classification (NCBI taxonomy): domain Bacteria; kingdom Pseudomonadati; phylum Pseudomonadota; class Gammaproteobacteria; order Lysobacterales; family Lysobacteraceae; genus Lysobacter; species Lysobacter capsici. The sequence continues at coordinate 2,550,514 of NZ_CP076103.1, read as the reverse complement.
GGCCGCGGCGACCTCGACCGGCACCGCTTCCGACGCCTTGTCCTTGGCCTCCTTGGCCTGCGCCTCGGCGGCGCCCGCTCCGCCCTTGCAGGCCGACAGTCCCATGAGGCAGGCCAGGGCCAGGGCGGCGATAGCCACCGTGCCGCGCACTGCCGGACCGCCCTTGCGGTTGTTGGTGAGTTGACGCATTCGAGACGACCCCAAGCTACTAAAGTTTTTTCGTCGGTTTCCGGTCGTATGCCGGTGTTGTATATAGGTATATCACCAGCCCCCAAAGCCAACATCCGCCGAAGGTCATGATGACTGGAGCCATGGATTTATTCTGAGGCACGGTGCGCGCGGACGAGGTGCGTCGCGCGCGCCGCCGTGTCGTGCGGCGCAAATCCACGCCGGGCCCGGAGCGTCCGGAAACCGGCGCAAGTATGGATGCGCTCAAGGACGGCTTCGTTGCAGTCGTCTGCCCAGCTATACTCGGCGGCTTGTGCGCGGCTCCGGCCCCGCAGAGCCAGCCACCACCTTTCGCTAGCCATTCGAGATTGCGGACTACGACATGATGCGACCGCTGACGATCGCCGCCTGCTTTGCCCTGACCCTGGCCGCCCTGAGCGCACATGCTCAGCCCCAGGATCCCGCCAAGGCGCCGGCTTCCACCCCGACTGCCCCCACTCCGACGGCTCCGGCCGCCGCCCCGGCCGCCGCGCCGTCTTCCAAGGGCAACGCCGAAACCGGCCGCCAGCTCACCTACACCTGCCAAGGCTGCCACGGCGTGCAAGGCTACAAGAACGCCTACCCGAACTATCACGTTCCTAAGATCGTCGGCCAGTCGCCCGAGTACCTGGTCAGCGCGCTGACCGAATACAAGAAGGGCACGCGCAAGCACCCCACGATGCAGGCCCAGGCGCAGAGCTTCTCTGACCAGGACATCGCCGACATCGCCGCCTTCCTTTCCAGCGCCAAGTGAGCCGCCTCATGACGAATCCCAGCTTCTTCAAGCGCGGCCTCGCCATCGCCTCGCTCGCCCTGGCCCTGGCCGCCTGCTCCAGCGGCGAAGTGCCCGCCGGCCATTCCTCGGCCGACCGCAACGAAGGCCACACCAAGTCGTCCTCGGGCCTGCCGGCCGGCAACATCGCCGCGGGCGACAAATTCGCCAACGCCAAGCGCCCGCCGACCAATCAGGCCTGCGTGGAATGCCACGGCACCAACGAAGACGACAGTCACCCGATCGACCCGGTGACGCCGCGCCTGGCCGGCCAGTACCACGACTACCTGGCCCACTCGCTGCAGATGTACCGCGACGGCGACCGCGCGCACCCGCTGATGTCGTTGCAGGCGAAGGATCTGACCGACCAGCAGATCGCCGACGTGACCGCCTACTTCGGCTCGCTGCAGAGCGACAAGCTGCGCGATCTGCACGGCGTGCATTGATCCATCGGTGGATCGGGCGCGCGGCTGGATCGCGCGTTTGGATCGCGCTGCTGAAAACGGCCCGCATTGCGGGCCGTTTTTGTTTATGCGGTTATTGAATGGCTCAACCCAGACGTGGGACCCGCTGCTAGGTCCAGTCGTCACAGCATTTTTCACGTGCGACGCTCCCCTCTCCTACCGTCATGTCGGCGAACGCGGAAACGACGAGCAAAGGCCATTCAACCTGCAAGCCCAGGCTTCATATATCGACATTTCGCCATCGAATCGTCCAGCAACCACGTCCTCCCCTACCGTCATTCCCGCGAACGCGGGAATCCAGTGACTTTGACGGAGCAATGGAAACGACGTGACCTGCATGCCCGCGCAAAAGCCACTGGACTCCCGCCTTCGCGGGAATGACGATCCAAAGCGGCTCAGTCGACTTACAGGCAAGCACCCAAACGCGGGAATGACGAGCAAATGCGGTTCGCTCGACTACTGGCAAGTACGCAGAAGTGGCGACACGCGCGAAATTCAAGGCCCCGACTTCAGCGGCGCTCTCCTAACCGCCCCTCAAGCTCAACCCCTCACCCACCCGGCGGCGGCCTGACGCTGCCGTTGTCTTCCTGCAGATGCGGCTTGAACGGGATATCCGGCGGCGGGCGCGCTTCGGCCGGCTGGTCGTTGAGGTTGGGATCGTCGATGCCGCAGCCGCCTCCGGCCATCAGCAGCACCACCGAGCACTGGATGCGCTTGCCGGTGCCCGGGATCGGAATCAGCACCGTCTGCACGCTGCGCCGCACCCACTCGGCCAGCAGGGTTTCGTTCGGCCGCCAGTATTTGTCGAGCGCGGTCGCTTCGTAGTCGGTGGGCTTGCGCCGCAGCCAGGTGCCGGCGCGGTCGAGGTCCTTGATCTCGGCGGTGATCGTACCCGGCGGCTTGCCCGGCGAGGCCGAACCCGGCGCGTCGGCGATGCGCGGGCTGCCGTCGCTGTTGTACAGGCCCGGGCTGTCGCCGCGTTGCGCGCCGGGACGATTGCGGTTGGAGCCGCCCCAGTCGTCGTCGGTCTTCAGATTCGACCAGGTGCCGGGCGCGCGAGTTTTCGCCCGGCCCCCCGGCGCCGCTGCGTCGTCGGCCGCGAGCGGCGCGACGCGGGCGCTGGAGCGCTAGCACTGGGATTGGCGCTGGGTTTTGTCGCCGCGGCGCTGGCTGAGCGGCGGCCGGCGAACGCGACGGCGTCGATTGAACTGGCTGGCACGAGGCGTCGCAGCGGGCCGCGGAAGGGCGAAGACGTGCCCGCGCGGGGCGCGCGCGGCGTCGCGACCTGCGGCGTGGGAATCTCGGCGATGCGCACCTGCGGGGTCGTGGTGCGCAATTGCGGCGCCGCGATCGGTTGCGTCGGCAGTTCGCGCACCTGCAATTGCGGCAGCGGCGCCGGCACTTCGCGCACCGCGACCTCGCGCGGCTGCGCGTTCACCGTCGGCGCGGCGATCTGCGGCCGCGGCAGTTCGCGCGACAGCGGCTGCACCGGGGTCGGCACGTCCTGGGTCGGCACCGGCCGGGTCGCGATCTCGATCTGCGGCACCCGCGGCGTGTCGTCCAGGCGCTTGCGCGTGGGCGGCAGCACGAAGATCTGCGGCGAATCGGGCACGTCCTTGCTGACCATCACCGGTTGTTCGACCGTCGGCGGCGGCAGTTGCGGCTCGGGCACGTCGCGTTGCGGCACGTCGGGCACGCTCGCCTGCAGTTCCGGCACCGGCGGTGCGCTGACCGCGACCTGCGACGGCGGTTGCGCCGGTTGTGGCGGCGCCGGGGTGGAGGGCGGCTGCGGCGGGGTCGGTTCGGTCTGCGGCTGATCGGAGGGTTGCTGCGCGCCGCCGCCGGGGTCCTTGGGCGTGCCGTCGCCGATGTATTCGATCATCGTCACGTCCTCGCCCTGCGGCGGCGGACGGGTGGCGAAGAACTGCAGGTACATCAGCCAGATCAGCGCGGCCGCGACGAAGATATGCCACAGCACCGAAAACGTGGCGGCCACCCAGCGCAGGCGACGGTCCTCGCGTTCCGGAGGCTGCCATTGCTGGCGCCATAGGGTGGCAAAGGCCTGCCAGCGCGTGAGATTCGCCGCGCGCCGCGGCGGCGAGGCCAGCGGTCGCTGCGAGAGCGTGGCGACCATCGCCTCGGAGGTCGCGCCGACCACCGCGCCGGGGCGCTCGCCCAACGAGTCGAACCACTGCTGCCAGCCCGGCGGAAATTCACCCGGGGCGGGCGACTCACGACGCAGCGACAGCCGCAACCGGCGTTGCAGGGCCTCGATGAGCGATGCGGCGGTGGGCATGGGCGCTGCGCCGCGCGGGCGTCAGGCCGCGGTGTCGCGGGGAATGTACGGCGCGTCGCCGGTCTCGTGATCGGTCGCGTCGCGCACCGCGGTCACACCCGGCACCTTGGTCATCAAGGTGGTTTCGATGCCCTGCTTGAGGGTCACGTCGGCCATGCCGCAGCCCTGGCAACCGCCGCCGAAGCGCAGCACGACCACGCCGTCGGCGGTCACTTCCTGCACCGACACGTTGCCGCGGTGCTGGGCGAGCTGCGGATTGACCTCGTGCTCGACCACCCAGCGCACGCGTTCGACCAGCGAGGCCGAATCGGCCGGCGCTTCGCCCTTGATCTTGGGCGCGCGGATCTGCAACTGGCCGCCGGTGGCCTTGTTTTCGTAATCGATCTGCGCCCCGTCGAGGTACTTCACGCTGTCGGCGTGCAGCCACAGGGTGAAGCCTTCGCAATCGATCGCCCATTCGTCGCCGACCAGATCGGCCGGTTCGGCGAACTCCAGGCGCACGTCGGCGCGCGGCGTCCCGGCATGCACCGCCGACAGCCGCACGCCCAGGCCCGGCAGGGCCTCGCGCTCGATCAGTTTGCGGAAGTGCGTTTGCGCGGATTCGGAAATATTGATCATCGGGCTATTCTAGCGGGGTCAGTGCGGCGCGTAGCTGTGCCTGCATCCTACGACCGTCGGCGATACGATTCCGTTCATATGGAGCCGCGCCGGCGCAAACGCAACGCCGCCGCGCTCGCTGCAGGCCGCCAGGAGTCATCGCATGAACGATCTGATCCCCCTTTCGCAGGCCCACTGCATCGCCCGCCGCGGCAGCGAGCACCGGCTCAGCGAAGCGCGCGTGCGCGAACTGCTGCCGGAAGTCCCCGGCTGGGAGCTGGCCGAGGACGGCCACGCCCTCACCAGAACCTTCCGCTTCGACGATTACTATCGGACCATGGCGTTCGTGAACGCGCTGGCCTTCATGGCCAACCGTGAAGACCACCATCCCGATCTGGGCGTCCATTACGACCGCTGCGTGGTGCGTTACTCGACCCACGACGTCGGCGGACTGAGCGAAAACGACTTCATCTGCGCGGCGAAGGCCGACGCTCTGACAGGTTGATCGCCATGAACCTACTACCCCGCAGTCTTTTCATCGTCTCCCCGCGCCTGGGCGCGCTGCTCGCCACCGGACTGCTCGCGGCGCTGGCCGCCGGTTGCGGTCCGCGCGACGCCGACCAACCGATCATTCCGTCCACCCCGCTGCGCGCGGTCGACACGCCGCCGCCGGAGTACCCGATCGAAATCGGCTGCGATCAGATCGGCGGCAAGGTCGTGCTGCAACTCACCGTCGGCCCGGAAGGCAAGCCGACCAAGGCCACGGTGCTGACCAGCAGCAAGACCCAGGCGCTCGACGATGCCGCGCTCAAGGGCGTGCAGCGCTGGCGGTTCGAAGCGGCCACCCGCAACGGCAAGCCGGTCGCCACCGACATCCAGGTGCCGGTGACCTTCAACGCGCCCGCGTCGCGTCCGGAGCATTGCGGGCCGGCCTGAGGCGACGCGCGCCGTCCGCACGCCGGCTTGGGGGAGCTATCGGAATGCAGGGTTTTCGTCGTCTGAGCGGCTTGGCCTTGCTGCTGCCGCTCTCGATCGCCTGCTCTGTGGACGCCTATGGCCAGGTCGCCGAGGATCCGGTGCCGATAACGCCGTCCTACTACGACGACCTGCCCCGCCCGCCGCCGTCAACCACCTATCCGAACAACCTCCAGCGCCGCTCGAAAGCGCATCGCGACCGGCCACCGAAGTATCCCGAGGCCGCCGCCTGCGCGGGCGTGGAAGGCACCGTCGTGTTGATCCTGACCGTCGACATGCAAGGCAAGCTCGTCGACAAGCAGATCGAACGCAGCAGCCGCCATCCCGAACTCGACCGCGCCGCGATCGAGGCCGCGGGCCAGTGGCGTTTCGACTATGAAATCCGCAACGGCGAGCCGGTCATGTCGAGGCTTCGGATAGCGGTGGACTTCGTCAAGGGCCCGACGCCACCGAGTTACTGCGCGCCGCGCATCGAGTTGCGCAAGCTCGGCAGCGACAAGACGAGCGGGCAATTCGCCTCCAGCGATGCCATCGAGGCCGACCTCACCCAGTACGCGTTTGCTCCCACTCCGGTCGTGGCGAGTTGGCGACGCGTGGCCGCGAACGGCCAGGCCGGCGTCACCATCCACCAGCAACGCCTCAGCCTGAAACCTTCCAAGGCGCGCCAGCATTCGCGTTTGCGGTTGCCCGCCGGAACCGTCGCCGGCAGCTACCTGCTGGAGGTCGCGATCGACGGCCAGCCGATGCCGCCGACGCGCTTCGAGATCAAATGAACCGCCGCATCGCGACACTCACCCCAGGCGGTCCAGCACCTCGACCAGCTCCGGCGCCAGCGGCGCATTGAGCGAATACGGCTCGCGTCCGCCGTCCAGCGCGAACTCCAAAGTCGAGGCATGCAGGAACAGGCGACGCAGGCCGAACTGGTCGCGCAGCTTCTTGTTGACCTCGGGCTCGCCGTATTTGTCGTCGCCGGCGACCGGATGGCCGATGTGCTGGGCATGCACGCGGATCTGGTGGGTGCGGCCGGTTTCGATCCGCACCTCGCAATACGACTGCCCGCCGCGCCGTTCCAAGGTCCTGAAATGACTCAGCGACGGCTTGCCCTCGCGATGGACTTGGACGTGGCGCTCGCCGCCCTGGCGCAGGCCGATGTGCAGCGGCGCGTCGACGCTCATCACGCCCTCGGGCATGCGTCCGGTCACCAGCGCCAGGTAGCGCTTGGCGATGCCGCCGTCCTCGCGCATCAGCGCCTGCATTTCGGTCAGGGCCGAACGCTTCTTGGCCACGATCAGCAGCCCGGAGGTGTCGCGGTCGAGCCGATGCACCAGTTCCAGGGTGTGGCCCGGACGCGAGGCGCGCAGGGTCTCGATCGCGCCGAAACTGATCCCGCTGCCGCCATGGCTGGCGACCCCGGACGGCTTGTTCAGGGCGAGCAGGCGCGCGTCCTCGAACACGATCGCCGCGTCCAGCGCGTCCATGAAGCCCTTGGGCGGGGTCGGCTTTTCTCCGGTCTCGTTGAGACGAACCGGCGGGATCCGCACCTCGTCGCCGGCCTCGAGCTTGCGCTCGGCCTTGGCCCGGCCCCCGTTCACGCGCACCTGACCGGAGCGCACCAGCTTGTAGATCAAGGACCTGGGCGCACCTTTGAGTTGGCCCAATAGAAAGTTGTCGAGCCGCTGGCCATCGCGGTCTTCGGGCACGCGCACGGTGTGGGCACCGGCATTACTGGAGTTTGCTGACTGGGTCATCCCGAAGCGTTATCTGTTACACTCGCGACGCGAGATAAGGTTTTGATTTCGCTGGGAGTTGTGCCAGTCGTCCGCCTCAACAGCGTGCGGCCCGGTACGGGGCCGAAAGCCCCTCCCGCGATTCCGGTCCGCGTCTAACCACTGCCCACGGGGTAGCCATGTTAGCAGCGACGGACCGGCGGAACCGGCCTTCGCCCGATGGGTCAAACCATCGCGATGAACAACCGTGCGGCGCCAAGGCCCCTCAAAGAAGAGTTGGCTCGAAGCTGCCGCCGCCCGCCCCGAGCGACGTTCGCGTCGCCGGCCCCGATAGTTTTTGCATAGGTAAGAAGCGCTCCCGCGGCGTGCCGTGGTGATGTAGCGCTGGTAGTGGAGGCTCGCCGGCGCGCGGGCGGCCCGCACACGATGCGGCCGACGATCGCGACGGCGTGGCCTCAGTTCCCAGATAGCGAAACGCCATGGCGTTCCGCGCGGTAGAGCGCGCGAGGAACGCAACAATGAAGCGCATGCTGATCAACGCGACGCAGGCAGAAGAACTGCGCGTCGCCATCGTCGACGGGCAGAACCTGTACGACATCGATATCGAACAGCCCTCCAAGGAACAAAAGAAGTCCAACATCTACAAGGGCCGCATCACCCGGCTCGAGCCTTCCCTGGAAGCGGCCTTCGTCGAATACGGCGGCGACCGTCACGGCTTCCTGCCGCTGAAGGAAATCTCCCGCGACTACTTCCAGCCCGGCGTCGACCATAACAAGGCCGGCCTGCGCGAAGTCCTGCGCGAAGGCCAGGAGATCGTGGTCCAGGTCGACAAGGAAGAACGCGGCAACAAGGGCGCCGCCCTGACCAGCTTCATCTCGCTGGCCGGCCGCTACATGGTGCTGATGCCCAACTCGCCGACCGCCGGCGGCGTCTCGCGCCGGATCGAAGGCGACGACCGCGCCGCGCTCAAGGAGGCGATGGACAAGCTGCAGATCCCCGACGACATGGGCGTGATCATCCGCACCGCCGGCGTGGGCCGCGACGCGGAAGAGCTGCAGTGGGACCTCGACTACCTGCTGAGCATCTGGAAGGCGGTCACCGACGAGGCGCTGAAGAAGCCCGCGCCGTTCCTGCTGTACCAGGAGTCGCGCCTGATCATCCGCGCCCTGCGCGACTACATGCGCCCGGACATCGGCGAGATCCTGGTCGACACCGACGAGATGTACGCCGAAGCGCGCGAGTTCGTCGAGCAGGTGATGCCGCACAACCTGCGCAAGCTCAAGAAGTACGCCGACGAAACCCCGCTGTTCAACCGCTTCCAGATCGAATCGCAGATCGAGAACGCGTACGAGCGCACCGTGCGCCTGCCCTCCGGCGGCGCCCTGGTCATCGACCAGACCGAAGCGCTGACCGCGATCGACGTCAACTCCGCGCGCGCCACCAAGGGCGGCGATATCGAAGAAACCGCGTTCAACACCAATCTGGAAGCGGCCGAGGAAGTGGCCCGCCAGATGCGCCTGCGCGACCTCGGCGGCCTGGTGGTGATCGACTTCATCGACATGTCGTCCAACCGCCACCAGCGCGAAGTCGAGAACAAGCTGCAGAACGCGCTCAAGCAAGATCGCGCGCGCGTGCAGATCGGCCGCATCTCGCGCTTCGGCCTGCTCGAACTCAGCCGCCAGCGCCTGCGCCCGTCGCTGGGCGAATCCAGCCAGCTGGTGTGCCCGCGTTGCGACGGCCACGGCCGCATGCGCAGCGTCGAATCGCTGTCGCTGTCGATCCTGCGCGTGGCCGAAGAGCACGCGATGAAGGAAAACACCGGACAGGTGCTGGTGCAGGCCCCGGTCGAGATCGCCAACTTCCTGCTCAACGAAAAGCGCCGCGCGCTGACCGAGATCGAGCTGCGCCACGATTCGCCGATCGTGATCGTCGCCGACGACCAGCTCGAAACCCCGCACTACGAAGTCACCCGGGTGCGCGAGAACGAAATCGGCGAAGAGACCACCAAGCCCAGCTACCAGCGCGGCACCCCGCGCAAGCTGCCGGTGCATGCGCTGACCAAGGCGCATCTGAACATTCCGGACGCGCCGGCGGTCACCAACGTCAAACCCCTCCAGCCCGCGCCGCTTCGCGAACCCCGCGAGCCGTCCGTGGCGGTGGCGCCCGTCGCCGCCCCGGCGCCCGCCCCGGTCGCCGCGCCGACCCATTCGGTCGGCCTGGTCGAGCGCATCCTGCGCATCTTCCGCGGCACCCCGCAGCCGACCGTGGCCCAGCCCGAACCGGCCGCGCGCAGCAGCGAAGGCCGTGGCGGACGCAACGATCGCAGCGACCGCAACGGCCAGCGCCGCGGCGAGAACCGCAACGGCAAGGGCGGCCGCGACGGCGCCCGCCGCGACGAGCCGCGTCGCGACGAGGCCCGTCAGGAGTCGCGCCGCGACAAGCCGCAGCAGGCCAACGCGCCGGTGCAGGTCCCCGCGGCCGCGCAGGCGCAGCAGCCCAAGCAGAAGCAGCCGCAACCGCAGCAGCCCAAGCAGGCCCAGCAGCCCAAGCCGCAGCCGCAAGGCAAGCCCGAGCGCGAGGAACGCGCCGCGCAGCAGGCCAATGGCAACAACGGCCAGACCCCGCGTCCGCCGCGCGAGCCGCGTCCGCCGCGTCAGGACGCCGCCGCGAGCGACAGCGTCGCCGCAGCGGTGGTGCCGGCCGCGATCGCCGCCGCCTCGGCCAACGCCGGTGCGCCGGTCGCGCCGCCGGTCGTGAGCGACGACGCCGCGATCAAGCTCGATACCACCGCTACCGAAGCCACCGTGGCCGAAAACGCGCACGCCGAAACCCATGACGGCGATGCCGGCACGGCGGCGGGCGATACCGGCGAAGGCAGCGGCCGTCGCCGTCGCGGCCGTCGCGGCGGTCGCCGCCGTCGTCGTGGCAACGGCGAAGCCGGCGCCGCGGGCGAAGGCGAAGGCCAGAGCCAGGACGAGAACGGTTTCGACGACGAAGACGAAGCCTCCGGCGAGCCGGGTTCGGCTCCGGCGGCCGCGAACCGCTCGCAGCCGGAGTTCGATTTCGACGACGAGTCCGGCGCGCAGCCCGCCCCGGCCGCCACGCCCGCCGCCGCGGCCGCGGTGGTCGCCGCCACGGTGAGCACCGCCGCGAGCAGCGTGTTCGCGCCGTCGAACCCGAGCGAAACCCGCAGCGAGCCCAAGCCCTCGTTCGAGAACTTCGACCACGCCAAGCCTGCGGACGTTAAGCCCGCGCCGGCCAAGGCTCACGCCGAAGTCGAACGTAGCGACGCCGAACCGGCCGACACCAAGCCGGCCAGTGCGTTCGCGGCACCGTCGACCTCGTTCGTGGCGCCGCAGTCCGCGTTCGCCACGCCGGCGACTTCGTACGCCACGCCGGCGTCCGAGCCGGTGGCGCAGATCACGCCGGCCCAGGCCGCGGTCGAGTCGATCGAACACGCCCAGCCCGAACCGATCGTGGTTACCGGGCAGGCCGTCGCGGCGCAGACCGCGGCGCCGGTGCAGGCACAGGTCGTCGACAACGACGAGCCGGCCTCGGTGGTGGTCGAGCCCGAAGTGGTCGAACCGACCCGCATCGCGCCGCCCGCGGCGATCGAGCCGACCGTGGTCGAGCCGGTCGTGGTCGAACCCGTGGCGGTTGCACCGGTCGCGGTTGAGCCCGTGCCGGTCGAACCGGCCCGTCCGGCGCCGTTCGCGGCCGAACCGTCGGCAAACCATGTGGCCGAGCCCGTCGTGTCGGCGCCCGAGCCGGTCGTCGCGGACGAGGTCGTGACCTCCGCTCCCGCGGCGGTCGAACCGGTCGTGGCAGCGGTCGAACCGGCCAGCTCGGTCGAAACCGCGGCCGTCATCGAGACCGCACCTGCGGCCGCGAGCACCGAGTCGATCGAACCGGCCTCGCCGCTGACCCCGCGCACCGGCGGTCTGTTCGACACCCTGCCCCACCCGGCCGAACCGGCGCAGGCCGATGCGGCGCAGGCCGCGGTCGAAGGCGAGCAAGGCGCCGAAGGCGATTCGAACGACGCCGGTCCGGACGACCACCACGAGCGTCGCGCCTGATCGCGCCGTTCGCGGATCGAACGCAGTAGACGGAAAACCGGCCGCGCGAGCGGCCGGTTTTCTTTTGGGACGAACGCGGCGACGAATGCGCGCATCGCGAAGATCGAACTGCCGCCGCATGCTTGCGCCGGCCTGTGCGATCACACGGTCGCAGCTTGCGCAGCTCCTACAGGGGGCTTCGGGTCACAACGCCTGATCGGGTCAGACTGTAGGAGCGGCGCAAGCCGCGACCGCGGAACTCCCGGCCACGACGCAATTCCTGGCCACGACGCAACGACACGCCGCCGGCGCCGGTACAAATCGCAACCGCCAGCGCTCATCGCGAAGATTCGACTACTGCAAGATTCGGCTACTGCACGCTTACGCCGGCTCACGCGATTTCGCGGTCGCAGCTTGCGCAGCTCCTACAGGGGGCTTCGGGGTCACAACGCCTGATCGGGTCAGACTGTAGGAGCGGCGCAAGCCGCGACCGCGCAACTCCCGGCCACGACGCAATTCCTGGCCACGACGCAACGACACGCCGCCGGCGCCGGTACAAATCGCAACCGCCAGCGCTCATCGCGAAGATTCGACTACTGCAAGATTCGGCTACTGCACGCTTACGGCGGCTCACGCGATTTCGCGGTCGCAGCTTGCGCAGCTCCTACAGGTGGCTTCGGGGTCACAACGCCTGATCGGGCCAGACTGTAGGAGCGGCGCAAGCCGCGACCGCGCAACTTCCGGCCACGACGCAATTCCTGGCCACTACGCAACGACACGCAGCCCGCACCGGTACAAATCGCAACCGCCAGCGCTCATCGCGAAGATTCGACTACTGCAAGATTCGGCTACTGCACACTTACGCCGGCTCACGCGATTTCGCGGTCGCAGCTTGCGCAGCTCCTACAAGGGGCTTCGGGGTCACAACGCCTGATCGGGCCAGACTGTAGGAGCGGCGCAAGCCGCGACCGCGCAACTTACGGCCACGACGCAACTTCCGGCCACGGCGCAACTCCTGGCCGCGACGCAACGACACGCAGCCGGTGCAGGCACGAACCGCGGCGGCACTTTTTTGCCACAACCCAACGCGCATCCCCGCGCAAACCCTCAAAGCGAATGCGCCGGATCCGCCAGCCCGTACTGCGCCGCCAGACGCGCCAGCGCGATGCTGTCGTTGATCGCGAGTTTCTCGAACAAGCGCGTCTTGTGGGTGTTGACCGTCTTCGCGCTCAGGCTCAGGCGCTTGGCGATCTCTTCCTGGCGGAAGCCCTGCACCAGCAACAAGGCGATTTCCAGCTCGCGCGAGGACAATTCGTCGAACGGCGACGCGCCGCCGTCGAGGTTCGACAAGGCCAGGTTCTGGGCGATATTGCTCGCCAGGTAGCGCTTGCCGCGGGCCACGTCGCGGATCGCGCGCAGCAGTTCGCTGGCATCGCCGCCCTTGCCGACATAACCCGATGCGCCGGCTTCGAGCAGACGCTTGGGCATCGGCCCGTCTTCGAGCACCGAGACGATGATCACCCGGGTGCCGTGATCGCCCTTGACGATGCGCTCGGTGACTTCCAGACCGCTGACGCCGGGCAGGTGCAGATCGCACAGCACCACGTCGGGCTTGAGCTTGCGGATCTGCGGCAAGGCTTCTTCACCGCTCTCGACATCGCCGAGTACTTCGATATCCGTCTCCGCCGACAGGATCATGCGCATGCCGGTTCGCACCAGAGCATGGTCGTCCACGATGAATACACGGATGGTCATACGGTCCCCAGAAAACACGTTCAGCCAACGTAAGCGAGGCTACGCGGCAGTATGAAACCGCGCAAGGCGTTGATATTTATTGACTCAACGGCGCTGCCCCGATGCCGCATAAACTCCGGCTTCGCCTACGCGAAAAAGCATCCGTGCCGTGCAAAGTCGATCGCCTCGAATGATCTGCGTCACAACCCGGCATAGGCATGCCGCAGTTGCCAGCGCTGACACGCGGTAATGGTATCCGAGTCGCGCCGTTCAAACCCGACTACAGCCGAGAATGGCGGAAAACCGGTGCTTCGTGTCGGTTACGCGGCAATCGGCCGATATCGGAAAACCAAACGCGCGCCGCGTGAAGATGCGATGCGCGTCGCTTTTTATCGAGACGCAGGCGACGCTTTCTCAGGTAAGTTCACGACCGAAAACGGCCGGCAGCTCGATGGCACGCATGCCATGCTGGCCGCACGCCCCTGACCCGTATCCGGAAATCCATCCATGAGCCGTCCGCAAACCGAACTCGCCCGCCAGTTCCATGGCCTGCACCACGACGGCCTGCTGCTGCTCGCCAACGCCTGGGACGCCGGCAGCGCGCGCATGATCGAAAGCCTCGGCGCCAAGGCGATGGCGACCACCAGCGCCGGCGTGGCCTGGTCGCACGGTTATCCCGACGGCGACCTGCTGCCGGTGCGGCGGCTGGTCGCGACGGTCGCCGACATCGTGCGCGCGATCCAGATACCGCTCACCGTCGATGCCGAAGGCGGCTATTCGGACGATCCGACCGCGGTCGCCGAAACCGTGTCGGGCCTGATCGACGTCGGCGCGGTCGGCATCAACCTGGAAGACGGCGACCAGGACCCCGATCTGCTGTGCGCCAAGATCGAACACATCAAGCGCGCGAGCGCGCGCCTGGGCATCGCGCTGTACCTCAATGCGCGCACCGACGTGTACCTGCGCGGCCTGGTGCCGCCGGAACAGCGCGTCGAGGCGACCCTCGCCCGCGCCGCTCGCTATCGCGCCGCCGGCGCCGACGGCCTGTTCGTGCCCGGCCTGACCGACGAAGCGCAGACCCGCGCGATCGCCGGCGACGCCGGCCTGCCGCTCAACCTGCTCGCGCGTGCGGCGCTGCCGTCGGCCGAGGTCCTGCGCAGTTGGGGCGTGCGCCGCCTCAGCGCGGGTTCGGATATCGCCCAGTCGATGTACGCGCGCATGTCGACGCTGGCCAGCGGTTTCCTGCGCGACGGCGATTCGCGGCCGCTCGCGGCCGAGGCCACCGCCTACTCGCAACTCAATGCCTTGTTCGAAGGCCGTTGAGGCGATAGGCGCGGATACGTTGCGACGATGGCATTCGCATCTGCCCGCCAGCGTTGAGGAAAGCACCGGCAACGAATGCGTCGCATCGCGATGAGGCGATGCATTCGTTGATTTTTCGCCGTGCATGCGGCGGCATGTCTAGCTACATCCGACTATTTCGCCGCGATCGGCGCCCACGTACCGTGCCGCCCAAGCTGGCGCGGCGACGGATCGCACGGTACGCCGTACAGTGAAGACACCACGGTTCAATGGATGGACTTGCGGAGGATTGTCATGAGCGATCCGGACACTGCGGCGACGGACGCCGCGCAATGGACGAAGCAACAAAAAGACTTGTGGGAACGCTTGCGCGAGCATCGTTTCGACGAACCCGGTTCCGACGAATTCGCGCTGCGCGTGGCCAAGGACGCGCGCTTGCACCTCGACGATGCGAAGGCCGCGATCGAGGAATACCGGCGCTTTTGCTTTCTCGCGGTGGCCGCCGGCCATCCGGTCACGCCGAGCCAGCGGGTCGATCAGGTCTGGCATACCCACATCACCGACACCCGCGGCTATCAGGCGTTCTGCCAGCAGGTGCTCAAGCAGCCGCTGCACCACGTGCCTTCGCGTGGCGGGGTCGCCGAAGACCGGCGCCATGAAGCGCAATACGCCGACACCCTGGACAGCTACCGACGCTATTTCGGCCCGCTGCCCGAACGCATCTGGCCGGACGCGCGCATCGCCCAGAAAGTCCGCGCGCTCGGCGCGGGATCGCAGCGCGAACCGTCCAACAGCCTGCGCTGGCTGGTGCGCATGGGGTCGATCACCGCCATCGCCTACATCCTGCTGGCCTCGTATTGCGAACGCCTCAATCCATTGCACTGGACCGGCGGCGCGTTCCTGCTGTGGTATCTGACCTTGATGTTCGCCTCGCTGCGCCTGAGCGGCTGGCTGCTGCGACAAGGCGGCGATCACGGCGACCGCGCCGCGCGCAAGGCCGAACCCTGGGAACTGGCCTACCTGGCCGGCGGCGCCAGTCGCGTCGCCGACGCGGTCGTGGCCGAGTTGCTGGCGCGCGATCTGGTCGTGCTCGAATTCGACCGCAAGGACCTCAACGCGGCGCGCTACAACGACCAGGTGTGGCTGCGGCCGCAACCGCCGATACCGGCGCAGATGGACGCGCTGCCGCCGATCCTGCGCGAAGCGATGGATACCATCATCGCCTCGCGCAAGAACCTGTCGCACATCCTCGGCCTGCTGCGCCAGAAATACGAACACATGGACGAAGAACTGCAGCGCGTCGGCCTGGCCAACACCACCGAGCAGCGCTTCAAGGCCAAGCTGTGGTCGCTGGTGCCGCCGGTGGCGGTGATCGTAGTGGGCCTGAGCAAGATCATCATCGGCCTGCAGGGCGATCATCCGGTCGCGTTCCTGGTGGTGCTGACCGTGCTGATGATGCTGATCACCCTGGTGCGCATGGCGATCCCGGCCGAGGCGATCAGCCGCGCCGGCGAATGGGAGCTGTTCCGCGCCCGCCGCCGGGCGAACGAAGCGCCCGGCGATGCGATGACCTACGTCGCGCTGATCGGCCCCGCGGCGCTGATGGGCACGCCGCTGGACAGCTACAACCTCGTGCGCGAGCCCGGCGGTCATGGCGGCGTGGGCGGCGGCGATGGGGGTGGTGGTGGCGGCGACGGCGGGGGTGGCGATGGCGGCGGCGGGGGTTGCGGCGGCGGCTGTGGGGGTTGCGGCGGCAGTTGATACCGCTGTTTGGCTCTCTGCAGCTCGGTCCAAGCCCGTCCGGCCCGAGCCGTCGAACCCTCGGTCATCCCGACGCCGGCAGCCTGTCCCCACGGCATCGCGGGGACAGGCTGCTTTTGACTCTTCCGATCATGCCGCCGGATTGATGGCGAGCGGTTGCGAGCGGCTCATGTTCGAGCAAGCGCGCACTCGTTCCAGGAGGCTTCGATCCACTCGCGCCGAGCCGCCGGATCAGAACGTCCCCGCCGTCGGCCGCACGATCACTTCGCTGACATCGACATCGGCCGGCTGTTCGATCGCGAACGCGATCGCGCGCGCGATCGCATCGGGCTGGATCGCGATGCGGCGGAATTCCTTCATGCCCTGCGCGGTGGCCGGGTCGGTGATGGTGTCGGCCAGTTCCGACTCGACCACGCCGGGCGAAATCGTGGTTACCCGGATCGTGTCGTGCTCCTGGCGCAGGCCGTCGGAGATCGCCCACACCGCGAACTTGGTCGCGCAGTACACCGCCCCGGTCGGCACCACGTAATGCGCGCCCAGGGACGCTACGTTGATCACCTGACCCGATCCCTGCGCCTGCATCACCGGCAAGATCGCGGCGATCCCGTGCAGCACGCCGCGGATGTTCACGTCGATCATGCGATTCCATTCGTCCAGCTTGAGCGCGCTCAGCGGCGACAGCGGCATCACTCCGGCGTTGTTGACCAGCACGTCGACGCGGCCGAATTGCTGCTGGGCGTAGGCGACGAACGCGGCGACATCGGCCGCATCGGTGACGTCGAGCAGGCGATGGCGGACCGAGCCGCCGGCGGCGGCGATGGCCTGCTCCAGCGCCTGCAGGCGTTCGCCGCGGCGCGCGCCGATCACCACGTTGGCGCCGCGCTGCGCCAGCAGCGTCGCGGTCGCTTCGCCGATGCCGCTGCTGGCGCCGGTGATCAGTACGGTCTTGCCGTGCAACGAGTTGGAAGTAGTCGTGCTCATGTCGGTGTCCTCGGTTCGGATGGCGGACGCGGGTCGTCCGGCCTGCGGCGAACTTTGGGGACCCGCGGCCTCGCGGCGATAGCACGATCGCCGCGCACTCTTGCACGATCCTCCAGACCCACCCGCGAAGGCTTGTCCGGCCATCGCCGCGCGCGGATCATCGCCGCATCGGGCCGATCGGCAGAATTTGCTGAGAACCAGGGCCCGCACCCCACCGAGGCGATGTTTCCGTCATGAATCCCGCACACCTGCTCGCCCGCACGATTGACCGATACTCCGACGGCGACGGCCTGCACCCGACCGCGTTGCCGCGGGTGCAGCTGATCCGTTGCAGCCGCCCGGTCGATGCGCTGCACGAACTGCACCGGCCGGCGGTCTGCATCGTCGCCCAGGGCCGCAAGCGGGTGATCCTCGGCGACCGCATCTACGAATACGATCGCCAGCGCTACCTGGTGGTGTCGGTCGACGTGCCGATCATCGGCGAGATCGTTCACGCGAGCGACGACGAACCCTACCTGTGCCTGCGCATCGACCTCGACCCGGCGCTGCTGAGCGCGCTGTGGATCGAATCGGGCCTGCCGCCGGCGATCGAGACCGCGCCCGGCCCCAGCCTGATGCTCAGCGATGCCACCTCGGATCTGCTCGACGCCGCGGTGCGGCTGTTGAACCTGCTCGACACGCCCGCCGACATTGCGATGCTGGCGCCGCTGATCGAACGCGAAATCCTGTATCGCCTGATCAAGGGCGAACAGGCCGCGCGCCTGTACGACATCGCCCACGGCGAAAGCCGCAGCCGCCAGGTGCATCGCGCGATCGACTGGATCAAGCGCAATTTCCGCGAACCCTTCGACATGGCCGAACTCGCCGCGCACGCGCGCATGAGCCCCTCGGCCCTGCATGCGCATTTCAAGACCGTCACCCGCATGAGCCCGCTGCAGTATCAGAAGCAACTGCGTTTGCAGCAGGCGCGCGGCCTGATGCTGGGTCAGGCGATGGACGCGGCCAGCGCCGGCCACGCGGTCGGTTACGACAGCCCCTCGCAGTTCAGCCGCGAATACGCGCGCCTATTCGGCGCGCCGCCGCTGCGCGACGTGGCGCGACTGCGCGAGATGCCGGCGAGTTTTCGCGGCGCTTGAACCGCCTCGCCGCGCGCGGCGCGCGGCTCAGTCCACGCGCAGCGCCTGCATCGGGTCCGAGCGCGCCACCCGCAACGCCGGCAGCGCGGTGGCCACGGCCGCGGCGAGCGCCAACACCAGCGCCACCGCCAGCATCGCCAGCGGATCGGCCGCGCCGACGCCGAACAGGAAACGCCGGATCACCCGCGCCGCCAGCAGCGCGGCGATCAAGCCCGCACCCAGGCCAATCGCGACCTGCAGCGCGCTGTCGCGGAACACCAGCGCCAGCAGACGGCGCGCACTGGCGCCGAGCGCGGCACGCACGCCGTACTCGTGACGGCGCGCGGCCACGTTGACCGACAGCACCGCGTACAGCCCGATGCAGGCCAGCGACAGCGCGAGCAGCGAGAACAACCCGACCAGCAGCAACTGCAGCCGGCTCTCGCCCATCGTTTCATCGACCACCGAGCGCATCGAACGGATATCGCCGATGGGTTGCAGCAGCGCGGCCTCGGCCACCGCCTTGCGCAGCATCGGCTCCAGGTTCGCCACCTGTCCGTGGGTGCGCACCGCGTAGTTCAACGGGCCGAACTCGCGCATCGTGTTCCACAGCTTGGGCGGCATCTGCGCCAGCGGCACGTACACGATCGGCGGCGCCGGTTCGGCCGGCCCGAACTGGCGCACATCGCCGACCACGCCGACCACGCGCATCGTCGGCATCGCGTTGCCGTCGCCGCGGCCCATGCGCAGGGTCTGCCCTAACGGATCGCCCTTGAGATACGCGCTGGCGAACGCGGCGCTGACCACGCACACCGGTTCGGCGCCGTGGCTGTCGCGCGCGTCGAACACGCGTCCGGCGCTGCTGGCGATGGCGAACAACGCGAAGTAATCGCCGTCGACCGGGCGGTACTGCGGCTGGATCGAACGTCCGTCGGCCAAGGTCGCCGGCAGATTGAGCTGCGAGCCCAGCGGCAGGTTGCCGGTCACCGCGACCCGCTGCACGCCCGGCAACGCGCGCAGGCGATCGAGCACCGCGCGCGTCTGCGCGTTGACCGCGTCGATGTCGGTGTAGATGCGCCGCACCGGCGCCAGCTTGAAGGTCTCCACCGAAGTCGCGTCGAACCCCAGCGGCACCGAATTCAATTCGTACAGGCTGCGCATGAACAAGCTGGCGATCACCAACAGCAAGGCCGCCAGCGCCACCTGCACGATCACCAACACCCGCCCCAGGCGCCCGGCATGCCGGCTCAATCCGGAGCGGCCGCCGCCGACCAGTTCGGCGCTGAGGCTGCGCACGCGGCCGCGCCACACGCCCAGCGCGGCCGCGAGCAAGGCCACCAGCACACCGATCGCCAACGCGAACCAGCCGCCGGCCGCGACCAGCGCGATGCGTCCGCCCGGCAACCACTGCGGCGGCACCGAGCCGGCCAGCAGCCGCAAGCCGGCCCAGGCCAACGCGATCCCGGCCACGCTGCCGCAGGCGCCGATCAACAACGCTTCGGCGAACGCCGGCATCGCCAGGCGCAGGCCCGTCGCGCCCAGCGCCGCGCGCACCGCGCTGTCGTGGGTGCGCACGATCGAACGCTGGATCACCAGGTTGGTCAAGTTGATCGCGGCGATCGCCAGCACGCACAGGGCCGCGGCGAAGAACAGCCACAAGGTCGCGCCGGTGGCGCCGGTGTAGAACTCGCGCAGCGGCATGGCGATGTAGCGCTGGCGCGACAGATGCTGGTACGCCTCGGGCGGCATGCCCGAGCGCAGATCGCCGATCAGAGCATGGATGCGCGCGTCGATGCGCGCATTCAAACCCGCGGCCGGGCCGCGCAGGCGCGCGATCGCGTACTGGTTGGTGTCCATGTCCTGGCTCGCGGGCGCGAGCCGCATCGGCACCAGCAGATCGAAGTCCTCGACCCAGGCGAAATCCTTCGGCAGCACGCCGATGATCCGCGCCGGCTTGCCTTCCAGCACGATCGAGCGGCCGAGCACGTTCGCATCGCCGCCGAACTGGGCGATCCAGAAACCATGGCCGATCACCACCACCCGATCGCCTTCGGGGCGATCCTCGGCATCGCTGAAATTGCGGCCCAGCGCCATGCGCACGCCGAGCGTTTCGAGAAATCCGTGGTCGGCCAGCAACAACGGGCTGACCAGCAGCGCATCGTCGCGCACGACATTGACGTTGCGCACGAACGAGGACGCGATGCCGCTGGCGGAGAATTCCGGCAGTTCGCGCAGGCTGCGCTGGATCGCCGGCGCGGCGACCACGCTGCCTTCGTAGTCCATGCCGATCGCCAGCAACTGCTGCGGCTGGGCGAACGGCAGCGGCCGCAGTAAACCTTGATAGAGCAGCGAGAATACCGCGCAACTGGCGGCCACGCCCAAGGCCAGGGTCAGCGCCGCGACCAGCAGATAGCCCGGCTTGCGCAGCAGATTGCGCCACGCGCGCAGCCATTCGCCCAGGATCAGCATCGCGGCCATGCTCAAAGCGCTTCCGCGTTGTCGGACTGGATGCGGCCGTCGAGCATGCGCACCACGCGCCCGGCGCGCGCGGCGAAACTCGGATCGTGGCTGACCATGCACAAGGTCGAACCGCCGCGATGCAGGTCTTCGAGCAGGCCCATGACTGCCTCGCCGTTGTGGCTGTCGAGGTTGCCGGTGGGTTCGTCGGCGAGCAGGATCGCCGG
The DNA here is from genome assembly GCF_018732085.1 of Lysobacter capsici. Lineage (NCBI taxonomy): Bacteria > Pseudomonadati > Pseudomonadota > Gammaproteobacteria > Lysobacterales > Lysobacteraceae > Lysobacter > Lysobacter capsici. Next base: position 2,529,844 of record NZ_CP076103.1, on the reverse strand, counting down.
CTCGCCGACCAGCGCGCGCGCCACCGCCACGCGCTGCTGCTGGCCGCCGGACAACTGCCCCGGGTAATGCCGCGCGCGATGCGCCATGCCGACGCGTTCGAGCGCCTCGCTCACGCGGCGGCGACGCTCGTCGCGGCCGATCGCGCTGCGGTAGGTCAACGGCAGTTCGACGTTTTCCTCCACGCTCAGATCGGCGATCAGGTTGAACGACTGGAAGATGAAACCGATCTCGTCGTTGCGGATCTGTGCGCGCGCCGCGCGACCGAGCCCGGCGACATCGCGGCCGTTGAGCCAGTATTCGCCGCCGCTGGGCGCATCGAGCAGGCCGAGGATCGACAGTAGGGTCGATTTGCCGCAGCCCGACGGCCCGGTGATGGCGACGAAATCGCCGCGCGCGATCTCCAGCGACACCGCCGCCAAGGCATGGGTGCGCACTTCGTCGGTGTCGAAAACCTTGTCCAGGCCGCGCAGCCGGATCAGCGGCGCGGCGACCGCGGCGGCGTGTACGGCCGATGCCTCGCCGGCCGCGGCGGCGCCGTCGCCTTGAAGCGTCTGGAAACTGGCTGCTGCGTTCATGCGCGCTCCGTAGTGATCAACGCACCTTGAGGGTGTCGTAGCGGTCCCACTGGCTGGTTTCGGAAAGAATCACCTGATCGCCCGGGCGCAGGCCCGAACGCACTTCGATGCGATCGCCCGACGCGCGGCCGTAGGCGACCTGCACGCGCCGCGCCACGTCGCTGCCGGCCGCCAGCACGAACACGCGCGAGCCGGACTGCGGCGTCGCGCTCGCGGCCCGGCCGATGCTCAGCACGTCGTGCAGGCGCGCCAGCACGATGCGGCCGTCGACCGACAAGTCCGGCCGCGCGCCCGAGGGCAGCGGCCGCGCGAAACCGACGTCGACGGTGACCCGGCCTTCCTTCACCGCCGGGTCGATGCGGGTGATCCGGCCCTCGGCCACGCCGTTGTGGGTATCGACCTGCACCGGCAGGTCCAGGCTCAGGTCCTTGGCCTGCACCTCCGGCACCTGCAGGCGCGCGATCAACACTTCCTGCCGCGCCACCCGCGCCAGGCTGGTGCCGAGCGGAACCTGCTGCCCGGGTTCGACATCCATCTGCTGCAGGATGCCGTCGATGCCGGCGCGCACTTCCAGCGCGGCCACGTCCTGTCGCGCCAGTTCGAACGCGCTGGCGACTTCGTCGCGCTTGGCCTGCGCGGCGCGCATCTGCGCATCGAAGTTCTGCCGCGCCGCGGCGGCGCGGCGTTTTTCCACCGCGACCAGATTGCCGTCCTGGACCAGGGTGATCTGGCTCTGCCGCAGTTCCATTTTCGACGAAGCCCCGGCGGCCTCGGCGCGAGCCTGCGCTTCGGTCTTGGCCTTGCTGATCTGATAGACCGACTCGGCCTTGGTCAGGGTCGCTTCCTGATCGAGCAACTGCGACTGCAAGGCGGTGCGCTGGGCGGCGACATCGGCGTCGGCGCCGGCCAGCGACGCGCGGGCTTTTTCCAGCGCGGCCATCGCGGCCGGATTGCCGAGCCGCAGGATCAAGGTGTCCACGCCCACTCGCGCGCCGGGAAGCACCAGCACTTCCTGCACGGTTCCGGCGGTCGCCGCGGTGATCCAGCGCACGTCGCGCGGCACCAGGGTGCCGGTGGCGCGGATCTCATGGACCATGTCGCCGCGCGTGGCCGCGTCGATCCACAGGTCCGAACGCTGCGCGCTCGGCATCGCTTCGCCCAGGCCCATCAGCGCCGCGCTGACCGCGACCAGGGCCACGCTGCCGCCGGCCAGCCACCAGCCGCTGCGTTTGCGCATGAATCCGGCTTTTTTCGGTTTGATCACATCCATGACGCTTACTCCACCATGGTCGAGCGGGGAATCGGGAGTCGGGAATCGGGAATCGAAAAAGCAGTTCGCGTCGGGGCCGGCTGTTCCGACTCCCGATTCCCCATTCCCGATTCCCGGCCCGTCGAGGCCACCGGCTCGGCCACCGGCTGCGGGTTCTGACGTGTATGCAACGCGACCGCCAGGCCATGGTCGCGAGCGATGAATTCGGCGTAGCTGGGACGTTCGACGATGCGTCCGTGCTCCAGCACCAGGATCACGTCGGCATTGCGCACGGTGGCCTGGCGGTGCGCGACCACGAAGGTCGTGCGCTCGCGCTTGAGCCGTTCGATCGCCTGCTGGATCAGCGCCTCGGCCGCGCCGTCGACCGCCGAGGTGGCCTCGTCCAGCAACAGGATCGGCGCGTCCTTGAGCAGCGCGCGGGCGATCGAGATGCGTTGGCGCTGACCGCCGCTGAGCTGCAGCCCGCGTTCGCCGATCTGGGTGTCGTAGCCCTCGCGCAGACGCTCGATGAACTCGTGCGCGTGCGCGGCGCGCGCGGCGGCCTCGACCTCCTCGTCGCTGGCGTCGAGGCGGCCGTAGCGGATGTTCTCGCGCACGCTGGTGCCGAACAGGAACACGTCCTGCGAGACCATCGCCACCGACTGGCGCAATGATTCGAGCGTGTAGTCGCGCACGTCGCGGCCGTTGATCCGCACCGCGCCCGCGCCGACGTCGTACAGGCGCGGAATCAACCGCACCAGGGTCGACTTGCCGGCGCCGCTGTGGCCGACCAGGGCCACGGTCTGGCCGGGCTCGGCGCGCAACTCGATGCCGTGCAGCACCGGTTCCTCGGCGCGGTAGGCGAAGTCGACGCCGTCGAACTCGACCACCGCGCTGTGCGTGCGCAGTTCCACCGCATCGGCGCGTTCGCGCAGGCTCGGTTCGATGTCGAGGATCTCGAACACCCGCTTGGACGCGCCGGCCGCCTGGCTGAAGCTGGAATACTGCTGCGACAAGGTGACGATGCTTTGGGTGATGTTCTGCGAATACAGCAAGAACGCGACCAGGCTGCCGGCGCTGAGCTCTCCGGCCATCACCTGCAGGCCGCCGTACCAGAAGATGGCGATGGTCGAGCTCGCGGTGAGCAGGGAAATCAGCGCATTGAAGAAGGCATCGGTGCGGCGCGCGCTCAGCACCACCGCCAGGTAGCGATTCATGCCGCTGCGATAGCGCTGGGCCTCGCGCGGCGCGCGCGCGTAGGCCTTGATCAGCTCGATCCCGGTCAGCGATTCCTGGGCGATGGTGGTCGAATGGGCCAGCTCGTCCTGGATCTTCGCCGACAACCGGCGCAGCACCGGACCGAAACTGCGCGTGACCACGGTGGTGAGCGGCGTCACCGCCAGCACCAGCAGGCCCATGCGCCAGTTCATGCCCAGCATCACCACCGCCGCGCCGATGAACTGGAACAGGTTGATGACCACGTACACCGACAGATTGGCGACGATGTTGCGCACCGCGGCGACATCGTTGCCCAGCCGCGACAGCAGATCGCCGATGCGCTGCTGGATGTGATAGTCCAGGCCCAGCGTATGCAGGTGCTCGAACACCTGGACGCGCAGCGCGGCGACCACCTGGTCGCCGACCAGTTGCAGGCGGAACTGGCCGATGAAGCTGAACACCGCGCGCAACACGAAGATGCCGAGCAAGGCCAGCGTGACCAGGTGGATGGTCGTGGTGTCGCGCTCAGCCAGCATCTGGTCGAACAATCGCTTGATCCCCAGCGGCAGCAGCAGCCCGATCGCGGTGGCGAGCATGATCAGCACCAGCGACAGCGCGATCGGCCCGGCGTACGGCCGGGCGAAGGCGTAGATTCGCCTCGCCTGCGCGCTCAGCTCCAGCCCGTCCTCGCCCGCCTTTGCGCTCATCGGTACGCGCACCCCGCGGTTCGTGCCATCGGCGCCGGCCTCACGACAAGGCCTCGTACGCCGGCTCCGGACGATCCTGCGGCGACCAGTCCGGCAGCAGGTCGTCGAGCATGAACGAGGCGCCGTCGCGCTTGCGATAGCGGTCCATCACCAACGCCACACCCGCGCCGCCGGTGCCGAAGTCGCAACTGATCCGGGTCAGCGATTCGCCCGGAAACGCCAGCCCGCCCTCGCGTTCGACCGGGAACAGCATCGCGCCGGCCAGCAACCGCCGCGTCGCCGCCATCGCCATCGCTTCCCAGCGCGGGAAGCGCGCCATGTCCAGGTACATTTCCGCGATTCCGGCGATGCCGAAGAAATACCCGGGAAAGATCGTGTACTTGCGGTCGCATTCGATATGGATGTGCTCCATCGGCTCGGCATAGTCCGCCTCGCCGGTCGCATGCCAGTAGCGCAGCAACACCCGGCCGATGCCGGAACTGCCCCAGCGCCAGTACGGGGTGAAGGTCGCGGTGCGGTCGCGCGCGCGCCAGGTCAGGCCGCCTTCGACGTTGCGCACGGATTTGTGCATGACCCATTCCATGGCCTGCCGCCCGGTCGCCAGGAAGCGCTCCTCGCCGGTGGCGTAATGCAGATACAGCAGGAACAGCGCGATCCCCGCCGCGCCGTGCGCCAGGCTCGACGACACGCCCTCGGGCGCATTCCAGAAACAACCGGGAAACAGTTCGGGATCGACCTCGCGGCTTTCGATCAGGAAATTGCCGACCTTGCGCGCCGCCTCCAGATACGCCTGGTCGCCGGTCTCGCGGAAGAACCGCAGTTGCGCCATGCCCCACCCCGATGCGCCGTCGAACAACGTCGGCGAATTCCACAGCAAACGATGATCGCGGGTGTGTTCCATGGCCTCGATCGCTTCCTCGCGCAGCCCCAGTTCCAGCATCGACCAGGCGATGCCGGCCAGCCCGGTGTACAGGCCCGGCGAATAGGTGCGCCCCTTGAGGTTGAGGTTCTGCGTGCGGATCCATTCGATCACCCGCGGGTCCAAGGTGCCGCGCGCGCGCTGCATCACATAGGCCACGCCGCAGGCGCCGTGGGCGATGCTGAGCGGATTGGTGTCGAACACCATCGCATCGGCCGGATACAACCGGTCGCTGCGTTCGAAATCGGCGACCGAGTCGGCGTAGCCCAGGATGCGCTCGATGGTCTGGTCCAGGTCGATCCGGTCCAGTTCGTAGGTGCCGATGTTGGGTTCGCGCGGCTCGTGATCGACCGACAGCACCTCGATCACATGCTCCATGCCCGGCCGCTGTTCTTCATCGGGATGCAGCAGCGCCAGGATCAGTTCGGCCAGATCGTCGGGCAGATCGAAATCGCGGCGGCACGCGTCGATGTAGCGCCGGTGCGCATCGCGATCGAGCACCAGCAGCGAATTCATCGGGAACAGGCCGGCCATCATCAGCCCGCCGATCGAATAATAATCGTCGCGCTTGGTCGACATGCCGCGATCGGCCGCCTGCTGGGTCGAAAAGCCCGGGGTCATCAGATGGGTGGGCAGATCGATGCCTTCCTCGTAAGCGCCCTCGAAGTCGATCAGCTTCAGCGTCGGATACTGGTCGTCGCCGTCGCGCATGAACACCATCACGTTGGCCATCGACAGATCGCTGAAGACGATGTTGCGGTCGTGCAGCGCCTTGACCATCTTCGCCAGCTCGATGAACAGATGGCGATAACGGCGGTAGTACTCGCGCGCGTACTCGGCGGTGGGCCGGGTGCGCAACAGCAGGCCGATCTGCAGCAGATGGCCGCGCAAGGTGTGGCTGCCCTCCAGGTATTCCTCGACCAGGTAGGCGTGTTCCCAGTCGAGGAAGAAATCCAGCGGCTTGGGCGCGATCTCCAGATCCGCGATCAGGCCGAGCAGACGGTGCTCCTTCTTGAGCAACTGCATCGCATCCAGGCCGCGCGCGGAGACGTTGGTGTAGGGCCGGCCTTCCTTGATCACGACCTGGCGCTCGCCGTGGCGGTCCCAAGCCAGGTACACACTGCCCGGATTGCTCGAGGCCAGCACCTCGCGCACTTCATAGCGTCCCTTGCACAAGGTGCCGTCCTCGCCTTCGTCGGCGGTCGCCGCGGCGGGCTCCTCGAACGGGTCCTGCACGCCGTCGGGCAGATGGAAGAACGGCGTGCGCTCGTCGTCGATGTAATTGCCGTCCTGATCCTGGATCACATGCACGGTGCGGCCGCTGACGTCCAGGCGCTTGACCGGCAACAGACCGCCATAGCGGTAATGCACGATCCGGCTGTCCTTGTAGCGACGATCCGACAGGATGTACGGCCCCCAGTAACCGATGGTCGCCCGGTGCAGATCCTCCAGCAGTTCGGCGCAGTGCTCGGTGCTGGTGGGATAGACGGTGATGAACTTTCCGGCCGCGCCGCGCGACCAGCGCTTGCCGTTGGACAGGTGCAGCAAGGTGCGGTCGACCAGGAATTTGAAGGTGACCCGGCGCTCGATCATCATCCGGGCCACGGTCATCAGGATCGCCGGCGAATGCGCGGGCGTGGCCGACAGATGGATCTTCCAGCCCTGCGCCGGAATCTGCGCGCCTTCGTAGTTGCAGCCCCACCAGACATTGTGCTGGTCGATCCGCCAGTCGGACGGAAGCAGACGCTGCACCTGCGCGTGGTAGTCGCCCATCAGGGGTTGATAGCGCGACATGGGTTCGTAGAACTCCTTGCTCGCCATCGAGAACAGCTGTTTGTCCTGTATCAGCAGCTCGCCCATGCCCCATCCCCTGGTTGATTGATTGTCCGCGCGCGCTGTCGCGATCCATCATCGCGACGAGCGATATTGGTTGCCTGCTCGAAAACCACGCGCTGCCCGAACACGCGACAGATCGCGCGACGCTGTTCGCCTCGTCAGCGGCATTGCATCAATTGGAGCCCGGGGAGGCGTTACCTCCCCGGGGCTCCGACCACGACTCAGACCGCGATGGTCACTTCACCGCTGCACAGGCAGCCGCCGTTGCTGCTGGTCGAACAGTTGCAGCCGGCGAAGCTGCTGGTGCTGTCGGCGGCGGCGCCGTCGCTCGGATCGGCGCTGACGGCGAGTTTCTGCAGGTTCAAGATGCGGTTCATGGGTCTATCCTCCTTGAGATCATCGATTGAAGGACGCAGCGATTGCGTCCCCGCGTGATCCCGCCCGCCTCCGTCCTGGAAGCGTGCAGGCGTGCCGGCTCCGGCGCGCGCTCAGTCCCGGCGTGCGTTGCATCAAGCGCCGGAGCGCTCGACTTCTCCCCCGGCTGTCCATGGCCGGCGAATTTCATGCACGTGGATCCACACGAGTCTCTTCGCTCGGCCGCCTTATCCGGCCGGAGCGAGGAAACCGCATAAAAAAGCCCCGATTTCAGACCCGGGGCCGCGTTCGTTGGGACACAGGGGACATGACGCAGAGCGCACGACAGCACGCGCGGCGCGAAAGCGCGCACGCACACTGCAGGCTCGGCGGAATCGCCGGTTCAGGCGCATCGAGCGCGATAGAAAAAGAAACGAGCGCGTCCATAGAACGAGTGATCCCTACTCGCCGTCCTTATCGACGCCGCATCACGGCGCCGCCCCTGTAGCGAGTCGCTCTGATCGCTGCATCGCACAAACAAACGCGGCCTTCGGCCTGTTTGCATGTGCGAGCGAATCACCTCGCCGTGAAGCATTCAAGCACGCACAAACACACGCATCTGCGACATCGGCAACAATTTCGGCAATGAATCGAGAACTGGCCTGCACATTGCAAAACGCATTCGAGCGCGAACGGCGCGAACGGCGAAACCTCATCGCATCGCAGGCGGTGTCGCGCGAAAGTTAAATACGCTGACTGACGCGAACCACGGATCGAACATCGCGACACCGACACCATTTCTATAGAGAGCGCACGATAAGGACGCGTGTTCATTCAGCGCCAGTCGATCCGCGAGCGTGACGTGCCGCAGCTGATCGTGTTGCGTGCACGCAACGCCAGCGGCAACGAGATCGACCGCCATCCCGCGCGGACCGCATACACGGCCACCCTCGCGTCCCGCATGCCCGCGCCGCCTCGGCGCGCTCAGGCCTGCGAACGCAGCCAATCGAGCAACTGCGCGGCGTCGGACTCCGGCGCGATCGGCGCCGGCGACAGCAGGTGATACGCGCTGCCGTCGGCGACGAAACCGAACGGCGCGTCGAGCAGGCCGGCATCGATCTCGTCGCGCACCAACTGCCACGGCCCGATCGCCACGCCGACTCCGGCCGAGGCCGCCTGCAAACTGAAGTAGAAATGTTCGAAGCGCTGCGAAGGCGCTTCGGGCAGGCCGCGGCCGCTCGCGCGCGCCCAGTCGCTCCATGCGCTCGGCCGCGTCGCGCTGTGCAATCGCGTCGCATGCGCGCGCAGGCGCAGGCGCGAGCCGGCGCCGCTCACGGCCTGGGCGCGCGCGCGCGGGCTGCATACCGGGCCGATGCGTTCTTCGAACAGGAACTGCGCATGCACCCGCGCATCGCGTTCGAAATCGTCGCGCCGGATCGCCAGATCGACCTCGCCGAAACCGACCGGCCCGCCGCCGGCCACCAGTTGCAGCGCGATCCGCGGATGCAGGGCATGAAACGACGGCAGCCGCGGGATCAGCCAACGCATCAGCAAGGTCGGCTCGCACGACAGCACCAGCACCGGCGAGCGCGACGTGCTGCGCAGCTCCTGCACGGCCGCGGCGAGTCCATCGAAGGCCGACGCCGCCGCATCGCGCAACCTCGCCCCGGCCGCGGTCAGATGCACGCGCTGGTTGCGACGTTCGAACAAGGCCACGCCGAGCGTGTCTTCGAGCGAACGCACCGCGCGGCTGATCGCGCCGTGGGTCAGGTGCAGTTCTTCGGCGGCGCGGGTGAAGCTGCCCAGGCGCGCGGCAGCCTCGAAGCAGCGCAAGCCGCCCAGCGGCGGCAACGCAGCCCGGATCGATCGTGAATTTTGCTCACCATTGTCGTGACTATTCATCGTTTGCCGCCCTGCCCGCAGGCAACTAATTTAGCGCTTATCCTCCGATCCGCGACGAACCGCCCATGCAGGAACTGTTAGCCGTATTCACCATCACCGTACTGGCCGTGATCAGCCCCGGGCCGGACTTCGCGATGGTGTCGCGCAACAGCCTGCTGCGTTCGCGCCGCGCCGGCCTGTTGACCGCGCTCGGCATCGGCCTGGGCGTGTGGGTGCATGTGGCCTACACCCTGCTCGGGGTCGGGCTGGTGATCCAGCAATCGCTGCGCCTGTACGCAGCGCTCAAGATCGTCGGCGCGCTGTACCTGATCTACCTGGGCTGGAAAATGCTGCGCGCGCCGGCGGCCGACGCGGCGGCGACCGATGCCGACACCGCGGAGCTGTCGGATTTCGCCGCATTGCGCACCGGTTTCCTGACCAACGCCTTGAACCCGAAATGCACGGTGTTCATCGTCAGCCTGTTCCTGCAGGTGGTGCAGCCGAGCACGCCGCTGGCGGTGCGAATCGGCTACGGCGCGTTCGTATCCGCGACCCACGTGTTTTGGTTCGGCCTGGTGGCCTTGCTGTTCTCGGGCGGCCCGCTGAAGACGCGATTGCTGGGCGCGCGCCGCTGGATCGACCGCGCGTTCGGCGCGGTGCTGATCGGGTTCGGCGGGTTGTTGGCGGGGTCTGCGCTCAAACGCTGAGATCGGTACTGTGGCGATGGTCGTCGGCGCTTGCATCGCGATCGCCGACCATCGGATGGCGCAACGCCATCAGGCCAAAAAGCCACGCACGTACTCGCCATACGCCTCGCCGAGCGGCAATTCGAGATTACGGCTCAGCCGCCTTCGTTGCGCGGTGACCGCTTCACCGGTCCTGGGATGCAACGCAGGCTTGTTGTAATCCTCCCAATGGATCGCCGTACCGCGCTTCTGCCAGGCCGGCAGGTCGTTGAACTGGATGCCGTGCTGAAACAGCAGCTCGTTCTTGCCGGCGGTGGACAGGCCGAGCAAGGCCTGGGTCGCGGCCTGCGCGCTGTCGCCGCGCTTGCGCAGCAGCCAATAGCAATGCGCGCTGAGCGCATTGCGATGGGCGTCCTCATGGCGCCAACGAAAATACTCGACCACGCTCGCCGCTGAAGGCAATTGCGACACCCGCGCATCGAACACGCCCACGCCGCCCAGACCTAGACTAAATTTGGCGCTGGCCTCGCCGGCCAATACCGAGATCAGCTTGCGGGTCTTACGGCCAAAGCTGTTGTCGTCCTGGCGCAGCAGCAGCGAGATTTCATCGCTCTGGGTATAGCCGTACACCGCGTTGACGCCGCCGCACTCCATCAGGTGGGTCACGGTGTCGAGCATCAGGTCGCGAAAACGTGGGTCGAACGGTGCTTCGAACGGCCAGGTTTCCTTGGTCAGACGGGTGAAGTTCTTGCCGTCCAGGCGCACCACGATATGCAGGCCCGGCAGTACGCAGTGATCGTGAGCGGTTTCGTAGATACGCATGCGCGCATCGAGATTTTCGAACTTCATCGCGCGCCTTCACTTTCAGATTCATAGTCGGTCACGATACAGCCGCCATCGCGTACCCGCACTGTGTGGAGCTGTTCGAAACCTTCCGCCCAGGCGGGCGGTTGCAATCGTTTCAAGGTCGCGCGTATCGCGACCTCCGACACCCTCGCCTTGCCCTCGCGCTGCGCGTTGCGCGACAGCAACTCGTCGTAGGGCACGTCGAAGTAATAACCTCGCACCGCGAAACCATGCTCGCGGGCCTGGGCGATGTAGGCGGCGCGTTCGTCGCAGGTCGGGTTGGTGTTGTCGACCACGAAGCGCTGCTTCATCTCGAAACAGGCGCGCAGCAACAGCCGTTCGCGATGACGGGTCTTGAGCATGTCCAGATTGACCCGCAGATGGGTGGCGAAGAATCGGTCGAGATAAAAACGCGACTTACCCGCGCCCTGGGCGCCGATGAACAGAACTATTTCCATGTCGCACCCGCCCGCCCCTGATCGTGTGACGACTGTAGCCGAGCCTGGCCGGGTGGCGCGACCGCCTAATCCGCCTCGGCCGCCGCCTCGCGCCCCTGCTGCCGGATCAGCGCTTCCTCGCGCGCGTCGTTGATCGCGTGGCGCACGCTGTCGAGGTCCACCGCCGATTCGTCATGCGCGAACACGCCGGTCAATTCGCTGTCCGGGTGCAGATCGCCGGCGACGAACAATGCCCACATTTCCTCGCCGTACCAGGTATCGAGCAGTTCCGGCGCCCATGCGCCCAGGCTGGCGGTGAGGTTGTTGACGTCGCGCAGCAGCATCGTGCGCGCGGCGTTGTTGCCGGCCGCGCTGACCACCTGCGGGAAATCGATGATGACCGGGCCGTCCGGCGCGACCAGCACGTTGTATTCGGACAGATCGCCGTGGATCAGGCCCACGCACAGCATCTTGACCACCTGGCGCACCAGGAAACGGTGGAAGCCGCGCGCCTGGTCCGGCGCCAGCTCGACCTCGCCCAGGCGCGGCGCGGAATGGCCGTCGGCGTCGGTGACCAGTTCCATCACCAGCACGCCGTGGAAATAGCCGTGCGGCTCGGGCACGCGCACGCCGGCCTCGCGCAACTGGTACAGCGCGTCGACCTCGGTGTTCTTCCACGCGGTTTCCTGCTGCTTGCGTCCGTACTTGGTGGCCTTGCCGATCGCGCGCGCCTCGCGGCTGCCGCGCACCTTGCGCCCTTCCTGGTACTGCACGCGCTGCTGGAAGCTGCGCTGGGCCATGTCCTTGTAAACCTTGGCGCAGCGGATCTCGTCGCCGCAGCGCACGACATACACCGCGGCTTCCTTGCCGCTCTTGAGCGGGCGCATCACTTCGTCGATCACGCCGTCGTCGATCAGCGCCTGCAAACCGGGTGGAGTCTTCATATCGTCCTGTGAGTGAAGCCGTCGCCGGTTGCGGGGGATTTCCGGCGCGACAGGCGTATATCTTTACACTTGCCGCTTCCCACATCGACTTTCCTCATGTCCGAACCCGCCCGACTCGACAAATGCCTGGCCGAATTGATCGGTTGTTCACGCGCGCAGGCCCAGCAATACATCGAGGGCGGCTGGGTCCGGGTCGACGGCAAGGTGGTCGAGGAGCCGCAGGCGCCGATCGTGGCCCAGCGGGTCGAATTGGACCCGGATGCGCGGGCCGAGCCCGCCGAGCCGGCCACCATGCTGCTACACAAGCCGGCCGGATTGCCGCTGAATGAGAGCGCACGGCTGGTCGTTCCGGTCAACCACACGCAAGGCGATATGTCCGAGGTGCGCCTGCTCAAGCGCCATTTCCAGCACCTGGCCCCGCTGATGGCGCTCGATGCCGACGCCAGCGGGCTGGTGGTGCTGACCCAGGACCCGCGCGTCCGGCGCAGGCTGAACGAGGATTACGCCCAGCTCGAACAGGAGTTCGTGGTCGAGATCAGCGGTCAGCTCGCGCCGTACGGGCTCAAGAAGCTCGCCCACGGCCTGAGCTATCGCGGCCGCCCGCTGCCGCCGTGCAAGGTCAGCTGGCAGAACGAGACGCGGCTGCGGTTCGCGGTCAAGAACGTGCAGCCGGGCCAGTTGCGGCATGTCTGCGCCGAGGTCGGGCTGGAGGTGACCTCGACCAGACGCCTGCGTATCGGCCGCATCCCACTAAGCAAGATGCCGGTCGGCGAATGGCGCTATCTGCCGGTCGGTGAACGTTTCTGACGCCGATCCGCCGGGGCCGTCGCGCCCCGCCCCTCGCGCCTTGTGCGTCCGCGCGCGCATTCGCCGGTGGCAGGCACTAAACTGCCGGCCATCGCCCAGTGACGAGGTAATCGAGTTGATCATTCAGCCCAAGGTTCGCGGCTTCATTTGCACCACCACGCATCCGCTCGGCTGCGAACTCAATGTGCGCGATCAGATCAACGCCACGGTCGCCCGCGGCGTGCGCGCCGACGGCCCGAAGAAGGTGCTGGTGATCGGCGCGTCCAGCGGCTACGGCCTGGCCGCGCGCATCAGCGCCGCGTTCGGTTTCGGCGCCGACACCCTGGGCGTGTTCTTCGAAAAGCCCGGCACCGACAAGAAACCCGGCACCGCCGGCTGGTACAACTCGGCCGCGTTCGACAAGTTCGCCAAGGCCAAGGGTCTTTACAGCAAGTCGATCAACGGCGATGCGTTCTCCGATGAAGCGCGCGCCCAGGTGATCGAACTGATCAAGAACGAAATGGGCGGCCAGGTCGACCTGATCGTCTACTCGCTGGCCTCGCCGGTACGCAAGCTGCCCGGCGGCGGCGAACTCAAGCGCTCGGCGCTCAAGACCATCGGCGAGCCCTACACCTCGACCGCGATCGATACCAACAAGGACACCATCATCCAGGCCACGGTCGAACCGGCGACGCAGCAGGAAATCGAAGACACCGTCACGGTGATGGGCGGCCAGGACTGGGAGCTGTGGATCGATGCGCTCGAACGCGCCGACGCGCTCGCGCCGGGCGCGCGCACGGTCGCCTTCAGCTACATCGGCACCGAAATCACCTGGCCGATCTACTGGCACGGCGCGCTCGGCAAGGCCAAGGTCGATCTTGACCAGACCGCGCAGCGGCTCGATGCGCGTCTGGGCCAGAAGCTCGGCGGCGGCGCCAATGTCGCGGTGCTCAAGTCGGTGGTCACCCAGGCCAGCTCGGCGATTCCGGTGATGCCGCTGTACATCTCGCTGGTGTTCAAGGTGATGAAGGAAAAAGGCCTGCACGAAGGTCCGATCGACCAACTCGATCGCCTATTGCGCGAGCGCATGTACCGCCAGGACGGCCAGTCGCCGGAAACCGATTCGGAAAATCGCCTGCGCCTGGACGACTGGGAACTGCGCGAGGACGTGCAGAGCGAATGCAAGGCGCTGTGGCCGCAGGTCACCACCGAGACCTTGTTCCAGCTCACCGACTACGCGAGCTACAAGCACGAGTTCCTCAAGCTGTTCGGCTTCGAGCGCGACGATGTCGATTACAGCGCCGAGGTCGATCCCGAGGTCACGTTCGACTGCATCGAGCTGTAAGCCGCGCATCGACCTTCCGGCACCCTGCTACCGCGGGGTGCCGGAGTTGGTTTGGCGGCGCCTTTTTCGTCCGCCACTTCTCTACGTGCTGCTACACGCCGCGACCGCCAGTCGCCGCCGCATCGCCGCGACGACTCGCGCACGGATCGCGCGCGCCTCACGCCATCGAATGCACGCCGATCAGGTTGCCCTCGGTGTCGGTCAGCAAGGCCGCGAAGCCGTACTCGCCGAGCGCGAACTTGTCCTTGCTCACCTTGCCGCCGTGCGCGACCGCGCGGCCGGCCTCGACCGCGCAATCGGCGGACATGAAATACACGATCGTGCCGCTGCCGCCGACCGGCGCGCCCTGCATGTGCACCAGCGCGCCCGAGGCGCCGTGGCTCTGGTCCATCGCGCCGGGGAACGCCCACAGTTCCGAGTCCGGATCGGGACTTTCGAGCTTCTCCAGCTTGAGCGCGAATACGCCCTCGTAGAACGCACGGGCGCGCGCGATGTCGTGGACGTAAATCTCGAACCAGCCTACCGGCTTGACCTGCATGGCCTTTCTCCTTGACGGGTGGGAATCGGGGAAACCGCGTGGTCTCCATCAATACGACGATCGAGGGGCGACCGAATCGACACGACTGCGAAAAAACTTCGCGTCGACACGGCGGTCAGAACCCGCACCACGCCAGGCCCCGCTCATTGCAAGCAGGCGATTGCACGATTGGGCGGCGGTGCATTCGAAGCCGATTCGAAGCCGAGCCGACGCCGCGCCAGCCCGCCGGGACGCCGAATCCGGGCGCTACAAGGCATCGACGATCCGCTGCCGGCCGCTTACCTCAGCGACGCCAAGCAACGGCAACCCAAACTCAGCTCGTGAACGTCGGACTCATCCCGAGACTCGCGACACGTCCTGCACCGCCGCTCGACCCAACTCACCAATATTCACTCTACAACGCGAGTCACGTCGCGCGATCCAGCCGCTTCCTAAGCTGGCGACGGCGATGCGCAGCGCAGTCGCGCACCGCACGCAACTCGGGCGCGTCGCCCGCACGGCCGTCGCCCCGCGATCGCCGCGCGGACCGTGCGCGCAGGAAGATCCATCCCTTCGTCAAGGAGACCTCGCATGAACCGCATCATCGCCACCGTGTGCCTGTTCGTTCTGACCGCGGTTTGCAGCACCGGTGCACTGAGCAAGCAGGAGTTTGTCCGCCAGCAGGGCGGCGCCTGCGGCGAGGACTCGAAGATCATCGCCACCTGCGCCGCGGGCCTGACCTGCAAGAACGGTTATTGCGAGCAGAAAAGCTACCTGTCCCCGGCCTCGGCGAGTTGCCGCGAGATCATGATCAAGGCCGGCGTCATCGGCGCGCGCGAGACCGTCCCGGTGCATGACGGCTTTTGCTACAAGCACTGCGACGGCATGTACGAACGCGCGATGGCCGCCAGCGAAGTCACCACCCGCCTGCTGCTGCGCGCCTCGGCCGGCTCGCAGGCGTTCGCGGACGAATTCGCGAAACTGTCCGACTCCGAAAAAGCCGTGTTCAAGGCCGCCGAAGACAAATGCGACTCGTGCGGCAAGCAATGCACGATTGGGGCGGGGTTCCTGGGGCGTGGCGGCTATTGAACGAAGCGTGGAATACGGATCTGCACAAGATCACGATCCAGGCGCCGCATTACGATGACGCTGGAAGTCTGAGAATTGGCGGAGAGAGTGGCCGAACGGGCCAGCCCATGTTGATCCGCAACGTTCCGCAAAACCGCTGAAAAAGCCAAAAAAACTTACAATTTCGCTCAGATTGTTCCGCAACGTTCCGCTACAATCCGCCATCAATACATGGGTGGAGACATGGGTGGCTAGAGTCATAAATCGTCTAACGGCACGCCAAGTAGCGACCGCTAAACCGGGACATCATGCCGACGGCGGCGGGCTGTATCTCCAGGTAACTGACAGCCTGGCCAAGTCATGGGTCTTCCGCTATGAACGATTGGGTAGACGGCGGGAAATGGGGCTGGGATCGGTCCAAGTCGTCACCCTCCAGGAAGCGCGCCAGAAAGCCATGGAGCAAAGGCGCCTGCTCGCTCGTGGAGAGGACCCTCTCGCATTGCGCGTGTCTTCGCGTGCTAGTGGTTTGCGCACTTGGGGCGAATGCGTCGATGAATACATCGCCAAATGCCAGCCCGAATGGAAGAACGATGCTCAGGCGCATCAGTGGGAGCAATCGCTGCGGGATTACGGCCCAGACCGAAAATTGCCGGTCACAGCGATCGACACTCCAACAGTAGTCGCTTGCCTGAACAAAATTTGGACTACAAAAACCGAAACGGCGACGCGCGTGCGAAATCGAATCGAGCGCGTTTGGGATTGGGCGAAGTATTCAAATCTAGTCGCGGGTGAGAATCCGGCCAGATGGAAGGGCCACCTAATCCATGTGTTTCCCAAAGCCTCGAAGGTGAAGAAGGTTAAGCATCACGCCGCGATGCCTTACGCGGAAGTCCCCGCACTTATGCGCCAGTTGCGCAAATCCGACATCAAGACCTGCAACGCGCTGCGCTTCACCATCCTGACAGCCGCTCGTACCGAGGAAACCGTCGGAGCGCGCTGGGAAGAATTCAATTTCGCCAAAGCCCGGTGGGTGATACCCGCGGAGCGCATGAAAGGTGGAGAGGCTCATGTCGTCCCCTTGTGTACAGAAGCACTCGCTATCCTGAACTCCCTTCCCAGAGATCGTCCGCCGTTCTCACTCTCCGAAAACACGATGCTCTTCTATCTGCAGAAGCCCAAAAATCTAGGCTTGCCGTACACGGTGCACGGGTTCCGATCGACCTTTCGCGATTGGGCCGCGGAGGAAACGGACGTCGAGAACCATATCGTCGAAATGGCGCTCGCTCACAAGATCAAGGACAAGACTGAAGCGGCCTATCGACGTGGACAGCTAATCGCCAAGCGCCGAGAGCTGATGCAGGCTTGGGAGGCCTACCTCTCTACCGGTTGATCAGCTCGAACCTTGTTACTACCCTGGTTACCGGAAATTACCGCAGCACGGTAACGTCAAAAATTATTATAAATCAATGTCTTAAGCAGAGTTTTCGATACAGGTTACCGATGTTACCGTTTTCCGATGACCTGCCAAATTGGCTGCGCGCGGACTTGCGACTGTGAATGAGCGATACACACTCGGTCCTGGATGACGCCACTGCGTGGATGAGAAGAATAGGAAGCCGCTAGACACCTCCTGAACTCCAGGGGTGTTCCGTTCTCCTCACCCCGCAACCACACAGGCGGCCATGCTCGACACGTCCTCTTCCGATCACTCACAGTCCAATCGCACCAGCGCGCCCCATCACAGCACCTCGCCTCGTCATCTAATGTCTCAACCGCAGGAACGCTTTCTCCGGCTGCCGGAGGTCATGCGTATCGCGGGCATCTCCCGCACGCAGATCCATCGGCTAGTGGTCGCTGGTTCGTTCCCGAAGCCAATCCCGCTCGGTGTGCGCACGTCCGCATGGATCGCGAGCGAGGTCGATGCGTGGGTGCAAGCACGAATCTCGGCTGCACGGGGGCGTCGAGCATGAGCCGGGTACGGTCGATGGCCTGCCCTCACTGCTCAGGTCCAGCTGCAGCGCGATCAAGCCGTGAGCTTTCGCGCCTTTATCGTGAAGCCTCGTTCCAATGTAAAATCTGTCTTGCGGATTCACCTGGGTTGCGGGCATCGAAGCACTTCGAGAACTCAGCCCAAGCGCGGACCCTCACCCGGACATCGACCTTCCCTCTCGTCGCGCATACGGAACGCAGCCGGACTTTGCACCAAGCGCGGGTTAACGACTTCGCTGAAGAGTGCTGACACGAAAAAAGCCGAGCCTCTTGAGAGCTCGGCTTTTTTCATTCTAAGAGAACGCATGTAGCGTAGAGCAAAAGATTAAAAGTTTGATCTACTATGCTTATCTTTCAGGCGCTTACGCCCGATAATTTTACCGGCGATGCGTTGAACGAGAGCAATTTGCAAGGGAACTGGCCGCTAATTTTACCGGTACTTTTGGTCAGTCTGCCGCGCAGTCCGCGGGCGCCCACAACACCGGCCCGTCAATCTTCGCCCCCGCATCTAGAGCGCTTGTGGAGCGCGATGCACTGACAGAATCGAAGGCTTCGCTACTTCATTACCGCAAGAAAAAAAGCCCCTGCTGTCTCCAGCAGGGGCTTTCTACTTTCATTATCAAAAACTTATCGCTATACGACAGAGATAACCAATTGCTTCCCCATCGCGCTCAACGCCTGAGCGATGGTATCTATTTTTGTTGCGTGATGAAGATCGACAATTCGATTAATAACCTGCGGGCTGGTCTGCATCCTTCTAGCCAATTGGGCTGGGGTCACGCTGTTTTCCAGCATCTGATTCAACAGCAAGACCTTAGCAGACACGCTCGCCGACAAGGCCACCAGGACCTCATCTTTCTTAGGTTTAGACGGTATGGGAACCGTCCTTCGATCTTCAAAATAAAAATCCATTGCCGTGGCCAGTGCATCGCTGGCCATTTCTAGCGCCTCATTTTGGGTGCTACCAGACGTTAGCGCCTCCGGGATATCCCGAAAGGTCACCAAAAACCCTGCACCGTCTGGTTCAATGCGGGCGGGATACTTCAACATTACTGGCCTGATTTCCGTTTGTGTGGGTTGTCTGTTGGGGTGGGTTGTATTGCTTCGCTTCTGGGGTGATTGTGGTCACTACTTACTTGGGATGATCAACTACTGAGTTACCGCAGGCGCTTACCTGCGCGGTATTGCGGGATATCGCCGCCCCAATTTGGGGCGGCCTATTCAATTCCGACAGCGTCCTTAGACACCTAATTGCTTCTTAATGGCCTTGACTAGACCCTCGCCCAGCTCCTTTGTTTTGTGCCGGGGGAGTGTGGATTGCTTTCCGTTCAGGTAAACCTTGGTATGCCGCTTCCCGTCCTTAAACACCGCGCCTTGGTCCTGCAGCCAACGCCGAAACTCACTCGTTTTCATAGCTCTCCTATTTGGGTGAGCCGTGACTATAAGCATTTTTGTTTACAAAGTCAACCCCCAACGGGACCGACCTTCCCGGGGCAGACCCAAGCGCAGCAACGCTTGCAAGCTCATTGAGCCGGGCATCAGGCCCCGCTCATGCGCCATAAGGGCGAGCGGCCCTGCAAGTCGAGGTAGCCCCCGCCCTCGCCCTACGCAGCTCAATCACGACGCTACGCCGCACGCAGCGACAAGGGTTCCCCATTTCATCGGGCTCACATTCCTCATCGACCAGGGCACTGCCGGCGACGCCCGTGCGCGGAATCGGCGCCCCCCAACCCGGCCCAGGCGATCCCCGACCAAGCGGTTAGAGCAATATCTAAAAGGGCAGCTTGACTCGAACGAAGTGCTTCTCAACTAGGCTCAATCGACTGTTATCCCAGTCCAGAAGCAGTGGGATAGCTTCCGATGTCACCAACTCCGATTCCTCTGGCGATGATCTCGTGAGGCGGGCAGAAATCACCCCTGCTCCCGTGACAGATACTTTCGAGGGCTCTTTCTGGGCCGCGCGGTAATCGAGGATCGCCGCTTCAATGAGTTTTCGACAACGGTCAACTTCCTCGTTCACCAGTTTCCGAAGTGCGAGGTGTATGCCGCTGAGCTCGCGCATATAGCCGCGAAGTGTCGTGTTGAGAAAAATCTTATCGGGAAGATCGGTCAGCTTTTGCTGATCTACCCTTGTGTCCTTGGAGAGCATCTCCTTTGTTGTGTAGAACCAAGTGCAATCCCTATCTTCGTTAGCCGGGCCAGGCCCATAGCCAGTGATGGGCATTGCAAAGTGCTGGCTGGAGTTTCTTAGTTGCTCAGCCGCACGATAGTGGATCGACCTATCGCTAGCTTCTTTGGTCTGCTTTTTCACTTGCTCCATAAACCAACGCTTCTCACCAATGTCTTTGAAGTCGGACAACGCGTGGTCGACGTAGGCCTTGGCACTCGTGAAGAAATTAATGGCATGACGGTTCCCCTCCATAAGCACTAGATCACTTCCCTCGTAGCTGAAATTCAAGGTCGCCATATCCCGAAGGAACGAGACGGCCGCATACTCCTCGAACGCAAGGAAGTTCCCTAGCAGCAGTGCATAACGGCGCTCGAAGTCGCCCGCATCAACTAAGCAACGCCTGGCACGAGCCAGGTTGTCATGGCGTTCCGCGTCAATCGTTACAGGATTGTGCGGGTCTAAGTAAGCGACCTTGAGCTGATAGATGTCCATTCATTCCCCTCTCTGGAAGAGGAATGATTAACCGTCCAGCTTGTCAAGCCAAGCTTGGCAATCGTGTAGGCTCGGGTTGGGCCAGGATCATTCCCAAACCCGGCGCGGCCCCGTACGCGGTCGAGGTAGCACCCGCCATCATCTCCGCGCAGTTCCAACAGAGCGCGACGCCGCACGCAGCGGCCAGGGTCGCCCCAGTCGTCGGGCTCCCATTCCTTATCGACCAGGGCGGTGCCGGCGACGCCATGCGCAGGATCGGCGCCAAGAGGGCCGCGCGACGCGATCACGACCTGGTATCGAACAAGACAGGAAGACATGGCGCCATCGTAGCCGCCAGCGTCTTACAGCCTGAGATTGTGCGGACTTTGGCCGGAGCTATTGGGGCCTAGAACATTTGGGGGGCCATCGGAAATCGGTAACATCGGTAACGTGGACTAAGAACCGCCACTTTCCATAGCAGTTACAATGACTTACAGCGATGGGCGGCGGTAACCATTAAGGTAACTAGAAGGTAATTAATTACCTTTATATATAGGTAATGTCTTGGCCTTAGCCCCCCCCTTTAAAATCAATTACTTACGCATTAGTTACCGGCCGGGTTACCGAAAATTACCGCTCTGCGGTAACCTGAAAACTCTTTTTTAAATCAGATGCTTATGGGCGAAAAACGCGCCTTTCCGATGAGGTTACCGTTTTCCGATGCCCCCTCCCCTCGCCTGGGAAAGCGCCACGAATTCCGCTCATTTCATCGACCGATCGAGCGTGCGAAACCAGCACCCCCCGCAGCCCTAAAAAACCGCCTTGCGTGCGTCTATTCGCGTCGAAAAAGTGCTCCCGTTGATCGCAGCTATCGCCATTACGGGCGGGGCTCCCGGCCGGCTCTACGATTTGAGTCGAAAGGCGCACAAGTAGCGGGAAGGCGTGGCGGGGTCTCGACCGCGCGCCAGCGTCCTAAATCGACGCTCCTCACTATCGGGCGCCGGCCGCCGCCCCTCGCATCGCCCCTAGTCAAGGGTTACGCGGAGAAGTAACGTCGCAGTCACTGAGGCAATGGACCCTCAGAGTTCAATGGACCGCCGCTCATGGCCCGCAATGGAGATGCCACCGCCCCTGACGTTGATTGAACCTGTTTGAAGAGACGGGGGCATTGCTGTGCGCCACGGAGGCCGCAGCCAGCCCCCATTCGGGCGCCTGATCGCCCATCAAGGAGACTGGAATGTCGAGAAGAAAAGGATGTTCATCCGCTGGCCTGCACCGACAGGTCCACATGGCGACGCTGGCCGTCGCGGTTGGCCTGGCGTTGTCCACAAACGCCATGGCCCAGGAAAGCGGCAACAAATGGAAGATCAGCGATCCCGCGCAACCCACCGAATACGGCACGCAGCAAGAGGCCGTCGCCGGCATGAGCACCCTCCCGGCACCGTTCCCCGGCATCTGGGAGACGGCCAACAAGATCAAGGATCGCCAGGTCGACGCCAACGGCAACATCACCTTGACCTACTGGATGGGCAAAGAGCAGCCCAATGATCCGGACTGGTCCTACTACCCCAATGCGAACCTGGGCAGCCCGACCGTCACAGAGCAGGACGCTTACGACCTGATCCTTGCGGAAATCGAAGCGGTCAATCCGGTGTGCCCGGGGGCGACGCTGACGCAGACGGTGGATTGGGAGCCTTTGATTCCTGGCTATGAGGGTCGCTTTGAGCAAAAGAAATTCCTTGGCACGTATATGCGTGGCGACAACACGCCCGACTTCCCTTGTGTCACCGAGGAATACGGTGAACAAGTGATTGTTCGCAAGCGCCGCACGGAATGCCCCAATCAGTTCGCCGAATGGAAGGATGAATACGCCGCGTGTGTGAACACCGACTTCGTCGCCAAGATCACCGGCAAGGGCGAAGAATGCGATGCGCAAGCTGGAACGGGTAGCGGGAAAACCAGTGGTCTGGTCGGCAATCCGTGCAACGTCAAAACCGGTGAGAAATTCGAGACCGAGTCCGACATTGAGTTGGGTTGGATCAGTCTCGCGCGTTACTACCATTCGGGTGTTGCCAACGAAACTGGTGGTTTCGGCCCCGGCTGGACCCACTCCCACGGCATCAAACTTGCGATCACAGGCGCATCCATTGCTCTTATCGATGGCAGCGGTTATCAGCTGCGCTTCCGCCAAGACGGTTCCAACTACTGGGCCACCGATAACAGTGGCGAGCGCTTGGTGGCCAATAGCAGCCAGTGGGTGCTTTATCGCGCGTCCAGCGTGATGACCTTCGACGGCGATGGCTTATTGCTCTCCCAGCAGGGCGAAGACGGCACCAGCCTGACTTACGCTTACAACAGCATCGGCCGGTTGGACAGCATCACCCATTCCACTGGGCGGGCGTTGACTTTCCATTACAACGGTGAGGCAGCGGACGACACGATCGCGTCGGTGTCTTCGGCTGGCATTACCCTGGCTAGCTACGGCTACGCTGCCCCAGGCCAGGTGTCATCGGTCACGTATCCCGACAGTGGCACGCGGATGTATCACTACGAAGACACGCGTTTTCCGCTGCATCTGACCGGAATCACGGCAGAAGACAACGTGCGGTTCAGCACCTTCGCTTACGACGCCAAAGGCCGGGTCACGTCCAGCCAGCACGCCGGCGGTGCAGATGGTGTGACCCTGGCGTACACCACGCAGGGCGGGGCGGTGGTCACCGATGCACTCGGCCATCAAACCAATTACGGACTGACCGCAGCACCGGTGGGTGATGGCGTGCCGCGTAAGGTGGGCGACATTGCCGACAGCCGCGGCACGCTCAAACAGTCCTACTACGACGAAACGACCGATTTCCGCCGCCGCCTGAGTTTGGTGGAGGACCGACGCGGCATCAAAACCGAGCACACATATGCGGAAGCAGCCGACGCGGTGACCGGGCAGCCAGCTCGCACGCACAGCATCAAAGAGGCACAGGGCTTGGCGCAAGAGCGCACCACGCAAGAGCGCCACGACATCGCGAGCAACCGTTTAATCTTTACCAAGCTAGGGAATCGCGAGACCCGCATCACACGCAATGCGCGCCTGCAACCCCTCACCGTTTCTGTCAAAGACACCGCGACCAGCGAAACCCGCACCACCACTTACGCTTACTGCGAGGCGGCGGATGTGTCCGCACCAAGCAGCACGTGCCCGACACTGGGCTTGGTCAAGAGCATTGACGGCCCGCGATCGGACGTCAGTGATGTGGTGACGTTCAGCTACTACGGATCGGATGATCCGGTGTGCGTAACCACGCCTGCCGCGTGTTCACATCGCAAGGGAGATTTGTGGAAGGTCACCGATGCGCTGGGCCGATCGGTCGAAACGTTGGGTTATGACGCATTGGGCCGCCCACTCTCGCGCCTTGACATAAACGGTGTGGCAACGGACGCCAGCTATCACATTCGCGGATGGCAGTTGTCCAGCAAAGTCCGGGGGCCCAACAACGCCAGCGAAACGGACGATCAAGTCAACGCCTTTGAGTACTGGCCCACCGGTCTGGTGAAAAAAGTGACGCTGCCGGATGGATCGTTTACGAGTTATGTCTACGATGCGGCCCAGCGGTTGACCGATGTTTCCGACAGCACGGGTGCCTCAATCCATTACACCCTGGACAACGCGGGCAACCGCCTTGTGGAAGACAGCAAAACCTCGGGTGGCACGGTCAAGCGCACCTTATCTCGCGTCTACAACACGCTGGGCCAACTGGAAGCAGACAAGGACGCGGCATTGCACGCCACCAGCTATGGCTACGATGCAGACGACAACGTCAGCAGTGTGACTGATCCCTTGCTGCGCCAGACCACGCGCCAGCATGATCCGTTGAACCGTCTGAGCGCCACCTTGCAGGATGTGGGTGGAATCGAAGCCGCCACCGCTTTGGCTTACAACGAGTTCGATCAAGTCACCAAGGTGACCGATCCCAAGTTGCTGGAAACGGTTTACACCTACAATGCTTTCGGCGAGCGCACACAGCTGACCAGCCCGGACACCGGCATCACCGCCTACACCTTTGATGCGGCCAGCAATGTCAAAACGGCCACCGATGCGCGTGGAGTCACCCGGCAATACAACTACGACGCTTTGAACCGTCTGACTGCTGTCACTTACCCGGACACCAGCCTCAATGTGGCGTTCACCTATGACACCGCGCCCGGTGCGTGTCCCGCTGGTGAGCAATTCGCCTTAGGCCGTCGCGCAACGATGACCGATGGCAGCGGGAGCACTGCGTATTGCTACGACCGGTTTGGTCACTTGGTGCGCAAGGTCCAGACCACCAATGGCGTGGGCTTGACGGTCAAATACGCCTACAACCTCGCAGGCCAGCTCACGGCGTTGACCTACCCGGACGGCTCGGTGGCGGACTACACCCGCGATGCGCAGGGCCGGGTGGCCACCATGGGCGTGACCCCGCCTGGTGGCGCCAGGGAGTTGTTGCTCACCGTCACCGGCTACAACCCGTTCGGGCCGGAACAGGGGTGGACCTATGGCAATGGGCGGACCTTGACCCGGACCTATGACCTGAACTACGCGGTGCAATCGCTCCGCGATACGGCATCAGGTGGCCTTGACCTGGGCTTTGCCAGGGATGAACTGCTGCAAATCACCGCGATCCACAACGCAACCTTTTCAACACCAGCGCGGGTCAAATTCGGCTACGACGCGCTCAGCCGCCTCACCCAGTTCCGCGACGGACCAAGCAACACGGTGTTGGAGAGCTACGACTACGACAAGACCGGCAACCGCGAGGCTTTCACCAACTCCGGCGGCTTGCAGGACTATGTCTATGCGTCCACCAACCACAAGCTCAGCTCAGTTGCCGGCATTGCCCGTGGTTACGACGCAGCAGGCAACACCACATCGATTGGAGGCACCGCAAAGGAGCTTGTCTACGGCAACCACGACCGGATGACGCAAGCGAAGCAGTTGGGGGTGCCAGTGATGAACTACGCCTACAACGGCGCGGGAGAGCGGGTCAGGCGCTACGCCGGCTCGTCCGACACTTATACGGTGTATGACGAGTCAGGGCACTGGCTGGGGGACTACGGCACGGATGGCGCGGCGATCCAGCAAGCGATTTGGTTGGGCGACCAGCCAGTAGGATTACAGGTCGGCCCCACCACCGCGATTGCGCGATTGCATTACATCCAACCGGACCATTTGGGCACGCCGCGCTCCGTAATCGATCCCGTCCGAAACGTGGCCGTGTGGACCTGGGATCTGGCCGGGGAAGCATTCGGCAACAGTGTGCCCAATCAGGACCCCGACCTCGATGCCGTTCCGTTCGTGTTGAATATGAGATTCCCCGGCCAACTTTTCGATCCAGTCACAGGTCTGAGCTACAACTACTATCGTGACTATGAAGCGGCGACGGGTCGCTATGTTCAAAGCGACCCGATCGGGCTAGGCGGCGGAACCAGCACTTACGGTTACGCCGATGGCAATAGTCTTACTGGCAAAGATTCTTTGGGCCTTCAAACCGCTTCCGCCGCCGCAGCCACGGCCACATCCACTTGGAACCTTCTGCGTCCGCCATCTGGCCCCATGTCTCCGGTGGGCAACCAATCACAAGACACATATGGTCCTGCGCCGACGAGCGCCAGTTGCCGAACTCCACAATTGAGCCCCCGTGTTCATTCGTTTTTAGCGGAACTGGTCGGAGGGCCACTGTTTGCCTGGGCGGTGTCCAGGCGATATTCTGCGGAGTGCCAGAAGGCAGATGACGATTGCAGCGATGAGTGCGAGCCCAATCTCGGTATATCAAGAACGAGTCAAGGGATTCCATTCCGCGTTTGCTGGATGCAGTGCATGGCCGACAAAGGCTGCTATGACGGAGATGGAAATGTCGACAGAAAACGCTGAGTTGTTTTTGGCCGCTCTCAATAGAGCTTGCGGAGAGGTTGACGAAGCTGCAAAGCTCAGCAAGACGATCTTTGCAGATGAAGAGGAAATCAGGGAAGTGCGTCGCGAGCTAGGAAGACTGATGACGCAAATCGACTCGCGAATCATCCCTGTTCTTCGTAAGCATTACCCAGATATTCCTGGGTACTTGCCTCTTCCGGAGTGAATCTCGCAAATCGAAAAGGGGCGAGCCCCGCCCTTTTTCGCTTGCCGCCTCACAATACGAAGCGAAGTTCGAGCAACTTTTCAACGGCAGCTCTTAAATTTTTTATTACAGAACTGCGCTGATGAATTCCCAGAGAAAGCAGGAAGCTCAGGAATATGATTACGGATAAACGCGTCGCGCAGGAAGTCAGCGAAAAGTTGCTTAAAGCAAGTTTCCTGATGAATCAATCTATGCTGCTTGTGCAGGAGAAATGCTCCGAAGGTGAACTACATGTTTTGCGAGAAGGGTTGAGCAAGGCAATGGCGGAGCTCCTGTTAGAGGTGTTAAATCCACTCTACCAAGAGCACCCCGATCTGGCGCCCGAGGGGCTCAGAGTTCCTCCGAAGGCGTCTTTTCAACAACGTCCCAACAACACCTGACCACCAAAGGGCGCCCTTTTTTATGCCAACGAAAGATCATAAGGAAGAAACTTCACTACTTCATCGCCGATCCATTCATTGATTCGTCGGAATCGTGTTTGCAATGGCAGCAGTTCATTTCGCGCGAAGACCCGAGCTGCTTTCTCCACGTCACCAAAGCCGCCCGTGTTGTTCGGCACGATTCCCAGCAACTGTGGCGGCACGCGATGTGCGGCGAGCACGTCATCGCGCGTCGCGCCCTTTATGTCTAGAAATTCATCCTTCGCCGCGACTTCGCTAATCGGGATGACCTGCACACCGTCCTTTTTTCCGTTCGGCGAGTACAGGAACAGGTTTCGGAAGTTTCCGACACCTTTTGCATCCCGCAGCGCATTTCGCATCGCATCGATGTCGGCCTGATCCTGCGCCGCGTCGTTGACGTACATGATGAATCCGGCATGGCTGCCGTTGAGGTAATATTTACGCCTGAACAGCGTCGCCGATTCGTTCAACAGCGCCGATTGCAGCGCGCTCACGTACTGCGGAACGCCGTAAATCTCTTGATTGATATCCGGTTCCATGACGTGAAAACGCTGTCGGCCGCGAATTCATGCTCATCTTCCCAGCCGCGCACGAAGAAGTATCGGCCATCGTCAACGCCCCGCCGAACGAATTTTGCCAATGCATGTTTGAGCGCAAGGGGCTTGCGGCTCCGGGCGTCCCGCCGCTCTAGGTAGCCATTGCCGAGAGCAATTGTGTCAAGCGCTAGCTTTTCGAACTGATCGCTACTAAGCAAACGATGCGGGACGAAGGTGGACACTAAGATGTTGCACTTCGTATACATGGCGGACGCGTGGTGCGGGCTCGACCGAAACGCCCGCGCGAGTCCGTCCAGCGACACCGGGGGTTCGTACCACTTGCCGGCGCGCACGCATTCTAGATGCTCCAGCAAACCGCGCTTGTCCAGCACGGGCACCGGCTCGCCGAAGCTGAAGGCTTGCGCCTTGGCCTTCGTAGTGATTTCCGTTTCCGCAGGCGCAACAGCAGTCATTAAATAATCTCCACAATGGAACGATGGCGGGCGGTCATGCCCTCTAAGGGTTCGTTGTCCAGCGCGTGCATCACGGCCCACGCCAAATCGGCGTGACCTATGTCGTCGCTGCGGCTGGCTTCGTAGGTGGCCTGCCGGCCGGTCGCGGTCAGGGTCTTGCGGATCGACATGAACGCCTGCGCGATATCCGTCCACGCCGCATCGAACTCCAAACGTCCGCTGGAAATCACGTCTTTGGCTTTCAACACCATCCGGGGTTTGGTCTCCACCGAATACGTGATGTTGCGAACGGTGGGGAAGAAGTCGCGCACCAGCGGGAACACGCCTGCACCGACGCCGGTTGCGTCCACGCCGATATAAGTCACGTTGTATTGCTGCGTAATCTTGCGGATGCGTTCGGCCTGGGTCTTGAAATCCATGCCGCGCCACTGGTGTTTTTCCAACAGCCGGAACTTACCGCCCGGCACAAGTGGCGGCGCGACCACGACGAGCCCGGCGCTGTCGCCGGTCAACGCCGGGTCGTAGCCGACCCATACCTCACGATGACCGAGCGGGCGCGGCGCAAACGGCTTGAAGTCGTCCCATACGCTCCACGAATCGACAAAACAGCGTTGCATCTCCGCGAGCGGAAACACCGAAAGCGTGTCGTCCACGAACTCGCACATAAGCAAGTTCGCCCATTCGGCCGGGCTATACTCCAAGCGCAGTTGATCGAGATCGAACAGGTTGCAGCCTTGGCGTAGCGCGTCCTCAATCGTGACGATCTGCCGCCACTGACCATCCGCACACATGCGACCGTCGCGCAGCGCTTCGTGCGATACGTCAACCTTCACCCGGTCCTCTTTCCTGCGCCCCTTATTGAAGTGGGCGCCCGTCCAGAACGCATAGGCTTGATGCGTGACGCTAGACGGCGTAGAGAAATACGTTTGTCGCCAGTGTTTGTGCAGCGCCATACCGGCCGCGACCTTTCGCAATTCTTCGAACTGATGCGTCCAAAAGTATTCGTCAAAGTACAAGTTGCCGTGATAGCTCTGCGCCGTCCGCACGTTGGTGCCGAGGAAATACAGCGTCGCACCGTTCGGCAGAATGATGGGGTCGCCGGTCAGGTCTACATCGACGGTCTGCGCGAACTGCGCAATGTACTGTTTGAACACGTGCGCCTGCGCCTTTCTGGCCGACAGGAAGATTTGATTCCGCCCGGTCTCAAATGCATCGACCAACGCCTCACGCGCGAAATAAAACGTCGCGCCGATCTGGCGCGACTTGAGGATGTTTCGGATGCGCTCGCCGAATGCGTTCTTGCGCCAGTACCGTTGATAGCCGAATAGCTGATCGTCAAACGACGAAATCAGCTTGGCTTGCTGTTCCTCGCTGAACGCGTTACGCACCGGCTTACGCTTCGGCTTTGCGTTTCGGTTCGCGATGTTCGGATTCAAGTCACCTTCATGCCCGCCCGGCTCGCTGTAACGGCGCACCCGCGCCGCGCGCTCGATCTGGCGGCATAGGAGGTCTATTTCTTTGTAGTCAGCGCCGGTCTTCGGGTCTTTGTGGACGAGCTGCACCAACACCGACGACAAGGACCGCGAGACCGCCGACCCGACCGGCATCGATGCTACCGGCTACGAATGCACCCAGACTAACAGCGACACCCACATCAAGTATTCCAAGCTGGACGCGTGGGCGAAGTTCAAGGACTTCCAAGCCCGTGTGCGCAATAGCCTGCTCCAACGGCAGGCCCTGGATCGCATCATCATCGGCTTCAACGGTACGAGTCGCGCCGCGAACTCGGATCGCGTGAAAAACCCGCTCTTGCAGGACGTGAACAAGGGTTGGTTGCAGAAGTACCGCGAGAACGCTTCCGCCCGCGTCTTGAACAAGGGCAAGGCAGGCGGCCCGATCCTGGTCGGCGGCGAGAATGCCGATTACGGCAACCTGGACGCACTGGTATTCGATGCGGTCAACAACCTGACTGCGCCGTGGTGGCAGGAAGACGCCGGGCTGGTGGCGATCTGCGGCCGTCGCCTGCTGGCCGACAAGCTGTTTCCGCTGCTCAACCAGAACGTGCCGACCGAGAAGCTGGCCGCCGACATGATCGTGAGTCAGAAGCGCATCGGCGATCACGGCGCGGTGCGCGTGCCGTACTTCCCTGCGAACTCGATCTTTATCACCCGCTTGGACAATCTGTCGATCTACTGGCAGGAAGGTTCGCGCCGCCGAACCATCACCGACAACGCAAAGCGCGACCGCATCGAGAATTACGAATCGTCTAACGACGCGTATGTGGTCGAGGACTATGCGGCCGGTTGCCTGATCGAAAACATTCAGATTGCACCGGTCAAGTAAGCGATGACGCTCGCACGCCATCACTTCGAACGCGTGTCGGCCGCCGAGGCTTCGGCGGCGGCCGATCCCGGCGAGCCAATCAACGCCAACGCTTACGAACTCATGTTGATGAAGCTCGCCGAGGATCGGCGCCGCCTAAAGCTGGTGCAGTCGATCGAACGCAAGATTGAAGTCAAACGCAAGCTGCTGCCCGAGTATGCGCCGTGGGTCGATGGCGTGCTGAGTAGCGGGCGCGGCGGTCAAGATGCGGTGTTGATGTTCGTCATGGTTTGGCACATCGATGCCGGCAACTACGCCGACGCGTTGCGTATCGCCGACTATGCGTTGCGCTTCGATCTGGCGATGCCCGACGCGTACCAACGCACGCCCGCGACCCTGATCGCCGAGCAAATCGCCGGAGCGGCGTTCATCGCGCAGGACACCGGCGAACCGTTCTCGCTCGGCGTGCTGTCGCACACCGAGGAATTGACCCGCGCCAAGGACATGCCCGACGAAGTGCGCGCCAAGCTGCATAAGGCGCTGGGTATTGGCTACATGGCGAAGGCCGGCGAGGCGCCGTTTTCCGGCGCCCCGCGTGGCTGGGCCGAAATCGCCCGCGACCATCTGCGCCGCGCCTTGCAGTTGCACGACCGCGCAGGCGTCAAGAAGGAAATCGAACGTCTCGACCGCGCTTTGAACAAGCCCGCTCCCGCTTTGCGCCAAGCCGAGAGCGGCGGGCCGGAAACCGCACCCGCGTAATCCGCCCGCCGTCTCGGCCCTTCCCTGGCTCTACCGAGTCGCCCACCCGCGCGCACGGCGGCGGGGCGAGCGTGCGGGCCTCTCTCCCCAATCGCTCGCCCCCCACCGCCGTTTTACCTGGACCCCGCATGAGCGCTTTTATCGCTGTCGCCCCGGACACCACCGCACCCGAGCGCGACACCTTGATCAACGAGGATTGGTTCCCCGATCTGTCGCTTTCGAACCTGCGCTAGATCGGCCGCATAGACGGCACCGTGACCGGCGAACGCTTGCGCGAACTGGCGCTCTACGCCGCCATGTCGATCAATGCGCGCCTGCGCGAGTTTCGCGCAGGCAATGAAGGCGCCGGCTATCGCTCGCTTGCTGCGGTGCCAGCGAGGCGCATCAACGGCGAATCGCGGCTGTTGGTGCTGTATCGCCGCGCCGTCGCATGCCTGCTTAAAGCCGACGTGATGGAGCGCTACCCGGATTTCGACAGCACCGGCAGCGGCGAGCGTCGCACCGAGGACGCGCACGACCACGCCGGCACATGGCGCCGCAATGCATCCTGGGCCGTGAGCGATATCACGGGCGCGACGCGTTCGGTCGTGGAACTCATCTGATGCGCGTCTACGCCGCGCAGGGCGAAACCCTGGATGCGCTGTGTTGGCGCGTCCTGGGGCGCACGGCGGGCGTTATAGAGGCCGCGCTCATCGCGAACCCGGGGCTTGCCGACCTGGGGCCAATCCTGCCGCACGGCACGGCCGTGGATCTGTTGCCACCCGTCGCCACCGCGCCGGCCCACCAAACCCTCATCCAACTTTGGGACTGATCGACCGCATGACGCCACCGACCGAACCCCTGTTGTCCATTCCCGCACTGACCGGCACGGCCGCCGCGTCTTCATCGCTGGGCGTCATCGCCTGGACTTCGCCACTCGCCCACGTCGGCGTGCCGGCTGCGGTGCTGTGCATGGCGTTTACCGGCGTCGCCTGCGGCTTGCTCGCCAGCCGTCCCGGAGGCACCCGTAAGCGGCTGTACGGCCTGGCACTCGCCTATGCCGCCGTATCGGCGTGCATTGCCATTGTTGTGCCGACATTCCCCGGCCTGGACTTCCTGCAATCCGTCGCGCCGGCGCTCGCGCTGCTGATCGCGTTTTTTTCGCAATCCCTGATCCCGGTCATTGGCGAGGCATTGGCCGAACGGTTGAAACGCGTCATCGGAGGCAAGCCGGAATGATCCTTTTCGATTGGCTGTGCGCCCTGGTCGCTCTGTTGACCGCCCTGGCGATGCTCAAGGACACCCCGACCGGCGCCGATCTGCGCGACGAACTGCGAATGATCGTCGCCCAAAACCTCGCCGCCTACGGCGCGGGCGGTTGGCGCTCGATCGATCGCGCCGACATTGGTGCGGTCCTGCGTTTCGCCCTGCGACTGTTCGCCCTGGTCGCGGTCGTGTCCTGCGCGGGCGCCGCGGTCATGTGGCCGCCGTGGCTGGCGATTGCCTTTCCGTCTGAGCGCGTACTGCGCTGCGCCCTGTGCATTTTCCTGGCGCTGCAAGCGCCGTGCCCATGGTGGCGCTACATCGCCCACGGACACCCCCGCGCGTCCCGTCTGTCGATTCGGAGTCCCCGCCGTCATGTTTACTGAAACCCAATTGGCCGCCGCCGTTCAATGCCCGCCCGCCCGCGCCGTGCGCTGGTTGTCGCCGCTGCTGCGCGCCATGCACCGCCAAGGCATCACCACGCCGCGCCGGGCCGCGCACTTCCTGGCCCAACTCGGGCATGAAAGCGCCGGCCTGTCGCGCCTGGAAGAAAACCTCAATTACTCGGCTTCGCGTCTGCTGGAAGTCTTCGAAGACCATTTCAACCCAGCCACGGCCGCGCAGTACGCCGGCCAGCCCGAACGCATCGGCAATCGCGTGTATGCGTCGAGCAATGGCAACGGCAACGAGTCCAGCGGCGACGGCTATCGTTTCCGAGGCCGTAGCCCGGTGCATCTGACCGGCCGCGCAAATTACCGCTGGATCGGCGAATTGCTGGGCCTGCCGTTGGAAGCGCAACCCGACCTTGCAACCGGCGTGGAAGTCGGCGCCGACATTGCGGCGGCCTACTGGCGCGGACGTGGCCTCAACACCCTGGCCGACGAAAACGACACGCTCGGCGTGAGCCGCAAACTCAACCTGGGCCGCACCGACACGCGCCGTCTGCCGAACGGCTGGGTAGACCGCGCGGCGCGCACCAAACGCGCCCTGGCGGCGTTCGGGCTGGCCGCATGACCCGTGCGCTTG
This sequence comes from Lysobacter capsici, assembly GCF_018732085.1. Classification (NCBI taxonomy): domain Bacteria; kingdom Pseudomonadati; phylum Pseudomonadota; class Gammaproteobacteria; order Lysobacterales; family Lysobacteraceae; genus Lysobacter; species Lysobacter capsici. Next base: position 2,496,940 of record NZ_CP076103.1, on the reverse strand, counting down.
CGCTGCTGCTGGTGCTAGTCGCCCTGGTCGGCGGTTTCGTCCTGATCGAGAACGGACGCCGCCACGCGGCCGAGGAACGCGCCAGCCGCGCCGAGGACGCCCGCCGCGAGGCCGAGGCCACCCGCGATCTGGCGTTGGCTTCTGAGCGCGTTGTGGTGCGTTACGTGGACCGCGTGCAGGTCGTGCGCGCCAACGCCCAAATCATCACCAAGGAAATCCCCATCTATGTCACTCCGACTGCCGACGCTGCTTGCACTGTGCCTGTTGGGTTTGTGCGCCTGCATGACGCCGCCGCAGCGAACCAACCCACCGGCACAAGCCCCGGAAATCTTGATGCGCCCGCCGCTGGCGTTGCGCTCTCTGACGTTGCCGGCGCCGTCGCCGACAACTACGCCACCTGTCACGCCAACGCCGAACAAGTGATCGGCTTGCAAGACTACGTGCGCGAACTGCTGCGCCTTCGCAATCCATGAACAAGCCGGCCAGTTTGCGCGCTCATCTCGCCAAGGCGATTCCCGAACTGCAACGCAACCCCGAAAGCCTGCTGGTGTTCGTGGAAGAAGGAAGCCTGATTAGCACCGCGCAAACGAGCGAGTCATTCGAACTGCGTTATCGGCTGTCGCTGGTTCTGGTGGATTTCGTCGGCGACGCCAACCGGCTATTTTTGTCGGTGCTGCGCTGGGTCGCGCTGCATCAAAACGAACTGCTCGCCAATCCCGACCGGCGCAGCGATATCGCGTTTGAAGTGGACGTGATCGACCACGAACGCGCGGACGTGGAAATTCGGCTACCGCTGACCGAGCGCATCGGCGTTGAAACGCTACCGAATGGCGAGGACCGCATTACGCCCTGGCCCGAGCCGAGGTTCGACGCCGAGTCGTGGACGAACTTCGGCATGGTGCCATGAACGATCTTGAGCAATTGGAAACGTGGGCGGCGCCGCTGATTGCGGCGCTCGCCCCGTCTGCGCGCCGCAGACTGCTACAAGCGCTGGCGATCGATCTGCGGCGGTCGCAACAGAAGCGCATCGCGCAACAACGCAACCCGGACGGCAGCGCCTACGCGCCGCGCAAGCCGCAGCGCGAGGATCGCGCCGGCCGCATCCGTCGCGGCGTCATGTTCCGTCGCATCCGACAGGCCCGCCATCTGCGCGCGACCAGCGACGCGAACGGTCTGCGCGTCGGCTACGCCGGCCGGGTCGCGCGGATCGCCCGTGTCCACCAAGACGGCGGCATAGACAGCGCGAAGCGCGGCGGCGCCCTGGTCCGGTACGCCCGGCGCCAGTTGCTGGGATTCAGCGACGCCGGCCGCGAGCGGGTGCGGGAGCTGTTGGTGGCGCATCTGACAGGCGGCGCGATTTAGCGACGCCCCGCACAGTTCAGCCGAAAAAGCGTGACCCCGGCCGCCGACGCCCCGTAAACCAGGCGGTATTCTCGCTGGGTGAGACAGGGGCATAAACATGGATCGTTTCGGGCGTCGGTCAATTCAAATTGTGGCGTTGCTGCTGGCGTCGTTCTTTACCGCCTGGGCGGCGCCTTCAAGCGTGTTCACATTGGCGGAGTACCGGGCGGATGCGAAAGACCAGTCCCCCGCATTCGTGCGCTCTGCTAGCGCACGCGACCTGTTCAAAACGATACCCGGACATTCGGTCCTGCCGCGCGACCAGCGGTCGCGCTGGTGGCGGCTCACAGCGACGCAGGATATTAGCGACGCCGAATCGCCGCAGTTCGTTATGTCCCAGCCCTTCGCAAAAGAACTAGAAGTGTGGCGCCCTGGCGATGCTTCGCCCGTTCGTAGATCGCTGTACGGCGCCGACAGCGATCTGAGTCATTCCGCCGTCGCGCATGTTGTTCCGCTCCCCGATGGCCTGCGGGCGGGCCAATCGATCTATGTCCGCGTGTTCTCTAACGCGAACTTCGCATCCGAATTCTCAATCCTTCCGCTCCGCGCGGTGTACGAACAAGACAACGCATACAACCGCGTCCGCACTTTCGTATTGACCGCGCTGGCAGCGGTGGCGTTGCTTGCGATTGGCTTTGCCGTTGCACTTCGGCAACGTGGCTATGCCTATCTCGCCGCAACATTGGTCGCGCAGATAATCAGCCTCGCAATCGAGGGCGGCGATTTCCGGGGAAATGCCTGGCTGGCGGCCTTCGCGATGGATCGCCGCACCAACATCCTATTGAACACCGCCGCGGTTCTCGCGAGCGTGCGATTCCTGATGTTCTTCCTGAACTTGCCGATGACCCAGCCACGGGCCGCGCGTATCCTCAATCTCTGTAGCGCCGCCCTCGGCGTTGTGCTTGCGATATCCACGTTTCAGGTTTGGCGCGAATCGGCCATCGCCGGCAATCTCGTTTTGCTGACGATCATCGCCACGATTATTCCCGCCTGCCTTTACGCCATGCGCCACCGGCAACACGAGGCATTCATTCTGTTGGCCGCGTGGACGCCTCTAATGCTGGTGCTGGTGATCAAAATCGGCAGCCTGCAACATTGGTGGCAGACCTACGAATGGCTGCAATACGGCTACCCCGCAGCACTGGCCTTCGGTGGGCTTAGCCTGCTGTTGGGATTGACCTACAAAATCCGACTGCTGAATCACGCTTGGGACTCAGCGCGCCAACGCGCGGACTACGACGGATTGACGGGCGTACTTGCTCGACCGGCGTTAGAAGAAGCGCTAGAACTGGCAGGCGCACAGGCCCGAGCGGGTGGAAATCCGCTCTCCATCGCGTTCGTCGACGTTGATCGATTCAAAACGATCAACGACACCTACGGTCATGCGATAGGCGATGACGTCCTTCGCATCATCGCAAGACGGGTACGCAATCGTCTGCGCACCGCCGATATTCTCGGCCGATACGGCGGCGATGAAATGGTATTGATTTTCCCCAATACGCCACTTGCGGACGCCGTGAGGCTTTCGGAATACTTGCGTCGGTCGGTCGCCGACAGTCCACTTTCCATTGACGGAAAAATAGTCGAAGCGAACCTAAGCGTGGGCGTAGCGCAGCTACGCAATCACGAACCTGTATCCGAGCTACTGAAGCGGGCTGACAACGCGCTCTATGAGAGCAAGCGGGACGGCCGAGGCCGGGTTACTGGGCATGGAGAGCACGCCGAAGCCATGCCCTAAGCGTGTGTAGTGCGCTGTACATCGCATACACATCGGCGATTCTCAAGCAGTCTCAATCAACACAACGGAGAATCGCACCATGAAAACGACCCGCCACGTTCTGTTCGCCCTCGCCATGCTCGCAGCTCTGTCTTTGACGGCCTGCACGCTGCCGACTGATCCGACCTTCGCCAACCGCGCACCCGACACCCACACGGCGCCCGCTACCGCGACGGTTGCGGCGGAGCAAGCCGAGTCCTGACAGAAACGCACCGCGCCCGCCCACAATGGGCGGGCGCTGGTCGTTCAAAGGTAAACCGTCGGCGGGGTCTTTAGCGCCGCAAGCGCATTGCGTATGAGCGTGAATCGATACTGCTTAATCGCTGGGATTTGAATCCGCAACTCGTTTACGTAGTCCGTCAAGCTGCTGTGCTGGCTATCGAGATTGTTCTTGATGATCGTGTTCAGAGACGGCGCAGTAGTCGGCAGCACGCGCGACGGGTTAGCGGTGATCGTTTCAAGCACTGCCGATAGCGTCGAACCGGGTTTCAACTTCATCGCCAAGAACGTCAGATTGATCGCATGGAACAACTCGCGATTCAACGGCGCCCATGCCGCTGTTGATCCGCCAGGACCCGTACCACCACCCCCAGAGGCACTAGATTGTCCGGTGATCGGATCGAAGTGCGGCAAGTCCGTAATCGTCGTATCCGTGGAAGTCGAAAAGGCCATAAGCGTCCGTCCGCAATGTTCCCCCGCGTACAGGAACGTTTGCGCTCCCGTCGCCCGATTGGTGGCTTCGAACATATAGAAATCCGTCCCAACCGACTGAGGGCAACCACAACAAGGGTACTTTCTCCCATCGAGCAAGACCGTGTGCTGTACGGTCTTCAATTTGTAATCGCGCAACAGTTCCTGCTTGCGAGGATCGTTTCGACTTCCTGTTGACTGCGTGGCCATCTGGCTCCCTTTGAGTTGACGCGTGGTGTTGCCCCTACTAAACCCGACGCATGTCGTCTATGCAAGAAACGAAAATCCGGACGCCCCCGGAATCAGGTATTTCATCGAACAAAACAATAGTTTCGCGACCTCAAAACCCCACTTTCGGGGACGCAAAATCGACGTTTCGCTGCCGCGAAATGGGTGTTTCACAATTCGTTCATCCTCGCCGCCGGTAGCCCCAGCGTGGCAGCTTCGTCAGTTCATCCAACACCATGCGCAACCCTTCGTCGCTTTTAGTTGCGAGGTCGTCGGGTTTCTTTCCGTCAATACGGATATCGATCCGCCACGCCTCGCGATTCTTGCCGGCCGCTATGTCGAGCGCACGAAGGTACGTCCGATAGCGTGAGTTATGGACATGGCGCAAATGCCATTGCATGAATTCGTTGACTGATATGCGCCCCTCACCCTTTGCAGAGTATTCGGGATTTCCCGGCATGTACTCGCTCAAATCTAGCGCGGACCCCGCAGCGGTCAACAAATAAGCCGTATCCAGTGCAAGCGCACCGCGTTGCTCGGGCGTTCGCTGAACGCCGCGCTCGCTCAGCTCACGCGCGCGCGCGCGTCATGCACCGCTCGGCAAGCTTGATCAAATCGTGGTCGAGGTAGGAATTTCTCGGCGCGTTGCGCATGGTGGCACCCTCAAGACTCGACGCCCGCAGTCTACGTCCGCTCGTCGCACCCGATGAGACGGTAAATCCCGCATACACACAGCCCATTCGTAGGCCCATCGGCGCGCACGCGCGAGTCTGACCCGAGTTCATACCGGGTCCGCTATGTCCACCTTTACCGCCGTCGATCTGTCGCGACTGCCGCCGCCTGCTCTGGTCGAGCCGCTGGACTTCGAAACCATCCTGGCGAAGCGCATCGCGAAATTCCGCGAACTGTTCCCGGAGTTCGACGCGCTCACCGAGTCCGATCCGTCGATGATCCATTTGCAGGAAAGCGCCTATCGCGAATTGGTGTTCCGCCAGCGCGTCAACGATGCCGCAAAAGGCGGAATGTTGGCCTATGCCGTGGGGAGCGATCTGGATCATATCGGCGCACGCGACAACATCACGCGTTACATGCTCGATCCCGGTGGCCAACGCGATCACCGCCTGCGTGAGCGAAGACTCATCGCTGCGTGGCTGCGAAACATAGCGAACCGACGAGCGGGTGACGTGCAATGCCCGACAAATCCGTCGCTGTGCGTAGCCCAGATGCGCGTGCACATGGGCCACCGCTTGACGACGACGCATCGGGCTTAGAAGTTTCCCTTGCTGACCTCGCGCAGAATCTGATTATCGATCACCGCGTCCGACAAGGCTCGGCGTAGCCGCGCATTCTCCGTCTCCAGATCCTTCAGACGCTTGGCCTGGTCTACCTTCAAACCTCCGTATTCCTTGCGCCAACGGAAGTAGGTCTGCTCGGTCACACCCAACTGACCGACTGATCTCCGCGATCGTGCGGCCTTGCGCCGACAGAACTTTGGCCTCTCGCAGCTTGTGGATGACCTCTTCGGAACTAAAGCGCTTCTTGGGCATGGTCCAAATCTCCTTGGTCATAGTTTATGAACAATCGATCTGGATCAGTTTTTTCAGGTCAGGTCATCACCTACGATGGACTTGACAATCCCGACCGCACCACCGACGCCTTGGGCCGCGTAACCGACCAGGATTACGACCCGCTGCAGCGCTTGGTGCGCTCCATGCAAGATGCCAACGGCCTGAAAGCGCAGACCGATGTGAAGTACAACGCACGGGATCAAATTACCCAGGTCACCGATCCCAATCGATTGAATACGTTCTACCGCTACAACGGCTTCGGCGAGCAGATCCAGTTGGAGAGCCCGGACACCGGCATCACCGACTACGGCTATGACGCTGCTGGCTTGCTGGCGACCAAGAAGGACGCTAACGACGCGACAGCGCATCGTTACACCTATGACGCTTTAAACCGCCCGAAGGCGATCTTCTACACCGCCAGCGGTCCGGCCGATGTCGAGTACGACTACGACACCGTTAACAGCCTCTGTGCGAGCGGCGAAACGTTCGCTCTGGGCCGCGTCACCGCAATGCGTACCGATGGCACTGAGCTGAAATATTGCTACAACCGTTTCGGCCAGGTGGCACGTAAAGTTCAGACGGTCGGCGCGCGAAGCCTGATGTTGCAGTACGCCTACACCTTAGGCGGCCAACTGCGAGCTATGACCTATCCCGATGGCGCTGTGGGCGATTACATCCGCGATCCCCAGGGCCGAATCCAAGAGATCGGCGTCCAACCGGCTAGTGGCGTTCGCACGGTGCTGCTCAGTAACGCCACGTACGAACCGTTTGGTCCGGTCATCAGGACGACACCGTGAGCCGAACACGGCGGCTCCCAGGATCAGCCGCTACGAGCGAGGCCTGTCCGAGCCCAATCTCGAAGTCGTCCGTCAACTGGCCAAAGCGCTCGATCTGCCTGAGGCTTACTTTTTTGCGACCTCGGATGTGCTTGCTAAGGCCATCCTGGTGATCGCCTCGCTCCCCGTTAAAGGGCAAGCCAAGAAAAGTTTCGCCCCCGCCCGCCTGCCCAGTACATTGCGGCTGCTGCATGTGAGTGATCCTACCTAAACTGTGCATCGGATAACATGCCCAGTATGGGGCGACCGGGGTCAATTGTAGCCCGCAGGAATAGGCGGACGAACCCTTGCGCCGCGCTTCGAGCTCGGGGCCCCCCTCGCGCTGCTAGTGGTTCAGCAGTTGGTATTCTTCCGATATTTGCAGAGGCATTCATGGGCTCGAAGCGGTGAGCAGGACTTCAGGCGGGGAAACCAAGCGATCCCCAGCCAAGCCTTCGGCCCCATCCAAGAAGCCAACCGTAGCGGGTCTCTTCGCGGGGGTGGGGGGCCTGGAAGCAGGCTTCCATGAGGCCGGCTATGAGGCAGCCCTCCTCTGCGAGATCGACGCCGCGGCGCGAAAGGTTCTGGAGTCGCGGTTCGCGGGGACTGATGTCGTAGGCGATGTCAGGACGATCAAGCGTCTTCCTCCGTGCACCGTGCTCACTGCTGGCTTTCCTTGCCAAGATCTCAGCCAGGTTGGGCGTCGTAAGGGCATCACCGGGCCCAATTCAGGACTCGTCCATGTCCTTCTCGACCTCCTCAAGATAAGGCGTGATGCGCCGGAGTGGGTGGTCATCGAAAACGTGCCCTTCATGCTGAATCTGCATGGGGGGCGCGCGATTCGATTCATAGCCGATGAGCTGGAGTCCATGGGCTATTCGTGGGCATATCGCACCATTGACGCACAAGCATTTGGCCTGCCCCAACGGCGCCGACGCGTTGTTCTCATCGCCTCGCGAGACCACGACCCCCGTCCTGCCCTCCTCGGTCAGGACGCGGGCGCTCCCGAAAAGAAGCCGAGGGGATCGCATGCGTGCGGCTTCTATTGGACTGAGGGCAACACTGGTTTGGGCTGGGCCATCGATGCAGTTCCTCCGCTCAAGGGCGGGTCTGCGCTGCACATCCCATCGCCACCCGCCGTCTGGTTTCCGCAGCGCAGGTTAATTGCCATGCCGTCCATCGAGGATGCGGAAAGACTCCAAGGATTCAAGGCCGGATGGACATTGTCCACAGGCGACGCAACTCGTGAATCGAGGGGACAGCGGTGGCGCATGGTCGGCAATGCCGTGAGTGTTCCAATGGCGAAATGGATCGCTGGACGCCTTTCCAAGTCTCACGGCACCTACGACGATTGCGGAGCAATGCTTGCAGAAACCGGAGGCTGGCCCAGCGCGGCTTGGTCCGTCGGCAAAAAGCGTCGCTCAGCCGATGTGTCCGAATGGCCGGTTTCGGTTCAGCGAAAACATCTCGCGGGATTCCTTGAGCATCAAGTGATTCCATTGTCGAAGCGAGCTACGACGGGTTTCCTTTTCCGACTGAAGAGGAGCAGCCTGCGTTACGAGGAGCAGTTCGCAAACGACCTCGCCCACCATGCCAAGAACGCCGACTAAGCACCTCACGGGCGTTGCAGTCGCGACATCCGCGCGGATGGCAAGGGTCGCGCAGCGGGACAACATCAACGAACGAAAGCTTCGGAGTGAACTACACAGACGAGGATTTCAATCTGCCCCTTTTCCGGAGATTGATCACCCGATTGGGGTCGATTTTGCGCGCCGCCGCGAAACGCACGGACCCGTACCCACGCCCTGAGTCCTGACCATTCCGTCAGGGGCCGAGTACTCGACAGGTCACAAAAATGTGTCCGCCTGCCATCACTCTTCAACTCCCCACAGAGCTTCTCGTATTCCGAGTCGAACAGAGCGTCTACGTCAACACAGGGCTTCCCCAGGCTCGCTCAAGCACGCGATGCACCAGGATTCCGACAGCAGCTTCAGGTCCGGCGGCGAGCCGATCCATTCGGCTGGACCCCAATGTAACCTTGAGCTTGCACGCCCCCGCCGTGATCAGCGAAGTCGGCGAGAACATCGCCGGCACTGCGACCGAATCAAACGACGCGGGCAACGCTCAATTTCCCTCAAGAACCGCAAGACGAATGGTTCCTGCCCGCCGAGAGAAATTGAACGAGTCGGCGATCACGAAGGCTCCATCCATCTGTTGGATGGCTTCGAGCAGGACACCCGACGGCTGAGTGGGGTCCCAAAGCGGATGAGCAATAACCACCCATTTCGATGTGCCGTCGAACTTCACAGCCCAAATGGGCCCCACCTGTCGCGTTTGTAGCCGCGAAAACTGCCGCTTGACGCGCATAACGTCAGCTGCGACGAGCCCAGGCCACGTTTTGAGTGCGGGTGAATCGAATTGCCCATCGAGACCGCAGTGATACGCTGCGTCATGCAACGCGCTCAAGAATGAGAGCCCTAAGCGCCAATCCAGCAGTCCGTGATATGGCTGATTGCGGTATCGCATCAGACACCGATAACAAGCATGCTCGCACGAACTCTCGTGGTCGGCGCGAAGGAACTCATTTAGTGGATACGATGCTTCGTCTTTCAGGATCGAGCCGAGAATGCCATTGATGCGCGGGTTTTCTGGCGGCGATCCGAGCGCAACGCAGAAGCCCGCGCCGTTGACGAGATGATCGACGAACTGAAGAACTGGCTTCGCTTGGCCTCCCGCAGGACGCATCAATCTTGGCTCGATGACGTCGAACTCTTCGGGATCGACATCCAACTCGAGCGCAGCGCGATTTACGAGAATAAACGTGGCCGACATGGCAGCGGCTCGCACGGCCGTTCGTCCCAAGACGTCGAGCGTATTCGCGCCATTTCCGAGTGATCGGGGCCCAACAACTCTTTCAATACTGAGTCCGGGTGGGGAAACTGATGGCGCTAGATAGAGCGCGTCAGTTGTTTTCGGGGCAGCCAACCATACCTGCTGGACTCCTCCCTGACCCGAACCAGATTGAGTGAAGTCCCACGGCTGACGGCCCTGTCCCTGAGCCAGGATGTCTGTCGAGATCACTTGTCGCTCAAGCGTCGCTACCCCCTTCCCGCGGTTGAGCTTTTGTTCGCCAACCACACCTGTAAACCCAAGATTTCCACCGGGCCGGCCAGGGTCCGTCGCGCCTCGATTCAAACGATAGGTTCGAATGCTCTTTGAAAAGACCTCAAGGTTGGATTCCGCGCAGGGCCGAAAGGCAAGCGCCCGTGCTTCCGACTGAATCGAGCGATGACGCCCGCTTGGAGAATCACTGTCCACGTCGGACGAGGGTCGGAAGTTCGTTCGGAACCCAAGTGGTTCTCGGCACTCTTTCGACCGTTCTCGGGCCAGAGGATCGCCGCAGGAAACACAATCGCCCACGTTTTCGTCAGGTTTGATGTCGTGCCGGAACCAAGAACCGCACCGGGCGCACTCCAGCATCCAGAATGGGTCACCGAACGCTGCAGACATTGGCGTCACCGTAGTGCCTGGGCTCTTGGAATACCGAAAATCCGGAAGTGGCCCGCTGAAACCTACGCACAGGTGCTCCAGTTTGTCTTTGACGATTACTGAACCTGGAGCAAATTCGTAAATAGCAAGATCGAGATCTCGATCGACGACATTCCATTCGGTCGCACGTCCGCGGGGACCGCTCACTGGCTTCGTTCCTGTATACAAATTACGGACCCGTGTGGGCATCCCATACATGGGGAGGCTTCCCTGCTCCGCTAGCGAATGGGCGAGCCCGTATCGCTTTGACTCCTCGCGCTCATTGATCTGCCTGATCTCTTCAAGTAGCCCGTCTGCGCTCAGCCAAACCTCCTCGAACGGGAGCGATGACTCATCGCAAAGCAGGCGCGCAAACTCGCGCGCCGAAGCCTCCGTTTCGGTTAATGCCAATTGGAGGCGTTCCTCCCACGCTTCGCCAAAGTACTGATCCGTCACGAGGAATTCGCCATGGATGTCGGGTGGACGCATGTCATCGCCCGGCCACGGCACGTTCGCGTCACGAAGCACAGCGAACGCCGAGTTCAACCACCTCTTGCGAAGGAATCGACGAGCGATGCTCGGCATGTGCTTCGTTAAAAATGGGGGCGGCGGAACGTCGCCCGTGATCTTGTGAGGCTCTCTGAAGTAATAGAGATCGTGGCTCTTGGTTCTGCACACGGTCAGCACGAACGAAAAGGCCTGCTTCCTCCGACCTGCTCGGCCGACGCGCTGCTGATAGTTGAAACGCTGTGGCGGCATATTTGCCTGCAAGACGGCCTGAAGCGGACCAATGTCGATACCCACTTCCATGGTCGTAGTGACCGCTAGCAAATCGATCTCTTCTCGCGCAGGAAGAAAGAATGGATCGGGCTCGAAAAGTGGCTCGTCGTCTTCGTCATAGACGGCCTTTCCGTCCGCATCGAACTTCTGCGTGAAGTCTGGAAGCATGATTCCGCGAAACTTTCGTTGCCGAACTGCACCGTCGTCCGTTTGACCCGTGAGCTCCTCGCAATGGAGTCGAAATGCCCCACTACCAATTCGATTTAGCCTCTTCGAAAGGAAATTGGTCGCTACTACCTCGCGCACGCATCCGTTCGCATTCTGGGGAAGTGGAGCCAAACAGCGCGTGCAGATTCCCGCCCCCCTGTGCAAATGCACGCGAGCACACCTTTCACAGCGCCACAACGGGTCGTCTACCTTCGCCAACTGAACTCGGAGCGCGGCGGTCGACAAGAATCCGTCCTTGTGTCCAGCCCTAGAAAAGGCCTGCAGGACTTCATCAAGCTTCTGCCTCCAGGCGGAGCCCCATAGCTTCTCTGCGAAACGATAGACGCGAGTCCTGGTCGAAACACTGTTGGCGTTTGGCCATGGCGCTGGCTTGTCATAGTCCGTATCCAAAAGACGATACGAATCACCGAATACACGGACGAACGCCGAGGCGAGGTTGAAGTCGAGGTTCTGCCCAAGGTCTGACTTCGATAGGCACAGAAAACCGAGTCCGGATTCTTCCAGTGAAAAATATGTGCGGCTTAATAGGATCTCGGTGACAAGGCTCTGCATTCGCTCTACGACATGACCTCTAGCCTTGTCCAACCAGTCCTGTTCCGCAACGTTGTCGCGCCAGTCGAACTGACCGTCCTTTGACTCAAAGAGCTGTGGCCATTCGAACGCGCGCCAGACGTTCTTTACCTCTACGCGGATCGATCCGGCACCAGTTGGATTGATTGGGTGAATCCCGCGCTCCACGAACGCACGAATCACAGGCTTTAGAGGTTGCCGTTCCTCCGACGCGCCCACGTAGGCGCTCGCGTTTCGACTGTCCTCCACTACAGTCCCGATCCGCACCGTTCGCTCTTTCGCGCTGTCTTCGAGCGCGAGAATCTTGTCTAGCTCCTCGCTGAGCCTCCGTTCTTCGGCACGATCGTTCCTATCCCCTGCTTCGTTACGGTATTTGCGAAGCGTGGAGGCTCTCTCTGCGATCTGCTCCACCGTGGGCAAGTCCGCCTGAGCACGTCGAAGTTCGCCAATCAACACATCTCGCCTCAGGTCCTCATGGTGTCGCTTCTCGATATCGAGCGACGCCTTGGCGGCATCCTGTCGACTGTCTGAAAACGAGACCAACTTCGGAGACTTGGTTGAAAGCTTCAGCAGATGAAAGAGTTCACTCGCGAGCAGCTGGGTGGTCTTGGCAAAGCCCGTACGAAAGTGGCGAATCGGTGAGAGTCGGAGTCCGCTGCCTGATTGCCTGGGCGCGTAGTCCGTTGCGCACGCTGGGCAGGCGTATGCAACATTGGTTCCCCCGTCTTTGCTGGTCCGCTTGTGCCGGTCTTGACCGTGCGCTCGTGTGTACAAATACCCAGCTACGTGGTCGGGCGGAAACGTCGCCGTCAGGGACACGCTAACGTTCGCGGTCGCGGGATCGAGAGCAGCGCGGCCCCAGCCGTCGATGACGCCCGCTCCACTCAAGGAAAGTTGTGGATCGTTACGATCCGTTGGCCAGAAGACCGCATATTCTTCGAACGAAAGGTCCTCGAACCTACGCCCGGTGGCAGCGTCCGGCAGACCATCAAGCTCCGCCTCTGTGGGAAGCAATTCCCACGCTGTCGAGCTTCGTTTGCGGCGCATCCCGCCGACAAATAGTTCACCGCAGCATTCGCAGTAGAGAAGCTCAAGCAGTCGCATTGGAGGGCCTGAGGCACCCGCAATCAAGCCCGTACTAACGGCCCGCTCCAGCGTTAGCTTGCCTACCTTTCTCGCGCCGTCTCGAAATGCTTCCTCTGCGCTTGCGCCTTGATCTACGGGAACGAAGAGTCCCTCGATGCTCCGAAAGAACGTGTGCACACGAAACGATGGGGCATCCAGCGGCGAGTTGGCTGCCTCCTCCGCAAACCAAACCGAAAATGCATCACCCAAGCCACGCGCCAACAACAACCCTCTAAGCGCTGTCGTATTCTGCGCAGACTCTCCGAAGATTGACTTAGCCAAGTCATTGATAGCAGTTGCGCGCGGCCGGCCTTCGGCGGCCGACCAGCACGCCGTAGCGACGTGGCGCCCTGCTTCTTCGATTGCATCTCTAACTATGCGTTCGAGAGACCCTTGTCTATCTAGTCCAAGTGCAGCCCCCAGAGCACGCCAAGCGTCCGGCAGGAGAGTTGGCGTTTCAAGCTCAGTAGCACATGCAGGCTCTGTTTCGCCGCCTCCATGCTGTGCAAGGAAGTCAATGAATGGTTGGGTATCAAGCACGGGGGTGACAACCTTGCGCTCCGCCTCCGGCTCTCCAGGGACGATGGCGTCTCGCCAGTCCGCAGGACCGCTCGCCCCTTTACCCTGCGCAGTCCAATGTCCAAAGCTCCCAAACATGTCCCACAAGTAGTCTTGGCTCCTAACTCCTTCTTCCCCATCCACAGGCAATGACGCGCTCGATGCCAGGATTCTCAATTTGTGGCGATGTGAAGGCTCGCTCAAGCCAAGCCGATCGAGAAGCAGGCGAAGCAAGTAGGCTACTTCAGTCCCCGCTGCGCCCCTTTGAAGGTGTAGCTCATCTAGAACCAGATAGAAGTAGGCATCATCGTTTTCCATCAGCCACTTGCGGGTCGTCGAGAACAGAGGGGCGTCAACCTCGCGATTGAGCATCGCACCGAGCATGCTCACGTTCGTGATGAGTATGTCTGGCGGCTGTCGTTGCATATCCCAACGCGACAACATTTCAGCGCCATCCACGCTCGGGAACAGAAAGCGGTCGTCCGGTTTCAGCGATGGCGGGACCTCGTGGCTTCGCTTTTCAATTTCCTTTTGCGTACGTTCGACTTCCACCATGTTGTCGAACAATTTTCGAAGCTGCTTTGTTCGACGTTCGCGGTCGTCCTCCGCGGACGTGCGAGGATGCGCGTTGAACCCCGTTACTGGCGTCGCACTCGTGTATCTGCCGAAAAATATTCGGTTTCCCAGAATTTCTTCATCCAAGACGGTTCTGGCAGCCTCAGAGTCCAGAGCTTTGCGTAGCCGAGTGAGCTGATCTTCGACGAGCGCGTTCATCGGGTAGAGCACGAGACACCGAACGGCTGCGGGACGGCGCTCTCCGTCTCGATGAGGCACGAAGGGATCGGCACCGGGGTTTTGCTTCAGGGGGCGCCTGGCCTTTGGAATGGCCGTAAACGATTCGAATGCACGCCCCGAGCTGTCATGCCACCAGCGCCTCTTTAGATAGTGGCTTGCCGGAGCCGCCCATCCAGACGCCTCTTGTATGATTGCCGCCAGCACCGGCAGCAGAAAGGACTCCGTTTTGCCCGAACCGGTGCCGGAGGTGACGATGCCCGGCTTTCCGCTCACCGTGCCGCGCTCCAGCATCTGAAGCTGGTGCTTGAAAAGACGAACGTTCACGTCGTCGAATAGACCGGAAGCGGCGAGACGAAGGAACGACGCGCGCGTCTTTCGTTCGAACTGCGCGAGGGCGCTGCTCTCATCTGATCCGAGGTCACTCAGCAGAAACTCGCTTCGAACGTATCGAGGCACAGGCTCAACGAGTGGAATTGTGCATAGCGCGCCAGGAGTCTCAAGCAGTGAGCGGCGTTCCTTGCTTACCGCCCCATTCCCGATGCGAAACGCGGTCTCGAGATATGTGATGTAGAGCTCTCGAATTCTGAGAAATCCGCCGATCGGATCGAACATCCTTCCTTCTCCTTAGCAATACTTGGCTACTCGGCAGCCTGGAGTCATGTGAGCGCGGCTACCACTCTTCCTCTCAGCTGAGCACCGGCTGGGTAACGATACTCTCCCCCGCCAGTCGGACCTGATAAGCCTTGACCTAGGACGTTGACGAAGCGGGCCACTGGCAGCGGCAGATATCCATGAAATGCAGTCACGTCATCCACTCCGCTTAACGACACCAATGGCTCCCGCAAGCGCCGGGCCGACCAGGCTCGAATTGGATTGAGCTCGTAGGACCAAAAAGAGGCGCCTTCGTGATGCGCGACCCAGTAGTCAGGGCGATCGGCGCGAAAATAGTGCTCAACCCGAATGTCGCTTCTCGGTTCACGAAGAAGCGACCAGAATCGCCACTCACCCCCAAATTCGTATTGGGTCGGCGCATCTCCCTGCGTAACATGCGTGCAGTCCACTTGTTTCATCGTGTCGACGGACAGCCAAGCGATGGGGAACCCGAACTCCTTCGCAAGAGTAGTCACCGCTTCCTCGTCATGACCGACGACCCTCAGAACTGGAGGCACTAACCCGGACACAGATCCACAATCCAACTGTAGAAGATCCTCCTTGTGCGCTGCCTCTCGAATCGAGTCCTGGGTTACTGGAAGAATCAATCCAGAAACTACCGCGTTGACCATGCCACCCGTACGAAATGCCAATAGCCTTGGGGATCTCACGAATACAGCGCGGTTTCGCCAGCGTGCGGAGGACGCGACATCAATGAATCCTGCTTCCATCCAGGCCCGGGTGAGATGACCCAGCTGCTGCGCGTCGATTCGTAAAATCGATGGTACCAGTTCCATCCACTCACGCCAGGGAAGTCCTGCACGACTAGCAGCTCTACCTGCGATCACGCGCACCAGGCGATCAACGGATGCTCTAGGTGACTCAAATCTTCGCGGCGCGATATTTGGCACTATCTGGGAGAGACTACGGCTCGGAAGGAGGACACCCGAGGCAACGATTCCCTTGACCCGACGCCTAACGACACCGAACTCTGGGTCGCTGGGATCGACCTCCGACTTCAACACCAGATTTAGCCACCGACGGCGGGCATTCTTGCTATCGACTCGAAAAGTCGGCAGCGCGGCCTCTTCGCGCAAGGCTCCTCGCCGACCCGTGATCTTTTTCCCAATTGCTCGAACGGACCAGGCTGCGCTGGCCGGATCGCTTACGAACTCGCCAATTCCCGCTCCTAGCAAGATCGGCTCATCCAAGCTGATTTCCGCGCCGCCGTCTCTAGATGCGTGCTCCTCGGCAAGAGTCGAATCGAGGGTCGCTGAAGCACACATGCTTTCAACTAGCCACGCGCAAGGTTCTCGCGGCGACTTGAATGACTCGCTAGAAGTGGTCGAGTTGAATCGAATCGTACGCCTGATCTCAAAATGGTCAGATTTGGCGACGATCTCGAATTGACCATCCCAATCTTGAATCGGAAAGCGCCATGACCCCTCGGCGTCGCGTACCAAGTCAACCCTGCCAGTCTCCGTATACAGCCAAACGGATGAGCAGGAATCGACCACGACAGCAGGCAACACCTCTGAAACCCCCAGCCACCCCTCTTCGGTACGCACCCCTCCTCGAAGGCCAATCGTTGGCTGCGAAAGCGACTCTTGAAGAATCCATGATCTCTCTAGGTTTGAATTCTGGAAAACCGACGACGGCAATGCATGCAGCCTAGGCTCACTTATTTCCCTCCACCCCTCGTACGACGACGACCGAACACGCCCCTTAGGATAGTGTTTGAGCAGATCGCTCACCTTGTCTTGGTGAACGAGAACTGTTGTCGCTGCTGCGAGCTGGTCTCTGTCCACGAGTTCCAGAATTCCATGCGAACCAAGTGCAAATGGCAAGATCCCCTGGTCAATGAAATTTGAGATGCGCGGCAATTTCGTTCGACCCGCGAGAGTCGAGGTGACGATGGACTGCAACCCACCGCTCTCGAAAGTCTGCCCCTGGGGGACTAGCCCAAATTGCCACCGGCCGCATGGAGCAAGGAGCGGCACTGCTTCGCGACCAAGCGACGATTCCGCTCGGTCGCTGACGGCAAACAGGCTTAGCGCATCATCGGACTCTTCAGCGAGAATTGAAAACCGAGTCCACGAAGCCGAGCTTTCAACACCTCGCCCGCGAAGAGCGGCATCGACTACCGCGGCCCAAAATCTGTGGATGGAAAGTTCAGCGGAATTCGAACGATGCGACTCGAATTGGCGTTTGAAGTCATCGAAGGCGAGCTGAAATGCAGGCCCGAAGCGTCCTCTCTCTGCGCCAACGACGGATAACGCGCGCCCCGTCGGCGGAACCATTCCGGCGATCCCAGCGTCATCCAGCAGCTGGGATAGGCGCTGTTGATCTCGACGATCCGGGAATGTCAGCTTCACCGTGTAGCCAATCCGAGTAAGGCCACCGGGGTCAGGAAGGACCAGGCGCCTATACGACCTATCGTGCTGAGACAGCCATTTGGCAAGCTGAACCCAAAGAGTGGGCAGCATTGAAAGCGAATTCGGGGGAACCTCGACAAGCCTGCAGAGCCTCGCAATAAAAGAACCTTCGTCGGCCAATTCCTCGGACGATTCCGATGCGGCCAAGCAGGTCAATACGAGGTGCGCAATGAATTTGGGGCGCCCTACCGGCGGCTGGGTAGGCCATCCCCGATAGTTGGATGCATCCTCAAGCAAACCTTTCGCTTGCACTGCCCGCCTGACGGAATCGACGAAGCACAAGCGGGCAAGGTCAGCGGTTGCCAAGCTGTCTCCAGTCGCTCTTGCAATCTCATCTGACGTGACGAGCATTACCACGACGGGAGGATCGTCATCGCAGTTCGAGAAGAAATACTCCAAAAGGTGATCGTTCCACTGTTCGACCCCCCAAGTCTTCCAGTCGTGGGTCACCACCCATGCACCCTCTTCTCAAGGAACAAGGAAAACATTCCTTCTATGGAATGCCAAGAATTCGCGCGTTGCTTCCGAGAAACTTGCAACCACGTCTGAGCAAGCTTGCGCCAATCCCAACTTCTCAAGCTCTGCGGGAGACAGCGCCAAAGAAACCTTAGCCGCGCCATCGTCGGCAAATGTAAGGAGACCTCGATCGAAAAGCCGATCGGCGTTAGGCGTCAGAAGGAGTCCGTTTTCAGCACTCAAGCGCTCGCCTGAGTCGGAACATGCGCGCCAAGGCTTGATGTGGCTGGCGACCAACAGCTCGGGAGACTCAACCCCGGTGAGTACGCATTTCTTGTAACGGCCTATCACTCGCGAGCGAAAACTGCCTTGTCCATGCCGAGCAAGAATGAGCTGCTGCTTCGTCGTAGCGTCGAGGCTTTGATCCGTGGCAATTGAGTCCTGCAATGCGTCGTCAACCCTTACGAGCGCATCCATACCATGCACAGGATTTGGAATCGGGGGCGCTTCGATGACCGGAATGAGCAGCTCAAAAGTCTCCGAGCTTATTTCGGCGAAATACGCCTTCTGATTTCCGTCGCCGGTCACAGGATTGAACGGGGAGTACTTCTTTGGCAGCAAAGGGCCCAGCTGTTCGACTAGCTCTCGCGGATGGACGGGCTGAGGGAGCACCTTCCATTCAACTGGCAATAACCAACCGATCTCGCCCCAATGTTTTCCCAGCTCGTGAAACCCGGGCGGCCTCGGCGCCAGTCGCGCGAAGTCCTGTACAACGCCGACGTACTTGATTAGCCGGTTTGCGTAAGAGACAACCCTATCGCCAGGGGCTGCGACTCGCATGTTGTCGTAGAACTGACTGCGCTTCCCACCAGACTCCGTCTGAGGCGACCACAAATAACCATCAGCGATCTCCTGCTTGACGGTCTGCTTGTGATTAACCCACCAAAAGCGAGTCACCTTATTTTGGTCCGAGCCCTGGCCAGAGAGATTGTGCACGTCCCAGGTTAAACGAAACGGAAGGCGAATTCAGGCCACGGGTTCCGGGCGCTTTGCGTCGATCCGCCCCGCAGGGGCTGAGCAGAGGTTTCGGGCAAATTGGCCGCCACAGGTCGTTCAGCCAAAGCCGATGCCTGCTTCGGCACTGATCAGCGAACCGCTGCCCGCACCGCCGGCCGTGCTGCTGATCGCTAAATCCCTCGGATCTCATTGGAAATGTCGCGCGACACTGCGCTGAATCCTTCCCTCTTCACGCACGTCAATACCCCACATCTCGAAGGAGCTGCGATGGCTCGGCGCCCAGTCCATTGGCGACTCTAAGTAGCGTCATTAGGGTTAGATTTCGCTCCCCTTGGAGTTACCAGGATTTCGTGGACACCCCCCCTGATATCCGCACTGTTAGCTGAAGTAATTCCGATGTGTGCGCACAAGGCGCAAGACCAAGCTAGGTCAGCATGTGAGCGGGCTGACGCGCATCAGGTTGGGGGTGGCGTCCAATTAATGCTCGAAATACTGTGCATTGCTCGCGTGAACCATCGCGTACGACTTCCCGTTCGATGCTAAATCGAGCTAAGTAGATCTAGCTCGATGATGTCAGCGCGAATGTGTTCGGAACGATGGACCGAGCGCGCTGAGCAACTGTCCACGAAATCCTGGTAACTCCAGTTCTAGAACTACGTCTCCTGAGTCCTAACCGCCTGCAGCCCGACCACGGACACTAAAGCCAGCAAGCCCAGCGATGCTTTGCGTGGACAACGGCGGCCAGCTCGCCTTCGTTGGAACATGTGGTTTGGCGAGGGCAGCCAAGACATGGGTGAAAACATTGGTCCACAGAAAATTTGAATTTTTAACCAAAAAAATCAATAACTTGCAATATCAGTGGCGGAGAGAGTGGGATTCGAACCCACGGAAGGTTTGACCCTTCGGCGGTTTTCAAGACCGCTGCCTTAAACCACTCGGCCATCTCTCCGTAACTACAGCTCCCCGGATACCCGCGAAAGCGGTACGCGGCGATCGATCATCGCGCGTTCGGCGGCCATGCCGAACGCCGGATCGATCGGGGACGGCCCATTGCGGTGCCGTCCCCTGCGCCCGGCCTGCACCGGGCGCGGGGCATTCTCTCATGCCGAAGCGGAAATCTTCACCGGCTTGTCGTGCTTCTTGCCGTCGCGGCCGGCGATGCTGTCGGGGCACGGCACGCCCTTGATGTCGCTGCATTGCAGGCGCGCGGATTCCACCAACGACGGGGCCTTCTCGGCCAGGAAGTCGATGAACACCCGCACCGCCGGCAGCAGGCCGCGGCGCGAGGCGAACACGGCGTGGAAGATGCCCTGCGGCAGGCGCCAGTTCGGCAGCACCACTTCCAGTTCGCCGCGGCGCACGGCCTCGGCGCAGACGGTCTCGGGCAGCAGGGTGATGCCCACGCCCTGCTCGGCCAGCGCCATCAGCATCGGGAAATCGAAACCCATCACCCGCGGCTTGAGTTCGACCTTGCGCACCTCGCCGTCCGGGCCGTGCAGTTCCCAGCGCTGGCGGGCGTCGTCTTCGCTGATGCTCAGGGTGACGTGATCGGACAGTTCGTCGGGATTGGTCGGGCGGCCCATGCGGGTCAGGTACTTCGGGCTGGCGACCAGCAGCTCCTGGATCTGGCCGAAGCTGCGCATCACCAGGCTGCCGTCGTCGTCGAGCTTGGAACGCACGCGCAAGGCGACGTCGATGCCTTCGTTGATGATGTCGACCCGGCGGTTGCTGACATGCAGCTGCACGCGCACCTGCGGGTACTTGGCCAGGAACTCGGGCAGCAGCTTGGGAATCTGCTGCTGCGCAAGGCCGACCGGCACGCTGACCCGGATCACCCCGCGCGGCTCGGCGCTGAGGCGGTCGACCACTTCGCGCGCGGCCTGGGCCTCGGCCAGCATCGACTGGGCGTGGCGATAGACGCTGTTGCCGACTTCGGTGACGGCGAAACGGCGGGTCGACCGTTGCAGCAGGCGCACGCCCAGGTCGGTTTCCAGCTGGCTGATGCGGCGGCTCAGGCGCGACTTGGGAATGCCCAGCGCACGTTCCGCGGCGGCGAACCCGGCGTGGTCGACGACCATGGCGAAGTAGTACAGGTCATTCAGATCGTGCATGACGAAAGTTCCAATAATAGAACAATTAGTGATATTGAAGCAGCTTTATCCCACTGACGCAACGACGCAGACTTTGCTCCAACGCGGCGAGGCCCGCATCAGACGACCCATCGAGGTCATAGACATGAAGCTCCTGCACATCGATTCAAGCGCCCTGGGCGCAAATTCCGTGACTCGCGAGCTGTCGGCCGCGGTGGCGACGCGCTGGCTGGACGCCCTGCCCGGTCTGAGCATCGATTACCGCGACCTCGATGCCGACCCGATCCCGCATCTTACCGGTCGTTCCCTGGCCGGGACCGATCCGGCCGAAACCGAGGCTTCCGCTCATATCCTGCAACAATTCCTGGACGCCGACGTGATTGTTTTGGGCGTGCCGATGTACAACTTCGGCATTCCTTCCACGCTCAAGGCGTGGATCGATCGGGTCGCGGTCGCGGGCAAGACTTTCCGCTACACCGCCGACGGCCCGGAAGGCCTGGCCAAGGGCAAGCGCGCGATCATCGTCAGCGGTCGCGGCGGCCTGCACAGCGGTCAGCCCAGCGATTTCCAGGAGACCTACCTGCGTCACGTCCTCGGCTTCATTGGCGTGACCGATGTCGAGTTCGTGCGTGCCGAAGGTGTGGCTTACTCGCCACAGCATCGTGCCGACGCGCTCGCTGCGGCGCACGCTTCCATCCCGCTGCCGCAACGACAGGCGGCGTGAGGCTCTCCGCGTTTGTCCCGCGAGTCCCGTGTCCCACCGTGTAAGTGCAAGGCCGGCGTTCCCTCCCCCATGCCGGCATTGGCCGGGTCCTGACGGGCCCGGCTTTTTTGTGGGCGGCGATAAGGCAGGAAGTCGCGCTGAAATCGCAGGTGGCCGGAACTCGAATCGCTGCACCGGATCGACGCGGCGTGCCGATCGATCTGCTGTCTGAGTCACGCGCTGCGAGGCGATCGGAAAAGAAAGCGCCGGGGCTGAAGCCCCTCCCACACGAAACCTCGCGGCAGCGAAATCTTTTGTGGGAGGGGCTTCGGCCCCGACGCTGTTGGCTCAGATCGCCGCGCTTCAACCATGCGGCGCTGGAATGCGGGAATCGTGGCAATCAATCGCCGCAGTCGAAGCCCGACCGCGGCTTAAGCCAGGGTCTCAACCCCACCCATATACCGCCGCAGCACCTCAGGCACCGTGATCGAACCATCGGCGTTCTGATAGTTCTCCATCACTGCGATCATCGCGCGGCCGATGGCGACGCCGGAGCCGTTGAGGGTATGCACCGGTTCGGGCTTGCCGGTCGCCGGGTTGCGCCAGCGCGCCTGCATGCGCCGGGCCTGGAAGGCCTCGCAGTTGGAGCACGAGGAAATCTCGCGGTAGCTGCCCTGGCTCGGCAGCCACACTTCCAGGTCGTAGGTCTTGGTCGCGGAGAAGCCCATGTCGCCGGTGCACAGCAGCATGCGCCGGTACGGCAGGCCGAGGCTTTCGAGCACCACCTCGGCGCAACGGGTCATGCGCTCGTGTTCTTCGTAGCTCTGGTCGGGTCGGGCGATGGTGACTAGCTCAACCTTCTCGAACTGATGCTGGCGAATCATGCCGCGGGTGTCGCGGCCGGCGCTGCCGGCCTCGGCGCGAAAACACATCGAGTGCGCGGTCATGCGCAGCGGCAACGCGGACTCCTCGAGAATTTCGTCGCGGACGATATTGGTCAGCGGCACTTCCGAGGTCGGGATCAGGTAACGCTTGCTCGCCGACTCGCCTTCGCCGACGTGGGTCGCGAACAGATCGTCCTCGAACTTCGGCAACTGGCCGGTGCCGCGCATCGCATCGGCGTTGACCAGCAGCGGCACGTTGGTTTCCTGGTACTCGTGCTGCTCGGTGTGCAGGTCGAGCATGAACTGGGCCAGCGCGCGATGCAGCCGCGCCAGGCCGCCGCGCAGCACGGTGAAACGCGCGCCCGACAGCTTCGCCGCGGTCTCGCCGTCGAGCCAGCCGTTGCGCGCGCCGAGTTCGACGTGGTCCTTGACCTGGAAATCGAATTCGCGCGGGTTGCCCCAGCGGTGCTGTTCGACGTTGCCGGTTTCGTCCGGGCCGAGCGGCACCGAGTCGTTGGGCAGGTTCGGGATGCCCAGCGCGATCGCCTCGATCTCGGCCTTGATTTCATCCAGACGTGCTTCGCCGCGCTTCTGCTCGTCGCCGAAGCTCGACACCTGCGCCATCAGATCGGCGACGTCCTCGCCCTTGCTCTTGCGCTTGCCGATCTCGCCCGACAGCTTGTTGCGCGAGGCCTGCAGTTCCTGGGTCCGCACCTGGACCATCTTGCGTTCGCTTTCCAGCGAAGCCAGCGCCGCCGGATCGAGCAGGTAGCCGCGGGTGGCGTGCAGGCGGGCGGCGAGTTCGGCGGGCTGTTGGCGCAGCAGGGTCGGATCGAGCATGGCGGTGCCGGAGGACGTGGCGGGAGAACCGCAGATTATCGCGGCTGGCGGTCTTTTTAGCGAACTTCATGGCGCCGCGCCGCGAATCGGCGCCACGCGCGCTCGGCGCGGCGCGGCGTTTCGATGCAGAATGCGGAGCATCACGAATCAGATCCACGAGCAGCCGGCCCCATGTCGACACCGTCCCCCGCACCTCGCCGTTCCTTCAATTTCGCCGCCTGGCTGCCGTCGGGCAAGGCATGGCTGTGGGTCGTGGGCGCGTTCGCCATCGGCCTGGCCTTGTTCGCCTGGGTCTGGTCGAGCAACCGCAATCGCGGCGATGGCTTCTATCGCAGCGGCGACACCCCGCCGACCAGCGCGCAGCCGTTCTATGCGCCGCTGCCCGCGCCGGCCTCGGCCGATGGCGAGGGCGTGGCGCCGGCCCCGTCGCCGCAGCCCTCGCCCGCCGCGGCCGGCGGCGAGCCGCAGGAAACCCCGCAACTGGTCGAAAACCCGAACCCGCCGGCACCGCCGCAGAGCATGCCGAGCGCTCCGCAAGCGCCGGCCGCGCCGAACGCGGCCTCGGGCGCGCAGACCGCCGCCTCGCCGCTGCCCGGCAACCGGCCGCCGCAGTATCCGGCGGCCTCGCTGCGCCGCGGCGAAGGCGGCACGGTGCGCATTCGCGTCGAGGTCACCGAGCAAGGCGGCGTCGACGGCGTGGACGTGGTCGAAGGCAGCGGCTCGCGCGCGCTCGATCGCGCGGCGCTGAGCGCGGTGCGTTCCTGGCGTTTCAAGCCGGCGATGCGCGGCGGCCAGCCGGTGGCGGGCGCGGTGATCGTGCCGATCACGTTCAATCCCAATCAGTGAGGCTCGGGACGGGAATCGGGAATCGGGAATCGGGATTTGGGAATCGGAGAAGCATTGCGTCCTCGTCTCGATGCCGCCTCTACGTTTTTGTGAAGCCCCAAGTCGCGGATCGCGCATATCTGCATTTGCACAAGCCTGTCGCGCGACTGAACCGCATGCACGCGCTGTTCACCACCCGCTAACGACGCCGCTAAGAAGCTCGGCCTCCGATCCCATCCCCCGGGGACGGTCAGAAGGAGGCCGACATGAGCACCACATCACATTCCATCGATCCCAACGCGTCCGATCGCGACACCCCGGCGCCTGAAGCCGCCGCGATCCAGGCCGCGCCCAGCCGCACCGGCCTGTGGCTGCTGATGATCCTGCTCGCCGCGACCTTCCTGGGTTGGTATCTGTACGGCAAACGCGCCCCGATCGCGCCGCCCGCGCCGTTGCCGCCGATCGTGGCGCTGCCGCCGCTCGATCGCGGCGCGAACGATGCCGGCGCGATCGCCAACGCCGCGAACACCGCGAACAAGCCGAACGCCGCGAAGCCCGCATCGGCCACCAAGCCGGTCGCTGCCAAACCGCGTGCGACCCAGGCCCGCCCGATCGCCAACCGCAGCCCGGAACCTCGCTACCCGGCCGCGGCGCTGCGTCGCGGCGAAGGCGGCACGGTGGTGCTGCGGGTGAACGTCGGCGCCGACGGCGTGCCCGACGATATCGCAGTGAGCCGCCGCAGCGGTTCGCGCGATCTCGACCGCGCCGCGATGACCGCCGTGCGCGACTGGCGCTTCAAGCCGGCCACGCGCAACGGCCGCGAAGTGGCCTCGGTGGTGGAACAGCCGGTGGAGTTTCGGCCGATGCAGTGAGGCTTGATCGGCGTCGTTTCGGGTCAACGAGCGAGGCGACGGATCGAAAGTGAGGTCGAAGCACGGAACGGCGGCCATGGGTCGCCGTTCTTCGTTTGGGTGTTCGCTTGGCAGACCCGGATCTATTCGCTGCGATCAAAGACAGCGCAACGATGCAACCTTTTGTGGGAGGGAGCTTTAGCCCCGACGCTTTTGTTTCCGGTCGCCGCGCAGCAATCCGCAGGAGTTCGCAACGACTCGACAGCCAAGCGACGCCGCGCCGCGATTTCACCGAAAAGCGTCGGGGCTAAAGCTCCCTCCCACAAAAGACTTCGATGCCGCCGCCGTAATTGCTGTTGCTCGAATGCCTCTACCGATGCTGCCCTCGCAACTGGCACACCCCACGCAAGCCACGGAATCTTTTGTGGGAAGGGCTCGAGCCCCGACGCTTTTGTCTCCGATTGCGCCGCACCACTTCGTTCGCCTTGCAAGAGGCTTGCCTGACTGAGAACGGCAAAGCGACGGCGGCCGAAGCCGCCGCCGGATCGCCGAATCGCCGGATATTCCAACTCAGCCCCGAGCAGCGCTATCGCGCCGCGTCGACCCGCATCCCCGCCTTCGCCGCCAAGGCTTCGAACCCCGGAAACGAGGTCGCGACATTGGCCACGTCGCCGATACGCACTTCGCCGCTCGCCAGCTGCGCGGCGATCGCGAAACTCATCGCGATACGGTGATCGCCATGGCTGTCGATCGCGCCGCCGTGCAAGGCGCCACCGTCGATGATCGCGCCGTCGGGGGTTTCCTCGATCCTCGCGCCGAGCGCGCGCAGGCCGGTCGCCATGCTCGCGATGCGGTCGGATTCCTTGACCCGCAGCTCGGCCGCACCGCGAATGACGGTGCGTCCTTGCGCCACGGCGGCGGCGACGAACAAGGCAGGGAACTCATCGATCATGTCCGGCACCAGCGCTTCGGGCACGTCGACGCCCTGCAGCGGCGCGTAACGCACGCGCAGATCGGCGACCGGTTCGCCGCCTTCGGCGCGTGGATTTTCTTCGACGATGTCCGCGCCCATCAGTCGCAGCGCGGACAACAAGCCGGTGCGGCGCGGGTTCATGCCGACCGCTTCGAGCAGCAGCTCAGAGCCCGGCACCACGCTCGCCGCGACCAGGAAGAACGCGGCCGAGGAGAAATCCGCCGGCACCGCGACATCTGCCGCGCGCAGCACGTGGCCGCCGCTGAGCCGGGCGTATCCGGGCGAGAACTCGATCGGCCAGGCGAACGCGGCGAGCATGCGTTCGGTGTAGTCGCGGGTTGGATGCGGCTCAAAGACGACGGTATCGCCCTGCGCGTACAGACCGGCCAGCAACAGCGCCGACTTCACCTGCGCACTGGCGACCGGCAAGGTGTATTCGATGCCCTGCAGGGCGCGACCGCCGCGGATGCGCAACGGCGGCAGGCCGCCTTCGTCGGTGTCGATGTGCGCGCCCATCGCCGCGAGCGGCTCGGTGACGCGGCGCATCGGCCGCTTCGACAAGGACGCGTCGCCGATCAGCACGCTGTCGAACGCCTGCCCCGCCAGCGCGCCCGCAAGCAGGCGCATGCCGGTGCCGGCGTTGCCGCAATCCAGCGGTTCGGCGATGCCGCGCAGGCCGTGCAGGCCGACGCCGTGGACGATGCGTTCGCTCGCGCTGGGCGTTTCGATGCGCACGCCCAGGCGTTCGAACACGCGCGCGGTGGCGCGGGTGTCCTCGCCTTCGAGAAAGCCGGTGACACGAGTGACGCCTTCGGCCAGAGCGCCGAGCATGACCGCGCGATGCGACACCGACTTGTCGCCGGGCACGCGCAGCGAGCCGCGCAGTGGCGTGCCGGTGCCGGCGGTCCAGGCTTGCTGCGCTTGCGCCTGGGTGTGCTGCGTATCCGCCGAACCACTCATGCCAACACCCGATCCAATGCGCTCAACAAACGACGATTGTCATCGGGCGAGCCGACGCTGATGCGCAGGCAATCGGGCAGACCGTAGCCGCCCATCGGCCGCAGGATCACCCCGAGTTCGACCAGGGTCGCTTCGATCTGCGGCGTGCGCGCGCCGAATTCGACCAGCACGAAATTGGTCTGCGACGGAAACACCCGCAGCCCGCGCCGCGTCAGCGCATCGGCCAGGGCCGCACGTTGCTCGGCGTTGCGCGCGCAGGCCCAGTCCAGATGCGCGACGTCGCCGAGCGCGGCCTCGCACGCGGCCAGCGCCGGGCCGTTGACGTTGAAGCTTTCGCGCGCGCGATCCATCACCGCGATCAAACCCGGTTGCGCGATCAGATAACCGACCCGCAAGCCGGCCAGCCCGTAGGCCTTGCTGAACGTGCGGGTGACGGCGAGATTGCGATAGCGATCGAGCAAGGACACCGCGCTGGCGTAATCGGGCGCGTCGGCCATTTCCGCATAGGCTTCGTCCATCACCACGATGACCTGCGGCGGGACGCGTTCGAGGAAGGCGATCATCGCCTCGCGGCCGAACCAGGTGCCGGTGGGATTGTTCGGATTGGCCAGATACACCAATCGCGTCTGCGGCCCGATCGCCGCGGCGATCGCATCGAGATCGTGGCCGCAGGGCATCGCCGCATCGCGCGGCAGCGCCTCGACCACGCGCATGCTTGCGCCGGCGCATTGCGTCGCCAGGGCGAATACGGCGAAGCCGTAACGCGAGAACACCACCTCGTCGCCGGGGCCGGCGAACACCTGCGCCAGTTGCATAAGCAGTTCGTGCGAACCGTTGCCGAGCTGCAACTGCGCAACGTCTACCCCATGCCGCGCCGCCAGCGCGCGCTTGAGGTCGGCGCCGAGCGGATCGGGATAGCGGTGCAGCGCATGCAGCGATTCGAGGATCGCTTCGCGCGCGGCCGGCGACGGGCCGTAGGGGTTTTCGTTGGAGCCCAGTTCGGCGAGATTCGCCTCGCCGAAACGGCGCCGCAACGCGACCAGATCGTGACCGGGGTCGTAAGCCTTCAGGCGTTGCACGCCGGGCTGCGCGCGCGCGGCGAACCAGGCTTCGTCGAAGGCCGGGGTCGACGACGACGGCGACGCCTGCTGCGATTGCGCGGCCGCCTGGCTCATGCGATCGCCACCGGGTAGGAGCCGAGCACCTTCACTTCATGGGCGAGGTCCTGCAGCTCGTCGAGCGCTTCGCGCATCGCCGGTTCCTGCACGTGCCCGCCGATATCGACGAAGAACGCGTACTGCCAGCGGCCGGTGTGGCCGGGACGCGACTCGATCCGGTTCATGCTCAGGCCGCGCTTGGCGAACGGCGACAGCACGTTGTACAGCGCGCCCGGCTCGTCCTTGATGAAGATCAGCAGCGAGGTGCGGTCGTTGCCCGAGGGCGTGAACAGTTCGCGACCGATCACCAAGAATCGCGTCGTGTTGTCGGGACGATCCTCGATCGGCCCGGCGACGGTACGCAGGCCATACACATTGCCCGCGCTGGCCCCGGCGATCGCCGCCGCATCGTCGGCATTGCGCGCGCGGCGCGCCGCCTCGGCGTTGCTCGACACCGCGATCTTCTCGGCCTTGGGCAGGTATTCGCGCAGCCACGCCTTGCACTGGGCGAACGACTGCGGATGCGAGTAGACCCGTTCGATGTCCTCGATCCGGCCGCTGCGCGACAGCAGGTGCTGATGCACGCGCAGTTCGACTTCGCCGCTGATCTTGAGCTTGGAGGTCAGGAACATGTCGAGCGTGGACTGGATCGTGCCCTGGGTCGAATTCTCGACCGGCACCACGCCGAAGTCGGCGTTGCCGGCTTCGACTTCCTGGAACACTTCTTCGATGCTCGCCAGCGGCAGGCCGTGGATCGAATGGCCGAAGTGCTTGAACACCGCCTGCTGCGAATGGGTGCCTTCCGGGCCGAGGAAGCCGATCTTCAGCGGCTCCTGCTGGGCCAGGCAGGCCGACATGATTTCGCGGAACAGGCGCACCAGCACTTCGTCGTGCAGCGGGCCGTCGTTTCGGTCGACGACCCGGCGCAGCACCTGCGCCTCGCGTTCGGGACGGTAGTAATCCACCGCCGCGGCGAGCTTGCCCTTGGCCTTGCCGACTTGATTGGCGAACTGCGCGCGTTCGCCGATCAACTGCTGGATATGCAGGTCGATGCCGTCGATGCGCTCGCGCAAGGTGGCCAGGTCCGGGCCGGCGACGACCGGCGCGACGTCCTCGACCTTGGCGGCCTTGGATTTGCCTGCGGCCTTCTTGTCGGTCGCGCTCTTCGCAGCGGCGGCGGGCTTGTTCTTGCCGGGCTTGGCCGGCTTCTTCGTGTCTTTGGTCGCCATCTCAGCCGTGTCGCTTCTGGAAGTCTTGCATGAAGGTGGCCAACGCCTGCACGCCGGCTTCCGGCATCGCGTTGTAGATCGAAGCGCGCATGCCGCCCAGCGCGCGATGGCCCTTGAGCGAGATCAGCCCGGCCGCTTCGGCTTCCTTGAGGAACGGCTTGTCGAGCGCTTCGTCCTTGAGGAAGAACGGCACGTTCATGCGCGAACGCGCGGCCGCGGCGACTTCGTTGCGGTAGAAGCCGCCGGAGTTGTCGATCACCCCGTACAGCAGCGCCGACTTGCGCGCATTGCGCTTGGCGAATTCCTCGACGCCGCCTTCGGCCAGCATCCACTTGAACACCAGCCCGGCCAGATACCAGTTATAGGTCGGCGGCGTGTTGAGCATCGACTCGCCCTTGACGTGGGCGCGGTAGTCGAAGATTTCCGCGCGCGGCTGGCCGGCGCGTTCGAGCAGTTCGCGCTTGACGATGACCACGCTGACGCCGACCGGACCGAGGTTCTTCTGCGCGCCGGCATAGATCACGCCGAACTTGGACACGTCCAGCGGCTCGGACACGATCGAGGAACTGAAATCGGCGACGAGCGGGACATCGCCGACATCGGGAATGTCGCGGAACTCGACGCCGTGGATGGTCTCGTTGGCGGTGTAGTGGACATAGGCCGCGTCCTTGGACAGGTTCCATTCGCCGCGCGGCGGCAGGTCGCGGAAGCCGCCGGGCTCGCCGTTGGCGGCCACGTTCGCATTGACGTAAGGCTTGACCTGTTTCAATGCGGTCTTGCCCCAGTGGCCGCTTGACGATGGTAGGGGGGGGGTCTGGCCCGGGAGTTGGCCCGGACGAAGTTCAGGTTGGCCCCCCCGGGTCCGGCGATCAGCGCGAATCAAGCGGCCCCCCCTGCTGCGGCGGGTCCGCGGGCCGCCTTGCAGGGAACAGCCAAAAAACCGCGTAATCGTCCGGAATCGACATCAGCGTGCGCAGGTTGCGCTCGGCCTCGGCGGCGAGACCTGGATTGAAAAACTCCGGGGCCGCGGTTGGGCTGAGTTTTCCGACGATTTCGAGGGGCCCCGGGCGTTGTTTTTTTCCCACTCCAAGCAGTTTCCGACTGCCGGCCTGCAGCAAAGAACCGATTTCGGGGCAGGGTTCGCGTTCGCGGGAACCGGCAACTAAAGTTGAAGGCGCGGGACATCGGGAGGCTCCGGGGTGTGGGGTGGACCCCAAGTATGCCGCAGTGCAACACCGTGTGTACCTGTCGTTACGCGCGCAACTTTTACCCCGGCAGCTGCCTCTATGTGGGTATGCGGTCTCGTATCACTCAAGCCACGTCCCGTTCTCGAAGTCCGTTCGCAGATCCTCGCTCGTCCCCCGCCCCGGAGCCGTCCCATGTCGCTGCGCCAAGTGCTCAACCTTCCCGCTTCTCAAATCACCGATGAAGCGATCTACCGCGACCGGCGTCGCCTGCTGACCGCGCTGGCCCTGGCCCCGGCGCTGGGTCTGTCCGGCTGCGCCGAGGCCGAGGCTCCGCCGCCGGCCGGCAAACCGGTCAGCCCCGAGCAGGCCAAGGCCGGATTCCGCACCGACGAAGTGCTCACCCGCTTCGAGGACGTCACCAGTTACAACAACTTCTACGAGTTCGGCACCAACAAGGGCGATCCCTCGGCCGCGGCCAAGACCCTGCGCACCAGCCCGTGGACGGTGGCGGTCGGCGGCGCCTGCGCCAAACCCGGCAAACTGTCGCTGGAGGACCTGATCAAGGGCCTGGCGCCGCAGGAACGCATCTACCGGCTGCGCTGCGTGGAGGGCTGGTCGATGGTGATCCCGTGGCTCGGCGTGCCGCTGGCCGACGTGCTCAAGCGCTTCGAGCCCACGTCCAAGGCCAAGTACGTCGCCTTCACCACCCTGTCCGACCGCAAGCAGATGCCCGGCACCGCCTACGACTCGATCAACTGGCCCTACCGCGAAGGCCTGCGCATCGACGAGGCCATGCACCCGCTGACCCTGCTCGCCACCGGCCTGTACGGCAAATCGCTGCCGCAACAGAACGGCGCGCCGCTGCGGCTGGTGGTGCCGTGGAAATACGGCTTCAAGAGCATCAAGTCGATCATCGCGATCACCTTCGTCGAAAAAATGCCGGTGACCAGTTGGAACCAGCTGCAGCCCAGCGAATATGGGTTCTTCTCCAACGTGAACCCCAACGTTGACCACCCGCGCTGGAGCCAGAAGACCGAACGCCGCATCGCCGGCACCGGCAGCAAGCTGTTCGCCGACCGCATCGCGACCCGGCTGTACAACGGCTACGCCGATCAGGTCGCCGGGCTATACACCGGCATGAACCTCAAGACCTGGTTCTGAGATGAGCGATTTGACGAATACCGCAACCGGGGATGCCGACGCGGCCCGGTCGCCGGCCGCCGCACGCGCGTCGCGGCCGCTGCCCAAGCGCAAGGCCCCCGCGGGCGTGATCGCCGCCAAGGCGCTGGTGCATGCGCTCGCGCTGACGCCCGCGGCGATCCTGGCCTGGCAGATCCGCGAGGAATTCCTCACCGGCAGCGGCGGCCTGGGCGCCGATCCGATCGCCGCGATCGAGCACCGCCTGGGGCTGTGGGCGCTGCGCCTGCTGCTGATCACCCTGGCGATCACCCCGCTGCGCCAGCTGACCGGCCACAGCGTGCTGCTGCGGTTCCGGCGCATGCTCGGGCTGTACGCGTTCTTCTACGCCAGCGCCCATCTGGCCGCGTACCTGCTGCTCGACCTGAAAGGCTATTGGACCCAGATCTTCGAAGAGATCGCCAAGCGGCCGTACATCACCGTGGGTTTTCTGGCCTGGCTGCTGCTGATCCCGCTGGCGGTGACCTCGACCCAGGGCATGATGCGCCGGCTCGGCCGGCTGTGGGGCAAGCTGCATCGGCTGATCTATGCGATCGCGGTGCTGGCGGTGCTGCACTTCTGGTGGCTGGTGAAGTCGGACATCCGCGAGCCGCTGCTGTATGCGGCGATTGTGGCGGTGTTGCTGGGATGGCGGCTGTACAAACGAGTAGCCGACACACGAAGCCGCACCAACCCGGCCACAGCGCGGCCGCCGAAGCCCCTGTAGGAGCGGCGCGAGCCGCGACCAACCGAAGCGACGTACGCAAGCGATCCAACCGAAGCCCGGCAGCCTCATCGCCAAACGCGGATCGCCGTCAGAAGTTTTCGCTTCGGCGAGATGAGTGGTATTCGGCCTCTTCGGTTGGTCGCGGCTCGCGCCGCTCCTACACGCACCCACCTGACGTTGACGCTCAACGCACTCCGTAGAGCAGCAATAACCCCAGCAACCCCGCCATCACCACCGCGGCCAGCAGCAGCCACGGCATGCGTCGCACCGACGCCGGCAAGGCCGACGGCGGCGGCGGACGGTCTTCGTTCGCGGCCGCTTCCTGGGCCAGTTGCGCCTGCAAGGCTTCGGCCGCGCTGAACTGACGGGTCGGCGCTTCGATCACGAACCGATGCTGGCCGTCGAGCAGCAACTGATCGCCCGGCTTGAGCAAGGCATGCCGCACCGGCTGGCCGTTGACCACGCTGCCGTCGACCGAGCCCACGTCGCGCAGCACCACGCCGTCGGCATGCGCCTCCAGGCGGGCGTGGCGGTCGGCGAAGGCCGGCTCGTTGATGCGGATATCGCAGTCGCCGGCGCGGCCGATCACCCGCGGCTGCTCCAGCGTGTAGCAACGCCCGTGATGGATGCCGCCGACGCCGCGCACGACCATGCGCGAATCGGCCGGGATCTCGACCCCGAACGGCGGCGCCGCTTCGGGCTTGTCCGACACCAAGAGCAGCTCGACACCATCCAGAAAGATCGCATCGCCCGGCCGCAGCATCGCCATGCGCTTCACCGGCCGGCCGTTGACGTGCAGCCCGCGCAGGCCTTCGCGCACCTGCAGCCACACGCCGCGCCGGTCGACGCTGAACTGCGCGATCGCCGCGCCGGCGTCCTCGACCAGGACGGTGCGGCCGGCGGGATCGCGGCCGATCGCATGCACGCCGGGTTTCAGCGGCAGGTCGGCATGTTCGCGGTTGGGGTATCGAAGTTTGAGTGCGCTCACCCGGCAGGAATCTAGCAGGTTGTGAGGATAGGCACATCCGGGGTGCGGCAACGGACTGAACGGATACGCGCGCGCGCCGCCGAGCGGCTTCCCTGTCGGACGCGATGGGCACGCGTGCGTCGCGAACAGCAGGCCGAAGCTCGAAAACGCCGCCCTGGCATGAGCACGGGACGCATCGATCCGGCGGCCGCCTGGGCGGGCGGATGCGTCGTGCCCGGGCGAGGCTTGGATGCGCCCGCCCCTGCCCGCACAATAGTCGGTTCCAGGGAAACCCAGACTTCGACGAGCCGACCATGTCCAGTATCGATATCCAACATCCGCACTCGCTGGCTCCGGCCAAGGCCCGCAAGGCCGTCGAAGAAGTCGCCAAGAAGCTCGCCGAACGTTTCGACGTCGAATACGGCTGGGTCGGCGACACCCTCAACTTCAGCCGCAGCGGCGTGGACGGCAAGATCGCGCTGCAGCCCAATCAGCTGCACGTGTCGGCCCAGTTGGGCTTCCTGCTCGGCGCGCTGAAGGGGCCGATCGAGTCGGAGATCCGGCGGGTGCTGGAGGAGCGGTTTAAGTAAGGCCGGGATTGGGGAATCGGGAATCGGGAATCGGGAATCGGGAATCGAAGCCTAAGCTCTTGAAGACTCGACGTTCTCTCCAATACGACGTCTTCTCTCAGACCGTCATTCCCGCGTTCGCGGGAATGACGGTCCGGAGGAATGGCGCTAAGGCCTCTGGATTCCCGCCTTCGCGGGAATGACGATCTGAAAGGATGTCGCGTAAGGCCCTGGATGTTCTGAGAGAACACGAACGCACCAAAGACGCCAGCGTCAGGCGCGCTCCGCAACGGCCCATCACCCCGCCCCGCATCACTCCAAATGCGGAAACGGATCGCCATCCTCCTCGAACAAGCGCCGCGCCACCTCGCGCTCGTCTTCTTCGATCTCGGCGATGAATTCGCGCACGTCGCCCAGTTGCGAGAACGCGGCGAAGCCGCGCTCCAGGAACCCCTGCAGTTCCGACAGGCCCGCGGCCTTGGCCGGGCCGCGCGAGAGTTTGAGCAAGGTCATGATGCCCGGCATCCGCAGCGCCTTGCCCAGGCCCAGGCCGACCCGGGCGATCAGGTCGATCTGATGGTCGCGCAGCCGAGGCAGGCCGCAAGCGCGATACGCCTGCGCGTACAGGCGGCCGTCGAGCTTGCGCCGGCGCGGCGCGATCTCGTGCAGGCACTGGCTGATGCGCAAGTCGAAGGCATGGGTCAGCAGGCCCAGTTCGATCGCATCGGCGACGGTGCTCAGCAGCGCGCCCGGCAACAGCCGCTGCATCATCGGCAGGACCTTGGCGATGTCGGCGTCGCGACGGCTGAAGTCGCGATCGTTGTAGACGTCGCTGAGGAAGAACTGCGCCGCCGGGCGCCGGCGCGGATCGCGCAGGAAGCGGTCGAAGCTGGCTTCCAGCCGCCGCGCCTGCCAACTGCGCAGTTCCGGCAGCCAGCGCAATTGGTTGCGCGGCTCGCGGCGCGGGTCGTGCAGGGCCTGGTGGCGGGCCAGCAGGCAGCCCAGTCGTTGGCTGAGGTCGGTCGTCCTGGACATCGTCGAGGATGATCGCGGCGACGGCGCCGTACCGCAAGCGCCGCGCTCCCGGCGTGCGGCGCTGACCCCGACATACAGCCAACAAGCACATCGAAGGTGCCTGATCGCACAGGATCGAATCACCTTCCCGCCCCTGCGACCTTGGTCCTAGCCCGCTGGACGCTTGCCCCAGCTGGGCTACACTCGGCCGATTCCGCCCAGGACGTGCTGCCGATCACATGCTGTCACTTCATGCCGCCCAGCATCGGGCGAACCGCAAACGCACGGCCAACGGCTCCTCCCACCCGACAGCGCCCGAAACCGGCAAATACAAGGCCGGCGCGACCAAAACCGGCGCCTCCAAAGCGAGCGCTGCCAAAGCCACCGCGCCCACTGCCAAGCCGCGGATCGGCCTGGCCATCGCCGGCGGCGGCCCGATCGGCGGCATGTACGAACTCGGCGCCTTGCGCGCGCTCGACGAAGCCATCGAAGGCCTCGACCTGACCCGGCTGGATTGCTACGTCGGCGTCAGCAGCGGCGCGTTTCTCGCCGCCGGCCTGGCCAATCGCATGGACACCGCCGAGATGTGCCGGATCTTCGTCACCGGCGACAGCGCCGACGTCGAGTTCCGTCCCGAGACCTTCATGCGTCCGGCCTTCCTCGAATACATCAAGCGCGCCGCGAGTTTCCCGCGCCTGGCGACCGAATGGTGGCGCGAACTGCTGTTCTCGCCGCTGGAAGCGCGCTGGTCGGACCTGATCACCCGCTTCGGCGGGCTGATCCCCAACGGCCTGTTCGACAACGCCCAGGTCGAGCTGTTCCTGCGCGAAGTATTCACCCGCCGCGGCCGCAGCAACGATTTCCGCGAACTCGACGCCGACCTGTACGTGGTCGCGGTCGACATCGACAGCGGCGACGCGGTGCGCTTCGGCGGCGACAACTGGAAGGACGTGCCGATCTCGCAGGCGGTCCAGGCCAGCGCCGCGCTGCCGGGCCTGTACCCGCCGGTGCAGATCCGCGGCCGCCACTTCGTCGACGGCGCGCTGCGTCGGACCATGCACGCCTCGGTGGTGCTCGAACGCGGCATCGACCTGCTGATCGGGATCAACCCGCTGGTGCCGTTCAATCACGCCCAGGGCGTGCCGGTGGCCGAGGACAACAGCCTCGCCGCGGGCGGCCTGCCGGCGGTGTTGTCCCAGACCTTCCGCACCCTGCTGCAATCGCGCATGCAGGTCGGTCTGGCGCGTTACGCCCAGCAATACCCGGACGTCGACCAACTGGTGTTCGAACCCAACGCCGAGGACCGCGAGCTGTTCTTCACCAACGCCTTCAGTTTCTCGGCGCGCAAGCGCATCTGCGAGATCGCCTACCGCAACACCCTGGCCGACCTGCGCCTGCGCGCGGACACGCTGGGGCCGATGCTGGCCGCGCACGGCCTGCGCCTGCGCGAAGACGTGCTGGCCGACACCGAGCGGTCGATCCTCGACGGGATCGAGCCGCCGCAGCGCGATACCGAGACCACCGCGCGGCTGCGGCGGGCGCTGGACGATGTGGATCATCTGGTGGCCGGGCGCGGCAAGGCGCCGCGCGCGGCACGGGCGAAATCTGGAGCTCGCGCTTAATCGCCGATGGTTGGATTCGCCGATTCACGAGGATCGGCCGGCACTCGAGAGCAAACGGCCCGACAGCACCGTCGACCATCGCCATGCGACCTACCCATGCAGGTTCAACCTTCGAGGGGTGGTGGTGTGAATACTCTAGACAGCAACGCCATGGTGGGGGCACAGCACTAACCCCAACTACAGGATGTCCATGGCCGCCAAGTTCAAGAAGACCGCGAAGAAGACTTCCGGCAAGACCAGCAACACCGCCGGCAAGGGCAGCGCGCAGGAACAGGCCGAGCGCCTGTCCAAGACGCTGAGCGAGTCCGCGCAGCAGATCTGGCTGGCCGGCGTCGGCGCGTTCGGTCGCGCCCAGGCCGAGGGCACCAAGCTGTTCGAAGGCCTGGTCAAGGAAGGTCTCAATCTCGAGCAGACCGCGCGCAAGTTCACCGGCGGCCAGGCCAGCGTGTTGCGCGATGCGGTCGAGTCCAAGGTCGGCCAGGCGCGCGAACGCGCCACCGATACCTGGGACCGTCTGGAAAAGGTGTTCGAAGAACGCGTCCAGCGCGCGCTGGTCAAGCTCGGCGTGCCGGGCCGCGATGATCTGGCCGGTTTGAGCGATCGCGTCGATGCGCTGACCGCCGAGCTGCGTCGCCAGGGCGGCGCCCCGGCCGCTCGCAAGGCCGCCAAGGCTCCGACGGCGAAGGCGCCGGCCAAGAAGGCCGCCGCGCCGCGCAAGGCTGCGGCCAAGTCGGCCGCCAAGCCGGTCAAGGCCGCGCGCAAGTCAATCGCGCGTCCGAAGCCGCCGGTCGCACCGTAAGCGATTCACATCGGGTATTGGTAAACGCTCTAGCGTTGCAGCAATACGGCAGTCGCAGTACCGCCCGATCGCAGTTCCTCGCAGCCAAGCATCGGCTGCGAACCGGTTTCAACGCGTCGCCGCGCATCGGCGATGCGACGTTTAAGCCCGCCAGTCCGCGCTTCCGTATGCTCCCCTCCCCTTACGGTTTCGGACTGGCGGGCTTTCTTATTCCCGCCGCGGTGCGCGGACACGCCTCGCAAAGGCACTTCGCCCTGAGTTTCAGCGCCCTGGCCGTGACTTCCCGGCCGTCGCGGGCGCGGCTTCACAGCCCCGCATCTGGGACGTTGAATCAATAACGGCTGATGACGGACACATCGGATTCGCGAAACACGTCTCAATTTTCGTGAATTTCATGTGTCTGAAGCCGTATATCCTCAGCGTCTTTTATGGGCTTCGTGCTGCATGTCGAGTTTCTCCCTGTGGTCCGCCGCCGCCGTCGCACTGACGATCGGCCTGGCGTCCACCGCCTACCTTTGGTCGTACCGCCGTCATCGCACCGAGGTCAGCACCGGCATCGCCGGTCTGTCCAAGATGCGCTGGCGCGAATTCGCGCGCCTGATCGTCGAGGCCTTGCGCGAGCGCGGTTTCGAGGCCGAATCGGTGGAGGAATCGCTGGCCCGCGGCACCCAGGCCGAACTGCGCCTGCTGCGCGCCGGCAAGCCCTGGCTGCTGGCGTGCAAGCTCGGCGACGCGGATTACAAGGTCTCCGCCGCGACCGTGGCCGAACTGGCCGACGCGGTGCGCTTCAATGGCGCCTCCGGCGGCCTGCTGGTCACCACCGGCCGTTTCGACAGCCACTCCGAACGCGTCGCCGACGGCCTGGACCTGTACAGCGGCGAGACGCTGTGGGAACTGGTCGAACCGCTGCTGCCGGCCTCGACCCGGCATGAAGTCATCGCCGCGGCGCAGAAACGCAGCATCCAGACCATCGTCGCGGCGTGGGCGGCGGCGATCGCGCTGGGCCTGATCGTCGGCTTCGTGGTGCCGCTGCTGAGCTCGGGCGCTCCCGCCGAACCGGCGCCAGCCGCGACCCACACCGCAGCGGCTCCGGCCGCGCCGAACGACACCGCGCCGACGCAGGCACCGGTGAACCCGGCCGCTGCAACGCCGGCACCCGCGCCGGCCGCCACCGCGCCCGCCACCGAAGAAACCGCCACGCCCGCGGCCAACGCCGGCGAGCCCGTTCCCGCCGCGACCGCGGCGACTCCGGCGGATGCCGCATCGGGCAATCCTTCGGCCGATCGCGCCCATGTCATCCGCGCGATCGCGACCCTGGACGGCGTCGAACGCGCGCTGTGGTCGACGCCGTCGAATCTGCTGATCTACCGCTTGACCGAGGCCAGCAAGCAGGACGTCGACCGCATCTGCCAGGTGCTCGACGGCTATCCGGAATTGCGCTCCTCGCGCGTGCAACTGCAGCCGCCGCCGGGCAGCACGACGCGGGTGCGGTTCTTCCAGTGCCGGGCGTACTGAGCCCCGCGTACTGAGGTCGGCCGATTCTGCGGATTCGGCCGACTCCGCGCCTCGATGCCGCACTCGCTCGGCGATCCGAAATCGCTTCGACCGTCTGTAGCAACATTTGTCGGACGCCCGAACCGCTCGATGTAGGAGTGGCGCAAGCCGCGACGCGAAACCCGCTTGCGACGCATGTCCTGGGTGAGATACGCGGCTTGGGCTGCGGCGCTCGTGCCTGCGCGAATGCGGCATGTGCGCGCCGACCGTCCACGCAAACGCGCTTGTGCATTTGTGCATTTGCGTACTTGCGTACTTGCAAGACCAATCGCCGCACCCGAAGTCTTCCCCCCTTTGAAAAGGGGGGCTGGGGGGATTTGCTCTTTGCGGGGAGTCGAGTGAAGGCAAGAGCAAAAGCAAATCCCCCCTAGCCCCCCCTTTTCAAAGGGGGGAACGTCTTGGGGATTCGTAGGGTCGGATCGTTGCGTGGCGTCGGCCACCCACTGCGTGGCGTCGGCCACTCGTTGCACGGCGCCGATCACTCACTGCGCGACGTCGGCCACCCGCTGCCTAGTGTCAGCCACGTGAGGCCAAGTGGCTTCGACCGCATGAACTACACCGCCGAAACTTCGGGGCATGCACCGTCCGGCTTCCATCACGGAAGCCGGACCTAGCCCTGAGGCACCGGCCTCACCAGCCCGCCTGACTCACCAATGCACACCACGCATCAACGCCGCGAACGCGATCTGCTCGTTGCTCGCGTGTTCGTCCTTGAGCCCCTTGCGATCGCCCTTGGCGGCGGCCGAATCGGGGAACAGTTCGAACGCGGTGCTCATCACCACTTCGTAGGCCTTCGGCGCCACCGCATTGACCACCGAGGCGAAGATGCCCAGGCGGGTGGCGATGCGGCTCGGCCGTTCGATGATGCCCTTGACCACCAGGTCGGCGGCCTCGTCCGGGCTCAGGGTCGGGATGCTGTCGTACATCTTGGTCGGCGCGATCATCGGCGTCTTCACCAACGGCATGTTGATCGTGGTGAAGCTGATGCCCTTGCCCGACAACTCGCCCTGGGCGCAGCGGCTGAACGCGTCCAGCGCCGCCTTCGAGGCCACGTAGGCCGAGAACCGCGGCGAATTGGCCAGCACGCCGATCGAGCTGATGTTGATGATGTGGCCCTTGCGGCGCTCGGTCATCTTCGGCATGAAACCCATGATCAGGCGCAGGCTGCCGAAATAATTCAGCTGCATGGTGCGTTCGAAATCGTGGAAGCGGTCGTAGCTCAGTTCGATCGAACGGCGGATCGAGCGGCCGGCGTTGTTGACCAGGATGTCGACATGGCCGTGCTCGGCCAGGATCTGCTTGACCAGGCGGTCGCAGTCGGCCATGTCGGCCAGGTCGGCGGTGTAGGCGAAGACCTTGCCGCCCTGCGCCTTCATCGCATCGCGCGCCTTGAACAGTTCGTCCTCGCCGCGCGCGACGATGACGGTGACCGCGCCGGCCGCGGCGACCTTCTCCGCGGTCGCCAGGCCAATGCCCGAGGAACCGCCGGTGATCACCACGACCTTGTTGCGGACCTTGCCCTTGAGGGTGCGGTCGATGAACAGGTCCGGGTCCAGATGGCGTTCCCAGTAATCCCACAAGCGCCAGGCGTAGCTGTCCAGGTTCGGCACCTTGATCCCGCTGCCGCGCAGCGCGCGTTCGGTCTCGCGGTTGTCGAAGCGGGTCGGATAGGTGATGAACTTCATGACCTCCTTGGGGATCTTGAAGTCGCGCAGCAGCATGCCGATGAAACGCTTGACCGGCGGCAGGTTGGTCACCGCGCCGCGGATGCCGGCCGGCACGAAGGCGAACATGCGCGCATCGATGCGCATGGTCATCTCCGGGGTGTGGCCGGCGCGGGCGAAGGTGTTGAGCACCTCGCCGACGCGCTGCGGCTCCGGATCGGTCAGGTGGAAGCAGTGGCCGTCGAGCTTGGGCTTGTGCGCGATGTGGTCCATCGCGTCGACCACGTAGTCGACCGGGATGATGTTGATGCGGCCGCCTTCCAGGCCGAGCATCGGCATCCACGGCGGCAGCATCTCGCGCAACTTCTTGAGGAAGGTGAAGAAGTAGTACGGGCCGTCGATCTTGTCCATCTCGCCGGTCTGCGAATGGCCGACCACCATGCCGGGCCGGTAGATCCGCCACTTGATCCGCTTCTCGTTGCGCACCAGCCCCTCGGAATCGTGCTTGGTGCGCAGGTAGGGATCGTCCAGGCCCTCGGCCTCGTCGAACATGTCCTCGCGGAACACGCCCGAGTACAGGCCGGCGGCGGCGATCGAACTGGTGTGGTGGAACACGAGATTGGACCCCGGGCCGGCGCTGAGCGCGGCGGCCAGGTCCAGCGCGTGCTGGGTGCCGTCGATGTTGGACTCGCGCTGCGCGGCGGCGCTGGCGGTGAGGTCGTAGATCGCGGCCAGATGGAAGAAATGCTTGATTTTTCCACTCAATGCGCGGACCTGCGCGACGGTGAGGCCGCACTTGGGCTGGGTCATGTCGCCCGCGACCGGAATCACGCGCTTGAGATCCCAGCCCATCTTCTTGGCTGTGGCGTCGAACTTCTTTTGCGAATCCTTGCGCACCAGCACGTGGATCGTGCCCTTGCGTTTCAGGAGATTACTGACAAGGAAGCGACCGATGAAACCTGTCGCGCCGGTGACGAAATAGCTCATACCCCTCTCCTGGATGGCCGATCGGCCGCCACGTGCGGCGGCGAGCCTCTACGGTGCCAGAGCCCACGCCGAGTAACAATTCCTTTCCGTATTGACCGCTCGTCAGGGCGCATGCTGTGATGCCGCCTCAGCCCGGCGCCAGGAGAAGCCCGTGTCCGATATTCAATCCGCATTCGAACAAGCCGCAAAAGACGTCCAGGCCCTGCCCGAGCGCCCGGACAACGACACCCTGCTGCGCCTGTACGCGCTGTACAAGCAGGGCGCCGACGGCGACGTCAGCGGCCCCAAGCCGGGGTTCTTCGATTTCGTCGGCACCGCCAAGTACGAGGCCTGGGAAAAGCTCAAGGGCACCAGCCAGGACGAGGCGAAGAAGAAGTACGTCGACATGGTCAAGAAGCTGCGCGGCTAAGCCGCGCCGCCTCCGGCCCCGGCCCGCTCAATGGCGAAACAGACCCGCCAGCGCATCCTCGATGCCGCGTTGACCATGTTCAACGCGCAAGGCGAGCCCAATGTAACCACCAACCATATCGCCGACGAGCTGGAGATCAGCCCGGGCAATCTGTACTACCACTTCCGCAACAAGGACGACATCATCGAGCAGTTGTTCGCGCGCTACGAAGAGCGCATGGACACCGCGCTCGCCGCGCCGCAGGGCCGCCTGCCGGGGCTCGAGGACATCTGGCTGCAACTGCACCTGGTGTTCGAGTGCATCTGGGACTACCGCTTCCTGTACCGCGATCTGGTCGAGATCCTCAGCCGCAACCGCCGCCTGCGCCTGCGCTTCGCGCGCATCCTCAAGCGCGCCGACGAACAGG
The DNA here is from genome assembly GCF_018732085.1 of Lysobacter capsici. Classification (NCBI taxonomy): domain Bacteria; kingdom Pseudomonadati; phylum Pseudomonadota; class Gammaproteobacteria; order Lysobacterales; family Lysobacteraceae; genus Lysobacter; species Lysobacter capsici. The sequence continues at coordinate 2,454,725 of NZ_CP076103.1, read as the reverse complement.
CGCACATGGTCATGCGCGGGCTGTCGCAGGCCGGAGTCATGCGTGCGTCCGGGGACGAACTGGCCGCGACCGCGACCAACGTGCTGGTGATCGCGACCTTCTGGCTCAACTACGCCGCCGCGCGCGGCGACAAGGACGAGCACGCCGCGATCCGCGACGGCATCGTCCAGGTGATGATGCTGCTGGCGCCGTTCCTGCGCGACGCCGAGCGGCTGCATCTCAACACGCTGATCCGGGCTTATCTGGATTGAAGCCGCCGCTGCGCACGCGCGCATGACGCGCCTGCCGCGGGCGCATGCAAGGCCCGTTCCAGCCCCCTTCGAAAGGTGTCGCCCCAGCCCGTGGCGTCGCGCGGTTGCGCGACCTGGGTCACGAACGGCCGCCCCGGCTCCGACCCGCGGCCGCTTCGATCGACGCCGCCCGCGCTAGCCTGGAAGCGCCCGTCGCGCCGCGGCGGGCCGCCAACCACACAAGGAAGCGACCCATGCGCGCCATCGCCGACAAACTGCCGTTGTTCGCCGTTCTCGCCGTCTGCCTGTCCTACGCCTCGATCGCCGACGCCGCCGGCTGCGACGTCAATCAATGCAAGCGGGTCTACGACTATTGCATCAGCACGCTCGGCGATGTGCCGATCTGCGAGGTGCGCCGCAAGCGCTGCGAGGACATCTGCGGTTTCAGCAAGTAAGCCACGGCCCGACCTGACCGGCCGCGCAGCGATCGCCACCGTAGCCATCACGGCGCGGCGCACCGACTGCATCGGCCGAGCTCACCACCGACGAAAAGGAGTTCCGCATGAACATCGCCCGTACCCGCACCGCCCTGCTCGCCGCGCTCGCCCTGCTGGCCTGTTCCAGCGTCGTCTACGCACAATGTCGACCGAACGACTGCATCAACGTGCGCGACCAGTGCCGCGCCAGCGGCGGCAGCCATTGCGAGCTTGCGTACTACGACTGCCTGTACGCCAACGGCTGCGACATCCCGTGAGTGTGTAGATCGCTGCCGGCAAGTAATGCCTGGCGGCGGTGCTCATCGCCATAGAGGCGTAAACGACAAGGGGCGCCATCGGCGCCCCTTGTTTCGATCTGCTGCCGCGGTCGCGAGGACCGGACCGCTCAGGCCTTGCGCGCCCGACGCGCAACCGGCTTGCGCACCGTGCGGCGCGATTGCGGCTTGGCCTTAGCCGCCGGCTTGCGCGACTTGCGCTGGCCGCGACCCTTGCCGTCCTTCTTCAGGCCCAGCTTGTCGAGCACCGGCGCCAGGCGCGCTTCCACGTCGGCGCTGAACTTCACCACCTTGGGCTCGACCTGGTCGCGCACGGTCTCGATGCCGCCGCGCACATTGCTGCGCGCATCCACGGCCAGATCGCGTACCCGCTGCTGCAGCGACTGCACGCTGCCGGCGGCGCGGCCGGCCGAGGCGATCGCCTCGCGGCGCGCGATCACGGCCAGGCCCAGGCCGGCCAGCCAAAAATGACGCAGCGTGGTTTCGCTCGCCGCCGCCTGCTTCTTGCGTTTCACAGCTGCCATCGTTTGCTCCGCTGACCGCCCGGGACTGGGCGGTTTCACCAGGCCACTGTGGCCGCGCCCCATCGAGCAATCACACTAAGCGCTTCAGCCGGGCAACAGCTTCGCGCTGCCCCTTGCCATCGCGCGGCCACGGCGGGATGCTGCCTTCCCGACCTGTCGACAAGGACCGCAGATGGCCGCCAAAACCGCTTGGGCCACCTTTCCCCACGATGCCAAGGGCTACGCCTACGCCGGCGACGCCCTCAAGAAAGCCTGGCCCAAGCTGCACGCGGGCGACGCCGAGCCGTATCCCGACGCCAAGCGCGCCGCCGCGCTGATCAAGGCCGCCGGCAAGGCCGCGCCCAAGGGCCTGGACGCCGACGCGCTCGCCACCGCGCTGCAGGACGCCTGGCGCGCGTTCCACCGCGGCGACTTCAAGGCCGCGTTCGACGCCGGCCAGGCGCTCGGTCCGGCCGGCGCCTCGGTCGCGGTCAAGGCCCTGGGCATCCACGCGACCTACCTGGTCGACGACGAAGACGAACAACTCAAGCGCTACGAACAAGCCGCCAAGCTCGCCGAAGCCGCGGTCGCGGCGCTGCCCGACGAAGCCAACAGCCACTATCGCCATGCGTTCGCGCTGGGCCGCTACAGCCAGGGCATCAGCATCGCCAAGGCGCTCAAGGCCGGCATCGCCGGCAAGGTGCGCAGCGCGCTCGACACCACCTTGGAACTCGAACCCAAGCACGCCGAAGCGCATACCGCGATGGCGCTGTACCACGCCGAGATCATCAACAAGATCGGCGGCATGATCGGCGGACTGACCTACGGCGCAAAAGCCGCCGAAGCGGAAAAGCACATCAAGAACGCGGTCAAGCTGACGCCCGATTCGCCGATCGCCCACATCGAACACGGCAACGTGCTGATGCTGTTGCACGGCGACAAGCAGGAAGCCGCCGCGGCCGGCGCGTACGAAAAAGCCGCCAAGCTCAAGCCGCTCGATGCGATGGAAGCCCTCGACGCGGCATACGCGAAGGAACAACTGGAATAATCGCGTTGCACTGAACGCGGTCGCGAATAAATGCGCGTTCGTATACGAGCCATGCACTGAAAACCGGCGAACCGCGCTCGACGCGGTTCGCCGGTAATCCGGCTCGATCGCGCCAACGCAGTCACCCGGCCCACGCGAAAGACAGCGCTGTCATCGCCGTCGTGATGCGCATCACGCGCCTGTGCGCGTTTCTCGGGTTTTCCCCAGATGCACCCGGCCCCTGCCGCAGGCACCGTCGTTACATCGACCGTGCCCACACAGGAGTCGCTCACCATGGCGATCGAAGCCACCTCCCGCGCCGTGCTGGCGACCTTGGCCGAATTGCAGCGCAAGGACGAAGCCCCACCGGTCGCCAAGTCCAACGGTCCGACCAGCGGTCCCGGCCACGAGCCCTACCAGGGCCCGCCGAATCCGGTGACCCAGGGCAAGGAAATCCACGAACGGGTGACCGAAGGCGGTTACGAATTGGTCCCGCGCGACGCGCAGATCACCTACGAGGACATCCGTTCGGTCGACATTCCCGGCGAGATCCAGCCCGGCTACATCCGCTTCACCACCAACGACGGCGCCAAGCACGTGGCCGCGCAGATCGGCAATCCGTCGGTGTTCGCCGCGGCCGAGCAGAAATACCTCGACATCGGCGCGCCCACCGTCGATCTCGCGCGCGACAAGGCCGGCTTGCCGCCGAAGGGCGAGACCGATGCGTTCTCGCTCAAGACCGACATCGAAAGCGGCGACGAAAAACTCACCATCGGCCAGGCCGCATACAAGGAACTGGTCGACCAGTACAAGGACGCCGACCTGGAGCCCGACAGCAACGAGGCCAAGCTGGTGCGCTTGCTCGAAGCGCGCGACGCGGTCAGCAACGGCAAGTTCATCAAGCCGACCTACGAAGCGCTCAAGCCCTGGACCGGCACCAAGACCGAGGTCGAAAGCCTGACCCAGCTCGAACCGGCCGACATGAAGGACATCTTCGACAGCGCCGCGATCAATCGCGAGATCGAGTACCTGATGCGCCAGGAACCGATCGCGACCGACTTCGCCGCCAAGCTCGACGAAGCGGTCAAGGCCGTGCCGGAGGCCGATCGCAAGGCGATGGTCGACAAGCTCGCCGGCGTGGTCGAGAGCGCCGACTACGTCGACCAGATTTCCAAGCTGCCGGCCTGGGACGCGCCGCGCGCGCGCGCCGACGTCGAGGACGCGATCAGCCAGTTGTCGCTGCTCGACCCCGACCGCGCCCGCAGCGCCGGCCAGACCTTCACCGCCAATGCGCTGGCCCGCGATTTCGACAGCGCCTTCGCCGATCCGACCAAGGTCAGCGACGAAGCCAAGGGCGGCGGCGTGGCCGACGTGCTGGAAACCGTCAAGGGCACGCTCGACACCGTCACCGGCCTGCCCGGCGACATCGGCGAACAGATCGACGTGCTGCTCGGCAAGGACGGCGCCGATGCGCGCGTGGATGTCGCCAACGTCGCCGCCGAATTGCGCGCCAACGGTTATAAATCCGAGGACATCGACAAGGCGTTTTCCAAGATCGATTTCAGCAGCGGCGACAAGGATTCGATCCGCAAGTTGTTCGACCAGCTCGACTCGCAAGGGCTGCTGCCGGCCGTGTCCGGCGCGTTCGGCCTGGCCGGCGCGGTGCATTCGCTGAGCACCGGCGAGTTCGGCACCGCCGAGGAAAATCTCGCCGTGGCCGGTGGCCTGATCGGATTCGTCGGCTCGCTGCCCGACGCGGCGAAGGTGCTGCCGAACCTGGTCGGCATCGACGCCTCGGCGCTGAACCTGCTCGGCGTCGACGGCAAGACCCAAAGCGCGCTGGGCGTGGGCTCGGCCGAACCGAACAGCATCGTCAGCAAGGTCGGCGAACGCGTCGCCGCCACCGACGTGCCGGCGCCGACCGGCTTGAGCAATGCCGATACGATCACCGACGGCTTCCGCGGCCTGATCTCCGGCGGCGACGCGGGCGCCGATCCCTCGCGCCTGAGCCGTTCGGCCAACGCGGCGGTCGATGTGGTGTCCAAATTCACCGGCGTGGCCGGCGGCGTGCTCGATGTGGTCACCGGCGGCATGGCGGTCAAGGAAGCCTTCGGCGAGGACGGCAGCCCCGGCGACCGCGCCGAAGCGGTGCTGAGCCTGATCTCGGGCTCCAGCGAGCTTGCCTCGGCCGGCGCCAACGCGCTCAGCACCTTCGCCAGCGCCGCCCAGGGCGGCCAGGCCAGCACCGCCTCGCGGGTGCTGTCGACGCTCTCGCGCGGCCTGTCGGCGGTCGGCGTGGCCGCGGGCGTGGTCAGCCTGCTGATCGGCACCTGGGTGCAGAGCGCGAAGGACAAGAGTTTCGTCAAAGACCAGTACGAGTGGTTCAAGACCCTGGCCGAGGACGGCATCGCGCGCCCGGACTGGAACCTCAAGTACGACTACGCGGTGACCACCCTGGCCGAGTTCCGCAACGCCGGCAGCAAGAGCGAGGCGATCGCCTCGCTGCGCGACGACGACTGGGGCGGCCGGCAGGCGCCGGGCGACCGCAGTATCTTCGACTTCCATCGCGAGGAGTTCGCCGACTTCCGCGAGAAGTGGGAAAAGGATCGCGGCGCCGACAGCTATGCCCCGTTCCTCGACAAGAGCAAGCGCGAAGCCGACTTCAAGCGCGAAAAGGACCAGATGGACGAGGTCAAGGCATACCGCGAGGCCCACCCCACCCATTTCGCCGGCCACAACGACTGGGTGCTGGACCTGTAGGCGACGCCCGGGCCGATTCCCGATTCCCGATTCCCGATTCCCGATTCCCGAATCCCGAATCCCGAATCCCGAATCCCGAATCCCGAATCCCGAATCCCGGGCGAGGCTTGCCTGTTCCGCAAAGGCCCATTAGAATCTGCGGCCCGATTCAACATCGGGCGGTTAGCTCAGCGGTAGAGCATCGCCTTCACACGGCGAGGGTCGCAGGTTCGAACCCTGCACCGCCCACCAGTTTCACGGAAAGGCCGGCGAAAGCCGGCTTTTTTCGTTTTGGACGGGCACCGCCCGAGGCGGTTGCGCGGCCGGCGACGCGCACGCCGCGGACGCATTGCCGGCGGTTGCGCCGTCGCGACCGGATCGACGCGAGCCAGGCCCCGACCGAATGCGCCGGCCCGCCCAAGTCGACTCGGCCAGGACCGCGAACCCTCATCGGCCGCGCCCTGCGCCACCGAAACCGCACAGGAGATCGCTGGATGAACGACGCCCACCTCGCCCCGACCCGGCTGTACCACAACCCGCGCTGCTCCAAGTCGCGCGGCGCGCTGGAGCTGTTGCACGAACGCGGCGTGCAGCCGACGATCGTCGCCTACCTGGACACACCGCCCGACGCCGCCCAATTGCGCGCCCTGCTCGCGCTGCTGGGCCTGCCCGCGCGCGACCTGCTGCGCAGCGGCGAGGATGAGTACCGCCAGCTGGGCCTGGATGATGCGTCCCTCGATGAGGAAGCGCTGATCGCGGCGATGGCCGAGCATCCACGCCTGATCGAGCGGCCGATCTTCGTACACGGCGGACGCGCGGTAATCGGCCGGCCGCCGGAGCGGGTGCTGGAGTTGCTCTGAAGCCCGCAAATGGCGTTCGCTCGCGACAGCGGCGACAAAGGGCCGCAGTGATAGCAACAGATCGCGGTCCCGCCCGAGGTCTTTTGTGGGAGGGAGCTTCAGCCCCGACGCTTTTCGATCAAGTCACCTGGATTATCGGACGACGAAGCGGCTTGCTTGAACAGTTGTCGCGATCGGAGCGAAGAGCGTCGGGGCTCAAGCCCCTCCCACAAACGACCTCGGGGCCTCGCGAAAGCTCGTAATAACTCACGCTTCCTGATCTGAAGGCAGCAAACGACGTTGGATCGCCACGAAGATAGCGACAGCACCAGATCGCGATCCAGCCCGAAATCTTTTGTGGGAGGGAGCTTCAGCCCCGACGCTTTTCGATCCAGTCACCTGGATTATCGGACGACGAAGCGTCTTGCTTGAACAACTGTCGCGATCGGAGCGAAAAGCGTCGGGGCTCAAGCCCCTCCCACAAACGACCTCGGGGCCTCGCGAAAGCTTGCGCGAAGTCGAGCCTCAATCCAGGCCGCAACTCACGCCTGATCCAGACCGCGATCGGCAGCGATCAAAACGACTTGCTCGCCCGCATCGCCAGCAACCGCTCCGGCGCGGCGAACGAATCGCTGCGCGCGTTCGCCCAGAACGATTTGAATACCGCGTGGTCGGGCACCTTGCCGAGCAGGTCGCCGGGCGCGAGGAAGTTGTACAGCGCGCCGAGCGAGCGCACTTCGGTCGGCGACACCCGGCGCAGGATGTGCTCGGGGCCGATTTCGCCCGGATGGCTCAGGCCGGCGGCGCACAGCAGATCGCGCAGGGCCTTGAGCGTGTTGTCGTGGAAATGGAACACGCGGGTCGACTTGTCCGGCACGTCGAGCTTGCGCCAGCGGCTCGGGTCCTGGGTGGCGATGCCGGTCGGGCAGCGGTCGGTGTGGCAGCTCTGCGCCTGGATGCAGCCCAGCGCGAACATGTAGCCGCGTCCGGCGTTGCACCAGTCCGCGCCCATCGCCAGGGTGCGGGCAATGTCGAAGGCGCTGGTCACCCGGCCGGCCGCGCCGATGCGGATCCTGTCGCGCAGTTCCAGCCCGACCAGGGTGTTGTGGACCAGCATCAGCGCCTCGTGCATCGGCACGCCGACGTGGTCGATGAACTCCGCCGGCGCCGCGCCGGTGCCGCCTTCGGCGCCGTCGACGACGATGAAATCCGGCAGCACGCCGGTTTCCTGCATCGCCTTGGCGATGCCGAACCACTCCCAGGGATGGCCGATCGCGAGCTTGAACCCGGTCGGCTTGCCGCCGGACAACGCGCGCAGCCTGGCGACGAACTGCAGCAACCCTTGCGGCGAATTGAACGCAGTGTGCGCGGCCGGCGACACGCAGTCCTGGCCCATCGGCACGCCGCGGGTGACCGAGATCTCGGCGCTGACCTTGGCCGCGGGCAACACCCCGCCGTGGCCGGGCTTGGCGCCTTGCGACAGCTTGATCTCGATCATCTTGACCTGCTCATCGCGCGCGTTGGCGATGAAGCGTTCCTCGCTGAACATGCCCTTGTCGTCGCGGCAACCGAAGTAGCCCGAGCCGATTTCCCAGACCAGATCGCCGCCGTTTTCGCGGTGGTACGGCGAAATCGAACCTTCGCCGGTATCGTGATAGAAGTTGCCGAGCTTGGCGCCCTTGTTCAAGGCGCGGATCGCGTTGGCCGAGAGCGAACCGAAACTCATCGCCGAGATGTTGAACACGCTGGCCGAGTACGGCTGCGCGCTGTTCTCGCCGATCACCACGCGGAAGTCGTGCGAGATGTGCGCGGTCGGCGCGAGCGAATGGTTGATCCATTCGTAGTCCAGGCTGTAGACATCGGCCTGGCTGCCGAACGGGCGCACGTCGTTGACCGACTTGGAGCGCTGATAGACCAGCGCGCGCTGCTGGCGCGAGAACGGCACCTCGGCGGTATCGGCTTCGATGAAGTACTGGCGCATCTCCGGGCCGATCGATTCCAGGCCGTAGCGGAAATGCGCGAGCACCGGATAGTTGCGGCGCAGGGTGCTGCGGGTCTGCAGCAGGTCGACCGTGCCCAGGGCGGCGATGGCGCCGAACACGGCCACGCCCCACCACCAATCGACGTGGTGGGTGAACACCAGCACGATGGAAATCAGGGTCAGGATCAGGCTGGCAAGGTAAGCGGCATAGCGCATGGCGATCGGATGGGTTCACGAGCTGAGGCCGAGCATACCCTTGCGCGGGTGGATTGGCTGTACGGAGGTGGGTGGCTGGTCCCGTAAGGGCGAGCGATGAGGCCATCGCCTACCGTCATTCCCGCGAAGGCGGGCTCCGCCCTGCTCCGGCGTAGGCGAATATCCATTGCCTTTCGTGCGAGAACGGTTGAAGTCGCTGGATAGTCGGCTGCGCCGAAGTGAAGCAGAGCCCGCGTTCGCGGGAATGACGATCTGAAAGATGGCGCTGAAGCCTCTGGATTCCCGCCTTCGCGGGAATGACGATCCGAAAGATCGCGCTGAAGGTTCTGGATATTCGGCTGCGACGAAGCAAAGTGGTTCGTGACAACAACTACCGGCGCCCTCTCCTACCGTCATTCCCGCGCAGGCGGGAATCCAGTGCCTTTCGTGCGAGAACGCTTGAAGTCGCTGGATACTCGGCTGCGCCGAAGTGAAGCAGAACCCGCGTTGGTGGGAATGACAATCTGAAAGATGGCGCTGAAGCCTCTGGATTCCCGCCTTCGCGGGAATGACGATCCGAAAGATCGCGCTGAAGGTTCTGGATATTCGGCTGCGACCAAGCGACGTGGTTCGTAACAACAACTACCGGCGCCTTCTCCTACCGTCATTCCCGCGCAGGCGGGAATCCAGGGCCTTTCGTGCGAGAACGCTTGAAGTGGCTGGATTCCCGCCTTCGCGGGAATGACGGCTTGAAAGATGACGCTGAAGTCTCTGGGTTCCCGCCTTCGCGGGAATGACATTCTGCAAAGATGCCAGCTAAAGCCGCGCATCCACCTCATCGCGCGGATACAGACTCTTGATGTCGTACAACAGCGCGCCCGGTTTGCCGTAGGCGCGCGCGCCGCCCGCGCCGAGCGCGCGGAACTGTTCGTGCGCCACCGCCAGCACGATCGCGTCGTAGGCGCCGGCCTGCGGGTGTTCGACCATGCTCACGCCGTATTCGCGTCGCGCTTCTTCGTGATTGGCCCAGGGGTCGTGGATGTCGACCTGCGCGCGGTACTCGCCGAACTCGCGCGCCAGATCGACCACGCGGGTGTTGCGCAGGTCGGCGCAGTTTTCCTTGAAGGTGATGCCCAGGATCAGGATCCGCGCGCCGGCCACCGCGGTGCCGCGCTGGATCATCCGCTTGACCACTTCACCGGCGACGTGACTGCCCATCGAATCGTTGATGCGCCGGCAGGCGAGCAGGATGTCGGGGTAGTACCCGGCGCTCTGCGCTTTCTGGATCAGGTAATACGGGTCCACGCCGATGCAATGGCCGCCGACCAGGCCAGGCCGGAACGGCAGGAAATTCCATTTGCTGCCGGCCGCTTCCAGCACTTCGGTGGTGTCGATGCCGAGCCTTTGGAAGATCAGCGCGAACTCGTTGATCAAGGCGATATTGGCGTCGCGCTGGGTGTTTTCGATGACCTTGGCCGCCTCGGCCACGCGCAGGCTGGAAGCCTTGTGGGTGCCGGCCGGAATGATGCTGCGGTACAGGGCGTCGACCCGCTCGGCGGTCGCGGGATTGGAGCCGGAGGTCACCTTCGGAATATCGACCAGACGACGCTTGCGATCGCCCGGATTGATCCGCTCGGGGCTGTAGCCGACGAAGAAATTCTCGTTGCAACGCAGGCCCGAGACGCGCTCGAGTTCGGGAATGCAGATTTCCTCGGTCGCGCCGGGATACACGGTGGACTCGTAGATCACCGTGTCGCCGGGTTCGAGCAGCGCGGCCAGCGCGCGGCTGGCTTCGATCAGCGGGGTGAAGTCCGGTCGCTTGTGTTCGTCGATCGGGGTCGGCACGGTGATCACGTACACGTCGCGATCGGCCAGGTCGTCGATGCTCGCGCTGAAACGCAGCCGGGTCGCGGCGGCGATCTCCTCGGGATCGTTCTCGCGATGATGATCCTCGCCGACGCTGAGCTGGGCCACGCGCACGGCATTGATGTCGTAGCCGACCGTGTCGTACTGCTTGCCGAACTCCAGCGCCAGCGGCAGGCCGACATAGCCCAGGCCGATCACGCCGATGCGCGCTTGCGCGATGCCCGCTTGCGAGGTGGTGCCGCCGTGCTGTGTCATGCCCTGCCCTGATGTCGGGATCGGGCGCCGGGGCGGCCGGACCCCCGGTGCGGGGATTCTAGGCAGCCGCGTCGCGCACTGGCAAATACCGGCGGCGCAGTTCGCTCACGCTCGCGCCGATCGAGGCGAACGCAGCCTCAGGCCGGCCCGTCGTCCGGCGCCGACGGATCGGCGTGCGCCGAGGCGATCAACCGCAAGCGCGGTCAGCGCCAGGAAATGCCGCTGCGCGATGCCGCCGCTGGTCTGCAGGGCGACGATGCGGTCGTCACGGTATTCGATCACGATCGCGCTGCCGTCCTCGCGCGCTTCCCAGATCGACAGGCCGCCGGCCGGATTGAGGTAATGCCATTCGGGCTCGGACACGCTGTCCCAGATCGCATCGGACAATACCCGGTGCGCGTCGAACTCGGCCCACGGCTTCGCGGGCGTCCACTGCGTCCAGATCACCGGCCGCTCCGGTTCCCCGCTCATCAATCCTCCGCCACCGCCACCGTGTTGCGTCCGAGTTGCTTGGCCCGATACAGCGCGGCGTCGGCATGACGCATCCACATCGCCGCGCTGATGGTCTTCGGCCCCATGCTCGCCACGCCGATACTGACCGTGCAGCGCAGCGCCGGCGCTTCCTCGAACCGTGCGTCCTCGACCGCGCAGCGGATGCGCTCGGCGATCGCCAGCGCGCCGTCGAGGTCGATGTCCATCAGGATCAGCACGAATTCGTCGCCGCCCAGGCGGCTGGCGGTATCGGTCATCCGGGTCGCGGTGCGCAGGGTACCGGCGACCCGGCGCAGCACCGCATCGCCGACCAGATGGCCGTGGAAATCGTTGATCTCCTTGAACCGGTCCACGTCGATCACGATCAGCGCCGCGTCCTTGGACGAACGCGCGCAATAGGTCATGGTCGCGGTCGCCGAATCGTCCCAGTGCAGGCGATTGTGCAGGCCGGTCAGCGGGTCGGTGCGGCTGATGTGGGCGAGTTGCTTGTTCTGGCGCACCACCTTGCGCGCCAGGCCGTAGGCGGCGCTGCTGATCGCCATCGGGTAGACGAACATGAAAGGCAGGCTGGCGAGGATCACCGGCATCGAGCTGTGCGGCCGGAACCCGAAGCCCAGCAACGCCCAGGTCGCAAGGCAAGTCACGGCCTGGGCGATCGCGGTGCGGGCGAAAAAACGCCAACCGCCGACCCCGATCTTGTCGGCCGACAGCATCACCGCGAGCAGCGCGCTGGGCACCGCGTTGAATTGCATCACCGCGATCCACACCCCGCCGGCGGCCGAATCGATCAGCAGATTGCGGTATTCGGCGTATTCGGGATCGCGGCTGCGCCGGGCCAGCAGATAGGCCAGCGGCGGCCACCCGAAGCCGTTGAACACCAGCGCCGCCCACAGCCACGGCGAGGCGCCCTGCTCGTGCAACACGCCGGCCACGGCGAAGAATCCGACCCCGAGCCCCAGGGTGCGCATCTGGTAGATGCGGCGCACGAAGCGCAAATGCTCGCCGGCCAGATGATCGGGCTGGAGCGGGCTGTCGGCGATTCCCGTCACGCGCACTCCCCACGGGCTGGATCAACGATGCAAGTGCCGCAGCGCCTGCGGCGCGCACAGCATACCCCGCCTCCGCCTGGCCGGCCGGAGCCTGTCGAGCCGCGCGCCTACGACCTGCATCGCAGTTTTTTGGAGCGCCCCGCCAACCGCCCGAGTCGGCATGCGCCGGCGCGGCGCGCATAGCGGGACTTGAACATTCCCTACACAAATCGCTAACGCCAAAATTTGGCACCATTCAGGCACAGGGGGTTCCCGAGTGGAGCCTGTGTGATGACGACCAGCCTGCAAGGCCGCCCCGCCCCGACCACGCCCGGATTGAGCTACTGGGCCAGTCATTTCCGCGATGCCGAGTTCTACCGCGACGGACTGCGTTTCAGCGATTACGCACCGGCGTTCTACGTCGGCATCTCCGCGCAACTCGAACACCCCGACCGCGATTTCGACGACCCGCGCCTGGACCTGCGCGACCGCTACCAGCGCATCCGCCTGGGCTCGGCGCTGGACTGGGAACACGCCGAACACGCGGCCCGCTCGGCCTGGCGGCGCGCGCGCGAAAACGCCGAAGCCGCGCACATGCGCATCCAGCGCCACATGGCCGAACTGGCCGCGCAGCCCTGATCACGCGCGCTACAGCCGACGCCCGCGGCGCAATACCGCGGGCATGATGCATCTCGATCGTGGGTTTCGTTGGTTCGCCGGTCGACTGCCGCGACGCCTGAGCTGCCGAATCAACCGTTGAACTCGACCAAGGTGTGATCCTCGCCGGCCAGCGCCGCGTCGATGATCGCCGATATCCGGCTCCAGTCGCCGCCGGCGAGGCCCGCGCCGATCAAGGGATAACCGATTCGCTTGCCATGGAATTGCCTGGCGATCGATGCCATCGCCCGCTCGATCGCATCGTACTCGGCGCGCACGCCGGGGCCACGCCAGTGAAACTGGGTGTAGGCGTTGACGACGACGAACGCGTGCCCGTTCTCGCTCACCTCGGCCTGGCTGTAAGTGCCCAGCTTGTCGCGCGAGGCTTTTTCAGTCTGCAGGTCGGCCCGATACGCCGCGGGGAACCGGCGCTTGATGCTCAAGGCAATGCCCTTGCCCATCTGGCACTGGCAATTGCAGCCGTGCACGATCACGTCGAAACGGCCGTCGGCCGCCAATTGCAGCAAGTCGCCCTGGATGATCTTCATCTGCGCCCTGTAAATGATTCAACCGGTGAATTCGACCAAGGTGTGATCCTCGCCGGCCAGCGCCGCTTCGATGATCGCCGATATCCGCGCCCAATCGCCGCGCGCCAGCCCGGCGCCGATCAGCGGATAGCCGATGCGACGTCCGTGGAACTCACGCGCGATCGCGCGCATCGCCCGCTCGATCGCATCGTAGTCGGCGAGCACGCCCTCGCCTTGCCAGTCGAACTGGGTGTAGGCGTTGACCACCACGAATTCGTGGCCGTTCTCGCGCACTGTCGCCTGGCTGTAGCTGCCGAGCTTGGCGCGCGAACCCGGTTCGGTGCGCAGGTCGGCGTCGCGCGCGGCCGGGAAGCGTTCGCTGATGCTCAGGGCGATGCCGCGGCGCATCCGGCACTGGCAGTTGCAGCCCTGCACGATCACGTCGAAATGCCCGTCGGCCGCCAGTTGCAGCAAGTCGCCCTTGACGATCTTCATGTGCGTCCTTGTCGTTGAATGCGATGCGCGCCGCTCAGAGTTTGAAGCGCCCGCCGTCGACCCGCAGGATCTCGCCGGTGATATACGTCGCGTCGCGCAGGTACAGCACCGCCTGCACCACGTCGTCGACCGAGCCCATGCGGCCGAGCACGGTGCGCGCGGCGATCGCTTCCTCCTGCTCGGCGCGCTCGGCGGGATCGCGCACCGACGGCAGCACCGTGCCGGGCGCGACCGCGTTGACGCAGGCCGGCGCCAGTTCGGCGGCGAGCGCGCGGACCATGCCGGCGCCGGCGGCGCGGCTGACCTGGTAGGCCGCATGCCCGGCGAAGGAGCGGTCGAGATACGTATCGAGCAGCATCACCACCGAGCGCAGCGGCGACTGCGCATGCAGGCGCACCACCAGTTCCCAGGGCGCGAGCAGATTGACCCGCAGATGGCGCTCCAGGCGCTCGCGCTCGTCACCGACCTCGGCCGCGCCGAGCGCACCCCAGGCATAACCGCGTTCGAACAGCGAGGCGTTGAGCACCACGTCGGTGACCGGCGCCGACGGCAAGGCCGGCAGCGCCTGAGTCATGTCCCAGCACCAGTCGATCACCGGCGCCGAATACGGCGCGCATTCGCTGGTCGCGCTGCGCCGATGGGCCACCACGGTTTCGCCGCGGGCCAGGCAGGCTTCGGCGATCGCGCGTCCGATGCGGCGCGAGGCGCCGGTCACCAGGGTCGTGCGTTGGGTCATCGCTGCATCTCCGTTTGCATGGACGGCCGCGTCGCCGATGCGGCCAGATAGCGTTCGACGAACGCCGCGCTCGCCAGTCCGTAGAACCCGCTCGCGTTTTGTTCCGCCGCGAATCCGCGCTGCGCGACGACACGATCGAGTTCGCGCTGCAAGACCGGCAGCGGCAGCTGGTGCAGGCCGTGGTAGAGGTACGCCCGGCCCGGATCGTAGCGCGGCTGCCATTGCACGCCGTCGCCGATGCGACCGAGCAGATCGATGTCCAGCGGCACCGGCATCGCCCGGCGCGGATCGCGTTGTCGGCCGAATGCGGCTTCGATGCGTTTGAACTCGTGTTCCAGGGCCTCGATCGTCAGCCCCGCCTCGACCTCCAGCGCCAGCATCAGATTGACCGTCGCGCCGCCGCGATGCGGACGATGGCGATCGCCGAACAGTTCCGAGCAAGCACGCAGCGCGCGCGCCTGCGGCAACGCGAGCAAGCGCGTCGCCGATTCCAGCAGATTCTCGACCCGCGCGCCGTCGCTGGCGCCCAGGCAGATCAGCGCGATCCAGTTCATGCGCCGCCCGCCGCGCGGACGGGCGCGGCGCAGACGCCGCCATGCATGCTCGTGTCGGTCCTGATCGTCAACGCTACGCCTCTGCTAGCTCGTCTACCGCGCCGTTGCGGCCGCGGTCGCCGTGGGGATGGGCGCATTCTAGCCGGCAAACCGACGATCGCCCGTGACCTGCACGTCGCGACGCGAGCGCCGTCAGTGCCGATCCGACGCCGGCCGCCGCGCCGCCTGCCGCTGCGCCAGCTCAAAGGCTTCGGCCAGCAGCGGCTGCAGGCGTTCGAAGGTGAGCCGGCTCGGGTTGAGCACGCTGACCCAATGCATGCGCGCATACATCGGATGCGGCATCAACCGGTCGAGCGCGGTGTAGTCCCAGGCCTCGTCCTGCGCGGTCTCAAACACGGCCGCGAAGCCGGGCTTGCTCAGGCCGAGGTTCAGGCGGAACACGCCGTCGCGGTCGAGCCGGGACAGGTGATCGAAGTCGTTGTCGCGGGTGACCACGGTGGCGAACGGAAAATGGCGTTCCGCGCCGAAGAAAAAGAACCAGTCGCCGCCCTCGCCCTCGACCGCCTGGACCGCTTCGACCGCATCGAAGGCCGCGACGATGCCGTCGATCACCTGCTGCTGGGTCATCGATTCGGCGCCGGGATCGATCGGGTGCATGGCATTACCTGCGGGTGAAAACGGGGCCGATACCTTAGCGCAAGGCCGCGGCGGCGAACGTAACGCGGCGCCGGCGCGAACGCCTACTCCACCGGATACGGAATGCCTTCGAACGCGGTGGCGTGATAGCCCTTGATGCCGACCTCGTGCGCGAGCGGGCTGCGGAAATCCAGGCCCGCGCTCAGGCAGTCGAGCACGTAGCTAAAACCGTAGCGCGGCTCCCAGCGCAGATCGCGCCGGGCCGCCTCGTTGACGTAGACCCGGTCCAATCGTGGAAACAGGCGCCAGCCCTTGGCCGCGTACAGATCGCGGCACTGCGGGAACAAGCGCTCGACCACGCCGGCGGCATCGTCGTGCAGCGCCTGCAGATCGGCCTGCGCGAACGGCGTGGTCGCCGAGACGATGTAGCGGCCGAAGCCCAGCGCGGGCGCGCGTTCGATCGCGCACAGATGCGCCTGGACCACATCGTCGAGGTCGGCGCGACGGTACAGCAGCTCGTTGGCCTGGACGTTGGCCGGCGCATACACGCTGCGCACCGCGGCATCGTCGTCGTCCTCGGGAAAGAAGCGCGAGGTACGCAGCACCAGCAGCGGCAGCCCGTGCTTGCGATGGAACAGCTCGCACAAACCTTCGGCGGCGATCTTGGTGGCGCCGTAGATGTTCTTGGGGATGGGCGCGACCTGCTCGGTGATCCAGGTCGCCGGCCCGTCCGGCGGCGGCTTCAACGCCGCGCCGAACGCGCTGGTGGTGCTGGTGAACACGAACGATTCGACCCCGGCCTTCAATGCCGCCTCAAGCAGGTTCAAGGTGCCCGAGACGTTGGTGTCGACGAAGTCCTGGTAGCTGTGGGTCGCCACATGCGGCTTGTGCAGGGTCGCCGAATGGATCACGCAGCGCACGCCGTGCATCGCCTCCTCGACGAAGCCGCGATCGGCGATCGAACCGACCCGGTCGGTGAATGCGGACGGCTTGATGTCGACGCCGCGCGCCGCGCGCGACTGCGCGCGCAGGCGGCGCATCAGCCCTTCGCCGAGGTGGCCGGCGCTGCCGGTAACGAGGACGGTCATTCGAAGGCTCCGCAAAGAGTGACGCGCCGAGGTCGGCGGACCTCGGCGATAGCGTGCGTGGATGGCGCGCAGATTAACAAGCGTGCGGGCGTGGCGTCATCCCTGCTGGCGCGATGGCGCGCTGACGCGGGTGATGCGAGCGACTGCGCATGCGAACGCGCTGCGCGCAGCGTGGTCATCCGGCGATGGGCTGTGCTGCTTTGATGAGTGCTCGATGCGTGTCGATTGAGTTTCCATTTCGTAAACGGGGCCAGCAAGGGGTTCGCTTGTGCTTTTTCTTGGTTGCTTGGGCGCGGGTGAAAAGCGAATCCCCCGCGCTGAGGGTTCGATCCGACTTCGTACCGGCGCCGGGCGCTCGCCCCTTTTACAAAGTGGGCGACGGTTGACGCGATGGCCTGCTTCGCCAATGGCGTCATGCCGGGAGCCCGGGAGCCGTCGATGCCTCGCCTGCAACGACGCCACGACTGCCACGGTCGCCCCGCCCCGAAAGCGTCTTGACGCACCGCCAGATCACCTGGAGCCAGGCATGGCGCTCCCATTGACTACCCGCCCAATCGTCTCGTATAAAAGACGAAATGAGTACATTACCAGACGAAACCAGCCACCGCCTCGCCCGCCGCATCCGCCACGAGCGCGAATCGCGCGGCTGGTCGCTGGCCCAACTCGCCGATCGCTCCGGCGTGTCCAAGGCCGCGATCAGCAAGATCGAACGCGGCGAAACCAGCCCGACCGCGGCGCTGCTGGTGCGCCTGGCCGCGGCCTTCGACCTGACCCTCGCCGGCCTGCTGCTGCGCGCCGAAGCCGCCGACGCCAGCCGCGTATCGCGCGCCGCCGAGCAACCGCTGTGGCGCGATCCCGACAGCGGTTATCTGCGCCGGCAGGTGTTCCTGCGCGCCGATCACCCGGTCGAGATCGTCGAAGTCGAGATGCCGCCCGGGCAGCGCGTCGCCCTGCCCGCCGCGTCGTACGCGCGCATCCGCCAGGCGATCCGCGTGGTGTCGGGTGAACTGGCGATCGACGAAGGCGGCGAGCGCCATGTCCTGGCCGCGGGCGATTGCCTCGGCTTCGGGCCGCCGTGCGACGTGGTCCTCGCCAATACGGGCAAGGTCGCCTGCACCTACCTCGTCGTGCTGGCGCGCAGCTGAGCCATGTCGTCCATCCTCATCGCCCCGTTGTCGTCGTCGCCGCAGCGCAGCGACGACCTCGCCCGCCTGCTGATCGAGGTCGTCGCCGACGGCGGCTCGGTCGGCTTCATGCATCCGCTCGCCTACGACAGCGCGCAGCGGTTCTGGCGCGACGCCCTGGCCGCGGCCGACCGCGGCGCGCGCATCGTGCTGGCCGCGTTCGAGAGCGACACCCTGGTCGGCACCGTGAGCCTGTTGCTCGATTGCCCGCCCAATCAGCCGCATCGCGCCGAGCTGGCCAAGATGATGACCCACCCGAGTCATCGTGGTCGCGGCATCGCCGCCGCACTGGTCGGCGAGGCCGAGCGCCTGGCCGCGCGGCATCGGCGCAGCCTGCTCGTGCTCGACACCGCATCCGAGCAAGGCGCGGCCGGCTTCTACGAAAAACTCGGCTACACCCGCGCCGGCGAAATCCCCGACTACGCGCTCAAGCCGCATGGCGGGCTGACCGGCACGGTGCTGTTTTGGAAACGCCTCGGGGCCCTTGCCGATGCGACGGCGTTCCCGCCTCGCGCCGGCCATGACCGGGACGATCGCGCGCAAGCGCAAGCCTGACGCGCGCTACGCGCCGCGCTCGCGTCGCTGCGAAAGTCGCACCGCGACTGCGCGCAGCCTCCTTCTACACGCCGCGACAACACGCTTGTTACGAAGCCCACACAAAGCCGAACGGCGGCTCGCGCGATGACGCTCGTCCCCGCGGATCAGACGTCGCCGTCACGCCGCGCACCGCAACGTCGGCCTGCCGCAACGACGCGGCGCATCGCGGAGACCCGCTCATGATGGGCATCATCATCTGGCTGGTCGTCGGCGGCATCATCGGCTGGATCGCCAGCTTGCTGATGCGCACCGACGGACAGCAAGGCATCTTCCTCAATATCGTCGTCGGCATCGTCGGCGCCTTCATCGGCGGCTGGCTCGGTTCGATCCTGGGCATGGGCGGTTCGGACATCAACGACGGCAATTTCAGCCTCGGCGGCCTGATCGTGTCGCTGCTCGGCGCCATCGTGCTGCTCGGCGTCGTCAACCTGTTCCGCCACGGGCGCGTGCGCTGATACGCGAACGCACGCCGCCCGACGGCTCGCACCCCGTGCGCGCACCCGCTTTCCGGAGAACGTAATGCATACACCGCAAGAGCTCGAAACCAAGCTGTGGAAGTCGCTGCAGTCCGACCGGACCTTGATGCTCGGCCTGCACGGCGTCGACGAAGGCCACACCCGGCCGATGACGGCCAACGTCGAGGACGGCAGCCGCATCGTCTGGTTCTTTACCTCCACCGACAACGCCCTGGTGCAGGCGGTGCAGCCCGGCAGTCGCGCGATCGCCGCGTTCGCATCCAAGAACCACGACCTGTTCGCCAGCCTGTCCGGACGCCTGACCGTCGACACCGACCGCGCGGTGATCGAGCGCCTGTGGAACCCGTTCATCGCGGCCTGGTACGAAGGCGGCAAGACCGATCCGAAACTCGCGCTGTTGCGCCTGGACGCCGAGCACGCGGAGATCTGGCTCAACGAGAACAATCTGCTGGCCGGGGTCAAGATGCTGCTCGGCATCGACCCGAAGAAAAGCTACGAAGACAAGGTCGCGAACGTCGACCTTCGCTGAGTTCGCACGCTTACCCCGCAGCAACGACACCCGCCGACACGGCGGGTGTCGCGCATGAGCGCCTACTGCGCCTGCAGCTTGTTGACCATGCGCTGATAATCGCGCCGGTATTGCTTGCCCAGCTTGAGCTTGTCGCCCGCGCCGATCAGCCTGCCCGAGACCTGGAAGAACTTGGTTTCCTCTTCCTTGAGGTGATGGTGGACCTTCTTCGACAGCTTGCGCATGGTGTTCATCCAGCCGCGATCGCCCGGCGCGCGCTCGCGCAGGTCCTCGACCAGTTCGTCCAGTTCGTGATGCTCGTGCAGCGCATGCCGCGACGAATCCAGGCCGGCATCGTTCATCAGCATCGGCACGTACAGATAGCGTTCTTCGGCCGCCTCGTGCGCGGCCAGTTCGATGCGCAGCGCGGTGAACAATTCCTGCCGTCCCTCGCCTGGCTTGGAACGCAGCAGTTTCCTGCACAGCGAGCGCTGCACCTCGTGGCTTTCACGTAGCGCGTCGTAAAGGGTGTCGGGCATGGCAGGCTCCTTGGCTGGCTCACGCGAGCATCGCCTGGCGGACGTGGCGACGCCGTGAGCCCGCGCGCGACCTCAAGCCCGGCGCCATCGCCGCGACACGTGGCGGCGCTCGGCGTCAGCTGTATTCGTAGCCCGCTCGCCGCTGCGCCGCGCGGCCCCGCAGGATCGCGCGGAACAACGGTCCAGTCAGCACGGTCGAAAGCACCGCCAGGGTGACCAGCGCGGCGAACGCGTACTCCGACAACAGGCCCTTGTCGCGAAGAATGGTGGCCGCGACGATTTCCATCAGCCCCTTGCATTGCAGCAGCGCGCCGATCGCCAGCGCCTGCCTGCGGCTGAACCGCGGCGACGGCGGACACAGCACCAGCGCGGCCAGCTTGGCCAATACCGACAAGGCCAACAACGCGAACGCCGCCTGCAGCGAGGCCCAACCGAGCGCATCACCGTCGATGCGCAAACCGCTGTGGCCGAAGAACAGCGGCGCCAGGCCGATCAGCGCGAACTGGCCCATGCCGTGCAACGGCAACCGCCGCGTCCAGCTGGGCGGAATGATCGCGCCGGCGAAATACGCACCGAGCAAGGCGTGCAGCCCCAATTGCGAACTCGCCCAGGCGCAGGCGGCCAGCGCGACCGGCAAGGCCAGCCACACCAGCGCGATCGGCGGCGTTGCGCCGCGACGCTCGGCCACCACGCCGAATGCGGCGAGCAACAACGGCAACGCGATGGCCACGCCGTCCAGGCCCGACCAGCCCGCCAAGCCGGCGCCGCCGTCGGCGAGCAACAACAAGGCCGCCAGACCGATCCACAACACCGCGTCGTCGACCACGGCGATGGCGACCGCGGTCTGGGTCAACGACCGATGCAGCGAGCCGAGTTCGCGCACGATCCCGATCAACACCGGCAAGGCGCTGACCGCCACGCACAGGCCGATCGCGACCGCGCCGAGCCAGCCCGGCGCGCGCGGCGCGGCCCAGCCCGGCAGGCCGATGAAATGCCAGTACGCGGCGAGCGTGCCGACCAGGAACGGCAGCACCAGCGCGAGCGCGGCGCTGAGGGTGAAACGCGACAGCGACAGCGCGCCGCGCGGGTGTGGCGGTTCGCTCCCGGATTCGGATTCGGATTCGGGCGCGGCCGGGCTGTGGCGCGTCTCCAGTCCGGCGGTGAAGGCGAGCAGCAGCACGCCGACCCAGCCGACCTGATCACCGATCTTCGACGGCACGCCCAGGCCCGCGGGCAGCCAGCCGGTCGCGGCCAGCACCAGGCCGATCACGATCGGCACCACCGCCAACGGGATCGAGCGCCCGAGCGCGCGCCAGAGGCCCCACGACAGGAGAATGAAGATCAGGGCATCGGTCAGGGCGGCGAGGATGGGCTGCATGCGCGGCATGATATCGGCGTTGACGCCGCGCGGGAGCCGTCGCGCGGTCGGAGCGTGCGAAGTCGCCGCTGCCTCGGACCTGCCTCGCGCCATGGCCGAACCCATCGACTCACTCAAACTCACCGCCGTGCCGGCGCCCGAGCGGCCGTTGCGATCGGCACAGATGCAGATTCGATTCGAGCCAACCGCAAAGCGTCGCGGTCGAGGCTGCTCTCACCCAGACCACGTGGATTTGCGCGCGACGACCGGCGAGCGCCCGTCGTGTTTTTTGTCGGCTAGGTCGTGTTTCAGTTTGGTTACTCCCGAGTAGGCTGAAGCCGCAGGGACGACTGCGCGACGAAGGGACGACCATGACCCGCGACGATCGCGTCATTACCTGGGCGATAGCCATCACCTTCGTCCTGTCCGCGCTGGCCATGGCCGGCATCGTGGTGAAGAGCCAGGCCCTCCACGATCGTTTTTTCATGGCGGACGAGCCCGCCGCGGCGTCGGTCCGCGCAGCGGATGGATCGACGGCTGTCTCGCCGGGTCCCCGGTCGCGGCATCGGCCGATCGATGCCGCGGCGATGACGCCGTTCGTACATTACTGGTCGAGCGCACAGCGCTCCCACCATCGGGTCGTACCCGATTCGGCCGTAATCGAGCTTGCGAACGACGAGCGGGCGCTCTCGTTCGAAGCCGATCACCGACGCCGCGACGAACGTTGATTCGACAGCGGCCGTCATCGAGATGGAATAAACCCATCGCCGCGATCCACGCACCGCAAGACACGCATCCCAAGCCACGCGCTGCACAAAGCCCAAAGCGTTTTCGCACGTCGTGTAAACGCAAGACCGTTTTCTGCGCACCGACATTTCGGCGTGCATACGCAATGCATGACGGGCCGAACACCGCCTTTCCCGCTCGGCCTTCCATCGAATCGCCCATCGCCCTGGCATCGACGAAAACCATCGGCAACAGCGCCGAGTGCTCAGAAAAACAGCGGCGCAACAAGACTGTTCTTATCGGTTTTCGACCCACACAATCCGGCTCCCCGTACGGAGCGAAACATCATGAAATCGTTGATTTTCCTGGGTATTGCAATTATCGCAGAAGTAGTGGCAACGTCCGCGCTCAAGGCGAGCGACGGATTCACCAGGCCGGTGCCGTCGCTGATCGTGGCGGCCGGCTATATCGTGGCCTTCTACTTTCTCTCGCTCGCGTTGCGATCGATTCCGGTCGGCGTGGCGTACGCGGTCTGGGCCGGCCTGGGCGTGGTGCTCGTAAGCGTTTTCGCCTGGTTCCACTACGGCCAGAAACTCGACGCCGCCGCCGGCATCGGCATGGCCTTGATCGTGTCCGGAGTGGTGGTCATGAATCTGTTCTCGAAGTCCATCGCGCATTGAAGGCGCGATCGCCGATACCGCCATCGCGTTTCCGCCCCGTGCAGGAGGCATCGCCATGCTAGCCACCGCGGCCGCCATCCATTGCACGGTGCTCGGTTCGCGGACGGTCGCGAACGCGCCCGCCGCGCACCTCATCGAAGGCTCAGGCGCGAAGCAGGCAAGCTCCGACGACGACATCGCCGCGCCGTCGCCGATTGCGACAGCGACGACGGTCACAGCGGTGGATCGTTGACGACCTTCCAACCCGCCGACTTGAGGTTTACGCTCTGTACAAGCGAACGGTCGCCGCCGATTCCTTCGGCGACCGGGCGCCGCCGAAGGAATCGGAACGCGCCGCATCGCGCACCTGCCGGGCAACGTGCATCGTCACAAGGAGCTTCACCATGAACACGCGAAACACGATCGTCAGCGCCGTGGTCGCGTTGCTCTCGGCGGGATGGCTGTTTCCGATGTGGCTGGGAGTTTCGACCTGTCTTTCGTTCTGGTCGCTGGAAGGCGGGCCGATGCTGCCCGGCCGTCAAACCGGCAATTCGTTTCCTTTCCTCGCGTTCGCCGGCGATTGCTTCGCCTGGGGTTTCGCCTGGCTCGGCGTGGTCGTCGTGTTCTGGTCGTATGTCGGCTTCTCGGCGGTCCTGCGGCTGGGCGAAGTTCGCGCCTAGCCTTCCAACAACTGCACAGCTGCATCCCGGAGGCCCATGGCCATCAGGAACTCAGGCTGGACCATCTCGGCGGTGAACTCGAACGGCTGGCCGTGCCAGCTCACCTGCATACGCCAGGTCGACGTCACCACCCTGCCCGACGGCTCCGAACAGGTCCGGCAGTTGTCGCTGCAGATCCGCGACACCCGCGGCGTGGTGCTGCGGCCCAAATCGACCGGCGTGTACGTCAACGATTTCGAAGCGGTGACCTATTGGTCGGTGGACGTGCATGCGCCCTAGCGGCAGCGACCGGCGAAGGTGAAGATCCGATCGCCGCGCTCGCGCGTCGGATGCTTTGAATCAGGCAGCGGAAAGACCAGTTCAACCGGCCTTGCGTTGCGATAGAGTTCACCGCGCGGCGGCCGCTCGCCGCCGCGCGAGGCCGCGCGAGGCCGCATGCAGTTTTTCTCGCGGCGATCGAACTCTCATCGAGGTGGCATGTCGTTCAAACGCTTCGTCTGGCTGATCCTGGGCTCGTTGCTGGCCATGAGCGCGGCCGTGTTCGCGCTAGTGGCGATCAACCTCGTCGGCGGCACGCTGGCGCCATGGCTGGGATTTTCGCCGGGCGGCGCCGTCCGCCTGGTTTGGGACCTGGCCTGGGCGATCGCCGGCGGGATCGCCGCGATCGCGACTGCGAGCTGGTGCGCGCCGGCGGCGCCGCGTCGCCATGCGCTGGTCGGTTTCGCCGCCTTGCTGATCGCCGCCGTCTACGCGGTGCTGCAACTGGGCGGCGACTTTCCGCCATGGTTCTGCGCCGGCCTGCTGCTGAGCCTGCCGCTGCAAGGCTGGCTCGGAGCGAGCTGGGCGCTGAAGCTGAAAAATCAAGCGCTCTTGCCTGCGCGTCCACGGCGTCCTCAGCAAGACAACGCATAAGCGCTTCGCCGCAATCCGCCACAACCGCTAGGGCAACGGCGCCTGGTCCATGCCGTGTTCGACTTCGACGATGCGCTTGCGCCGCTTGATCTTTTCCAGTTGCAGCGACTTGTCGTCGAGGCAGGCATGGATCCGGTCGAACTCCGCCTGCTCCACTTCGCGGCACCTGCCCGAACGCAGGATCACATTGGCGATCAATCCATCGAAGTTCGCCTTTGTGACGATGCGATGGTGAATCGTATTGTTGACGGTGCGGCCCAAGCTCATGCTGAAATCGAACAGGATGCGACGGGCCTGCAAACCGTGTTCGACCGGCTCGATCTTCCACATCACGAATACGTCGTTTCGGTCCAGTTGGATCGATCCTTCGTCGAGGATGGCGCTGTCGAGAAAATGACGGTTCATCGCTGAAGTATGGGCATTTGCGCCAACCCGGCAAGCGATCGGGCATTCGGGCCGGCGACCTCGCGGTGTCGCTTCGCCCGAATGCCCATGCCGGCGGCGCGGATGGCCGCCGCACTCACCCCCACGCCGCCCGCGCCGCGGCTCAGCTCTGGTGGATCTCGATCCCGCCATCGAAACCGTTGCCTTGTGCGCCCGGGAAATTGATCGGCAACGCACCGAGCACCGGGCCGCCGGCAACGTTGCCGGCCGGCAGCGCCTGGCGGCCGTTCATGGCTTGCGGCAGCGCGGGCCGCACGAAACCCTGCGGGAACGCCCCGACCGCCGTGCGCGGGTAATTGCCGATGTTCGCCGCGGCGACCTGAGGCGACACATTCACCGGCTTGGCGATCCGCACCGCGCGCCACAGGATGCGGATGAATTCCGGCGCGTAGGAATACAGGTTCTGGTTGTTGGTCGTCGCCGGATGCGAGAACGGACTCGCCGAGGCCTGCACGCAGTAATAGACGCCGTACCACGCATCGCGCTGACCTCCCGTCTCGTATTGGTAACTCGCTGCGAGATAAGCGTCGATATAGCTTTCGACCGTCGCATGGTTGGAGTTGGCCACGCCGGTGAGCGGCACCAGGTTGTTCCACGAGCCGCCCGGGCCGCCCCAGCGCCCGTTGACGAGATGGCCGCGAATCCATGCGTAGGTGCCGTCCTGTATGAACGTCACCGGCGGTCCGCCATTGAGCAAGCGATCCCATGGCGCACCCGTGGCGGTCGGGACGTTGCTGCCCTGCTGCCCGGGCATGATCAGGTCCGGCCCGAGTATCGCCGACGCGCAGGTTCCGGCGAAGTTGGCGATCTGCCGGACCGCGAGCGCGCCGGCCTGGTATTGCGTGGTGGTGAACATCGGCTGGTTGGTGCTCCAGTGCGGATTGCCGGGCGCGCCGGTGTAGATGATTCTGCTCATGCGGGTTACCTGCCGGGTCGTAGGTCGAGGGTGGGTCGGGTCGTGGAATCGGCGAACCAGGACGCCGCGCGCAACGACACATCGACGACGGACCCGAATCCGCGATCGCGCAACGGCTCGTCGGGGATAACGCGCGAACCGATTCGCTTGTGAAGGCGAAGCGGACCGAAGCGCGAATGCGCGGCGCAACCGCGCTAGGCACCTTCGACGCGACATGGCACGATCCCGCCGATGACCCGCCCGCCCACCGAAGCCGTCCACCTGCGCGATCTCGCGCGACTGCGTCGCGTGCGCGACCGGATCGACCGCGACTACGCGCAGCCGCTCGACGTCGAGGCGCTCGCCAGCGGCGTGGGCATGTCGGCCGGGCATCTGAGCCGCCAGTTCCGCCTCGCCTATGGCGAATCGCCCTATTCCTATCTGATGACCCGGCGCATCGAACGCGCGATGGCGCTGCTCGATCGCGGCGACCTGAGCGTCACCGAGGTCTGCTTCGAGGTCGGCTGCTCATCGCTGGGCACTTTCAGCACCCGTTTCACCGAACTGGTCGGGGTGCCGCCCAGCGTCTACAAGCAACAGGCGGCGCGCGCGAGCGAGGGGCTGCCGCCGTGCGTGGCGAAGCAGGTGGCGCGACCGATCAGGAATCGAGAAGCGCCCGGCGGCGGCTCGACCTAGCATGACGTCTCGCCCCACCCCACCCAGGACATCTGCCATGAACATCAGCATCCACGCGAGCTTTCTCCCGCACAACGACGCCGACGCCGCGCTGGCGTTCTACCGCGACACCCTCGGTTTCGAGGTCCGCAAGGACGTCGCCTTCGGCGGCATGCGCTGGATTACCGTCGGTCCGGTCAACCAGCCGGCCACCTCGATCGTGCTGCATCCGCCGGCGGCCAGCCCCGGCATCACCGACGAGGAACGCCGCACGATCGCCGAGATGATGGCCAAGGGCACCTACGCGATCATCACGCTCGCCACGCCCGATCTCGACGGCGTGTTCGCGCGCCTGCAGGCGGGCGGCGCCGAGATCGTGCAGGAGCCGATCGAGCAGCCGTATGGCGTGCGCGATTGCGCGGTACGCGATCCGGCCGGCAACTTGATCCGCATCAACGAGCTGCGCTGAGCCGCGCGCGCGTTGCAGCACCTCGCGTTGCGGGGTGCTGGGCGCTTGCCGTGCTTAGGTGGGGGCTTGAGCCCAGACGCTTTTGTCCGGGATCGCGATGCAGTCGGTTACAGGCCAACGCAAAACAACCTGGTCTGATCGCAAAGCGTCGGGGCTCAAGCCCCCCACAAAAGACCTCGAAGCTTCACGCCACTGTCGACATATTCATCGGCGCATTCGATGCACCGTCATTGGCGCTGCAATCCGCAACGCCACCGCCATCGGCATCGCGAGCGACACCGCATCTCAGAACGCCGGCAACACCGCGCCGCGGTACTTCCTGGTGATGAAGTCCTTGACCTGCGGGCTGGTCAGCGCGGCCGCCAGCTTGAGCACGCGCGGGTCCTTGAGGTTGTCGGGACGACCGACCAGGAAGTTCACGTACGGCGAATCGGAGCCTTCGATCGCCAGCGCGTCCTTGGTCGGGTCCAGGCCGGCGTCGAGCGCGTAGTTGGTGTTGATCAGGGCCAGGTCGACCTGACTGAGCACGCGCGGCAGCATCGCCGAATCGAGCTCGCGGAACTTGAGCTGCTTCGGGTTGGAGGTGATGTCGCGCAGCGTCGCCAGCGAATCGGTCGGATCGCGCAACTGGATCACCCCGGCCTTGTGCAGCAGGATCAGCGCGCGGCTGTTGTTGCTCGGGTCGTTCGGGATCGCCACGTCGGCGCCGCTCGGCAGTTCCTGCAGCGACTTGAACTTGCGCGAGTACGCGCCGAACGGTTCGATATGCACCCCGACAATGGTGGTCAGCTGGGTGCCGCGGCTCTTGTTGTAGGCGTTGAGGTAGGGCTCGGTCTCGAAGTAGCTCACATCGATGAGCTTCTGCGCGACCTGGTCGTTGGGCTGCACGTAATCGTTGAACACCCGCACGTCGAGTTCGACGCCTTCCTTGGCCAGCAGCGGCTTGACCACTTCGAGGATTTCCGCGTGCGGCACCGCGGTGGCCGCGACGGTGAGTTTCGACGACGCCGTGCCGGACGAACCGCAGCCGCCCAGCCCGACGGTGGCGAGCAGCAACAGCGCAAGAAGCTTTTTCATCGGGGTAATCCTCTTTCGAATGATGTGATGCGGCTCAGCGGCGGCTGAAACGTGCGACCAGCTTGTCGCCCAGGGTCTGCAGCGCCTGCACCAGCAACAGCAACAACAGCACCGTCACGAACGCCACGTCGGTATGCGAGCGCAGATAGCCGTCGCGGTAGGCCAGATCGCCCAGGCCGCCGGAGCCGATCGCGCCGCCCATGGCGGTATAACCGATCAAGGCAACCGTCGTAACCGTGGCGCCTGCGATCAATCCCGGCAAAGCTTCGGGCAACAGCGCGCGCAGCACGATCTGGCGGGTCGTCGCGCCCATCGCCTGGCAGGCCTCGATGATGCCGCGATCGACTTCGCGCAGCGCGGTTTCGACCAGGCGCGCATAGAACGGCGCCGCGCCGATGACCAGCGGCAGGATCGCGCCGCGCACGCCGAGCGAGGTGCCCATGACCGACAAGGTCAACGGGATCATCACGATCATCAAGATGATGAACGGCACCGAGCGCAGGATATTGATGACCAGCGACAACGCGCCGTACAGGCGCGGCTGCGCGCGCAGCTGGCGCGGCGCGGTCAGGAACAGGGCGATGCCCAGCGGCAGGCCGATCGCCAGGGTCAGCGGCAACGCGCCGGCCAGCATCAGCAAGGTGTCGAGCGTGGCCTGGCCGATCTCGGCCCACTTGCCCGCGTCGAGATGGGCGAACCAACCGGTGTCCGGCGTCATCGCGCGATCTCCTCGATGTGGACGCCGGCCGCGTTCAACGCGGCGATCGCCGCGTCGCTGTCGCCGCCGACCAGGGAAATGGTGAGCTGCCCGTACGGCAGGTCCTTGATGCGGTCGATGCGGCCGGCGAGGATGTTGTAGTCGACTCCGGTCTCGCGCGCGATGCGTCCGA
Source organism: Lysobacter capsici (assembly GCF_018732085.1). Classification (NCBI taxonomy): domain Bacteria; kingdom Pseudomonadati; phylum Pseudomonadota; class Gammaproteobacteria; order Lysobacterales; family Lysobacteraceae; genus Lysobacter; species Lysobacter capsici. The sequence goes on along the minus strand of NZ_CP076103.1, from coordinate 2,426,017 downwards.
GCAACGGCTCGTAGGTGTGCTGGCCGAGAAAGGTCAGGCGCAGCAGGCGCCCGGCGACCGCGGCGAAATCGCTGTGCAGCGCGCCTTCGTTGACGTGCTCGGCTTCGGAGACGAAACGGCGCGTGGTCGGATGACGCGGATGCAGGAACACGTCGGCGACCGTGCCGCTTTCGACCAGATGGCCGGCATCGAGCACGGCGACGCGGTCGCAGACCCGGCGGATGACTTCCATCTCGTGGGTGATCAGCACGATGGTCAGGCCGAGCTCGCGATTGATCTGCGCCAGCAGCGCGAGCACCGAGGCGGTGGTCTGCGGATCGAGCGCGCTGGTGGCTTCGTCGCACAGCAGGATGCGCGGGCGGCAGGCCAGCGCGCGGGCGATGCCGACGCGTTGTTTCTGCCCGCCGGACAATTGCGCCGGGTATTTATTGGCGTGATCGTTCAGGCCGACCCGCGCCAGCAGTTCGGCGACGCGGCGGGCGATGTCGGCCTGCGGCGTGCCGGCCAGTTCGAGCGGAAACGCCACGTTGGCCGCAACCGTGCGCGAGGACAGCAGATTGAAATGCTGGAAGATCATGCCGATGCGCCGGCGCAACGCGCGCAGCCCGGCCGGATCGAGCGCGCTCGGGTCCTCGCCGTCGACCAGCAGGCGGCCGCCGCTGGGGCGCTCCAGGCCGTTGATCATCCGGATCAGGGTGGATTTGCCGGCCCCCGAATGGCCGATGATGCCGAACACCTCGCCTTCGACGATCTGCAGATCGAGCGGTTGCAACGCCGAAACGTCGTTGCCGCCGACGCGGAACGATTTGTGGACCTGCTGGAATTCGATCATGGACCGTCGCGTGAGCACTTGGGTGCGGGGAAGGACAACGCGCCGCGAACGGCGTAGGAACCGGGGCGCCGAAGCGCCGTGCCGTCAGCCTATCATTCCGTGGATCGCCCGCCCGCGCATTGTAGGACGGGCCGAGCACCGGCGCCCGAGTCGACGGTTATGTGCTTATTCCGTGCGATCCCTTGCACTGGGGACACAAGTCCTTCAAGCGGTTCGAGCGTCCCGGCGGCAGTCTGAACACCCTGTCGGCTCGGGCCGGACCTCACCGGATCCTCCTGGACATCGGCGCCGGCCGTCCGAACTTGCCGGTCGCGCCCATCCGGCCGTCGCGCCCTGCGCGGGTTTGTCTGCGGATTGCCTCGAAGCCTTCCGGCGGCACCGAAGTTACCCATCGAAGCGACAGGCAAGTAATGAGACAATGACCGGATGCCCAACGCCTCCATTCCCGGCCCCTCCGCGGGACGCTTCGAAGAGCTCGACAGCCTCAGAGCCATAGCCGCGCTCGGAGTCATCTGTTGGCACTACGTAAACGCCTTCAAATCAGCTCCTTTTGGGCATGTACTGGCTCCCTTCTACGGGCGCGGCCTGCTCATGGTCGACTTCTTTTTCGTCCTGTCCGGGTTCGTGCTCGCCAAGGCGTTCTGGACCGACGGCCGCTCGGTCAAGTTCGGCGAAAACCTCGTTGCCCGGGTGGCGCGGATTTATCCCTTGCACCTTGCGATGCTGATCTTCGTCGCGCTGCTGCAATGGGCGTTGGTTCATAGGCTCAACGCGCCACCGTTCGTCTATGTCAACAACGACGCATACAACTTCACCCTGAACCTTCTGCTGTTGAACGGATCGGGGCTTCAGAACGGGTATTCCTTCAACGCGCCGTCGTGGTCCATCTCCACCGAGATGATCGTCAACGTCGTGTTCCTTGCCTTGATCGTGATGCCCCGTAAAGCCGCGTCGGTCGCCATGACCCTGGTCGCCGCCGCGGCCATCGCGACGGTGGCGGTGCGCGGCGTGCTCAACGGCACCATGGCGTTCGGGTGGATCGACAACGAACTGGTGCGAACGGCCGCCGGATTCTTCGTCGGTGTCGGAACGTACGCGCTTTTTCGCCGCATTCGCCCGCTGCCGTCGATCGCCGCCGACCTTGTCGTCGTGGTGGTTTCCGCCGCCGCCTACGTATACATGGCCACGCCCGGCATCACGGGAAAAGCCGGTGATTTCCTGCTGTGCCTGGTCGGCTTCCCGGTCCTGATCATCGCCGTAGTGCACAGCAGGATGGTGAAAGCGGTCCTGTCGACTCGTCCGTTGGTCTACCTTGGGGCGCTCTCGTACTCCATCTACCTGGTCCACTTCCCGCTGCAACTTTCCATACACCTCGCGGATGTGTCGGGCCTGGCAGATCCCAACTATGCCAGCCGGTGGTTCTTCGTTCTCTTCATCGGCCTGGTGATCGCCGTTGCCCACGTTACTTACCGAGCGATCGAAATGCCCGGCAAGGCGGCGATCCTGCGCGCATTCGCCAGCCGGCGATCAAAGCCGACCCGGGAGCGGGCAGCGGCCGATTCTTCAGGCTCATAACGAACTTGACGCCGCCCATCGGAGACAGCGCCGATGGCGGGAACGAAGCGGAATCAACCATCGAATCGCACCGGCGATCCGGGTGAAGGATCCGGGCGATCTTGACGCCGTCTCGCCGCGACGCTGCGCGTGCCCGCTGCAACTGACCCGGCTGCTCGCAATAGCGCCATCAACAGGCCCGGCCTCGACATAGGGCCGACCCCAGCTAGGTTCTCGATCGGCCTCGGCCTACGGTGGAAACGAGTCGTCGTTTCAACCGATGCACGGGACAGACAACCAGCAAGGAGCACGATCATGTCGATCAACGGAACCGACGCGGGCCGGTCGAACGCCGCCCAGAACGCCGCCGACGCGGCGCGATGCACCAACCCGGCCGAGAATCGGGCCTGCACCAAGGCCGAGGTCGATGCCCTGGATGCGCTCGGGGCCGCCGTGAACGCGGCCACCGACGCGGCCGAAGCCGCCGCGGCCGCCAAGGCCGCCACCGACCCCTGCAGCGCCGAGGCCGCGGCCCAGCAGGCTCAAAATGCCGCCGAACGCGCACAGGACGCCGCCAGAGCGGCGGCATCGGACCCGTCCGCGGCGGCACAGAACACCGCCAAGAATGCGGCCGATGCCGCCGCGTCGGCCGCCGCATCGGCCGCGGAAGCCAAGAACGCGGCGCGCAGCCTGTCCAATGAACGCGGCGTGGGAGCGTGCGTATCGCAGGCGCCCGGCCCGGCGCCGTCGCTGTCGTTGAACACCGTTGCCCAGCTCAACGCGATCTCGGTCAATCCCAGTACGACCGCCGGCCTGCCGTCGACGTATGCGAATGTCGCGCTCAATGCCTGACGCGGGGCGATAGGCTCGGCGGCAACAGGCTCGGCCGAAACAGCGCGCCTGTCGGCGGCGAGCCGAAGCCCGGCATGCGTCCTCAATCGGACCGCCGCCTGACGGCAGCGGCCGCTTCGCTCGCGCCCACCGGGCCCGCCGCGCTTCGCGCCTCGACCCGCTTCATGGGCTGACCTGCGCGCGACGCACCGATCCATTGACATGCCGCCGCGCCGGGCAAATGCTCGCACGGCCATCGGGCGCCCCACAGAAGGCAGCTGTCGGTCCGGACCCACGCGCGATCGCAGCCGTTCCTATCAATCGACAAGGAGAGTACGAGTGATGAACACATTGACCCGCCGCACCTTGCTGTTTTCGGCCGTGGCCCTGTTCGGGTTCTCGGCCACGGTGGTGGCCGCATGCCGGGATCGCTGGTGCACGACGAACTACTACGCCTGCCTGACCGACGCGAACGCCGACGGCGTCATAACCTATCCCGAGCGGCAGCATTGCTTCGACGAATGGAGCAACTGCCTGATCGCCAACGGTTGCCAACCGCCGTAAGCCGGACTCCTTACCAGCGTCCCGTTGAGGGACGTGCAACGAAGGCCGGCGAAAGCCGGCCTTTTTGCGTTTTCGGTGCGGGCAGATTCGACGCGATCGCGCCGCCGAAGTGGCAGCGACCGCGCGAACCCGTTGCGTATTCGTATCGTCCGCCTTGATGGGGACGGGCCACCTGCCCGGCTTGCATGACACTGATGGCGCCGCACGCACTCGTGCCCGGCATGGCGATCCAAGCCGTGACCGCGCCGCGATCGGTTGCGTTCGAGCCCGGCAGACATTCGATTTTTCCGTATAGGCTTACCGACAGTCGAGTAATTCGAATGGACACGACGACCATGACTGAAACGATGCTTGACTGGAGCGGCCCCGATCTGCTCGATGCCGCCGAGGTCCGGCGCGTGGACGGCGATCTGTTGGTCCTCGACGCCGCCGGCGGCATTTCATGCATCGACCTGGAATCAGGCGCGGTCGCCTTGCTGGGCACGGTGATTCTGCGCGAGCAGGCCATCGAAGATGACGGCCGGTACGGCGTCGCCTCACGATGGCGACTGCATGCATCCGCCGACGGTGCGTTCGCGGCGATCGTCTTCGATGGAGCAAGCCACGGCGTCGTGGTCGATCTCGACGATTTCAGGATCACCCTGACGCTCGACGGCGGCGAGTATTACCCGCAAACGGTCGCGTTCTCGCTGTGCTTCCTGTCGCTGCGCGGCAATGCGGTCGTGGTGCACCGCACCGCGTGGAATCGCCTCGACGCGTCCGACCCGCGCACCGGCGCCCTGCTGACGCAGCGCGGGCCGACCACCTACGTCGACGGCCAGGCGCCGCCGCATTACCTGGATTATTTCCACGGCCGGCTGCATCCCAATCCCTCCGGATCGCGCCTGCTCGACGACGGCTGGGTCTGGCAGCCGGTCGGCATCCCGCGCGTGTTCGATGCCGTGGCCTGGTTGACCGGCAATGTGTGGGAATCCGAAGACGGGCCGTCCGTGCTGGCGCTCACCTATTGCGACGATTGGAATGTCCCGGCCTGCTGGATCGACGACGACCGCATCGCCTTGGGCAGCATGAGCGACTGGAACGACGAGGAGTTCGCCAGCGATCCGGCGCCTGCCGGCATACGCATCGTCGACCTGAGCCAGCCGAGCACGACGCCCGACCGCAAACTGCCGATGAGCGCCGCGCCGCAAGCCTTGTTCGCGAACGCCCGCTCGATTTTCGCCGCGCATGGAACCGACACTTCGGTCTGGTCGGTGGACAGCGGCGATTGCACGCAGGTGCTGCACGAATTCCAGGCCACTCACCATCACCGGCGACGCCAGGAGCTGCTGGAAGTGACGGCTCGGCGAATCAGGCGCGTGTCGATCGCCTGAAGTTCGACGCCGTGCGAGCGCGCGCATGCGAACGCGCCTTCGCCTCGCCTCTCGGACGACAGCCCCGCTTCAACCGGATCGATACGACGATCTGTGCTCAGCCCTGCCCGCAACGCGCCACCGGCGATCAGCCCTTGCCGAACGTTTCATCGATCTTGTCGATAGCCGCCAAGGTTCCGGCTTCAAGACTCGCCTCCTGAACCTCACGCACCGTCCAGGTCGCGCCGCAGTGCGCGCAAGTGATGATGTCGTCCGGATGCGGGTCCTGAGGCTGGATGAGCTGCTCGCTTCCGCAATCGCCGCAGCGATAGTGGGTGATGGTGGTTTCCATGGTGATGTCCCTTGGTCGTTTGTCGAAGGCGATCGGGCCGCACTCGAACCGGGCCGCCGCGCGTTCGCTCACTTGGCGCCGTCGTGCCGATGCCCGCTCCAGCGCAACGGAATAATCCGCCGCGTCCACCGACACAGTTGCGCTCAACGCCATGTACGCCACGTCGTCGCCGTGCGAAGGCGCGCTTAACAAGCCGCGCAGCGGCAAACGGGCCGTCTCTACATGGCGTCGGCCGATGCCGGACAAATCACGAGACAGCGCTCAGCCGGACGCTCGGGCATAAGGAACGCCGTGGCCGGCTAACGCCACTCATTACTGCAACAGATAATCGCCGACGCCTGCGCAAGTCCCGGCGTCCACACTTGCGCCGATCAGTAATCAGCCTGCACCGACGCTTCCAGCGGCACCTCATGCGACTTCAGCCAGGCGACGATCGCGCGCCGTTCCGCCAGCGCGCGCTCGTTGAGCGCGTTGCGCGGGAACTTGAAGTAATACGACTGGAACGACGCGCCGCGCGAATTGTTCACCAACGGATTCGCGCCGCGTTCGAGCAGCAGCAACAGCGCGGCGCCGGCATTGGTGCGCGCGGCCACATGCAGCGCGGTGTCGCCGTTGCGGTCGGCCTGATTCGGATCGGCGCCGGCATCGAGCAGGATCTGCAACTGGGTCGGGTTGCCGCCCAGCAAGGCCGATTCCAGCGGCGTGGCATCGGTCTGGGTGTTGCGCACATCCGGCTTGCCGCCATGGGCCAGCACGGTGCGCAGCAACTCGGGATCGTCGGCGAACGCGGCCAGATGCACCGGGGTCTTGCCGTCGGGGCCGGCGCGATTCGGGTCGGCGCCGCCTTCGAGCAAGGCGCGCGCACTGTCCGTGTGGCCCTGCGCGATCGCCAGCATCAGCAGAGTCGACCCGTCGGCGCCCGGCGTATCGGGCGCGACGCTCTGCAACTGGCGGCGAATCTCGGCGGCGTCGCCATTGCGCACGGCGTCGGCCAAGGGCGCAAGCGTCGGACTGGCGAACGGCTCATTGCTCATGGAGGACCGTGTGCATGCGGGAAGACCGATGGCCCAAAGGCCGACAAGAACGACCGCACGATAACGCATACCCGCATGCCGCCGCATCGCCGGATCGGCGCGATCGCTGCGACGGCCGCGGGCGCGCATGAACGACGCGATCAACGTCCGGTCAGCCAACCGACGAAGTCGCTGCCCTTCTGGGCGACGAAGCCCGCGCCATCGGCGACGATTTCGACGCCTTGTCCGGCGACATCGGATGCCACCTGCGCGACATCGCCGCTGCCGGAGATCGCCCCGGACAGCAGATCGCCGAGCGGACCGCCCACGTTGTCGTCGACCGACTGCGCCAGCGACTCGGTAGTGCGATTGGCGGTATCGCCGACCGAATTCCACACGCCCTCGCCGAGATCGCCGGCGAGGCTGAAGCCGCCTTGCACGTAGTCGCCGTTCTTGAAGTCGGTATCGATCACCTCGCCGACGTCGGAAATCAGATCGTGGGTATTGATCGCGAAATCGTCCTTGAGCGGATCGGGCACCAGATTCTGCAGGTCCTTGCCGAAGTCGGACGGATTTTCGTAGCCCGCCTGCCACGGCTGCTGCTCGATCATCGCCGAGGTCAGCACGTTGGGGTTGTGGCTGAAGGCGCTGTAGGCCAGATCGCCGACGCCGTTGATCAGCGGTATCGGACTGTTACGCGCCGCTTCGCCGACCGCGTTCAAAGCCGCCAATGCGGCCGGCGGCAGATCGGGGAATTCGACCGCGGCGGCGCGCGCCAGCAAGGTGTGCTCGGTGATCGGGCCGGGCTCGACCACGATGCTGGTGCCCAGCGCGTCGGGCGCGATCAGGCCGAGCGGGCCGCCTTCCTGGGTCTGGGTCAGCAGATCGGAGTCCAGCGAGTAGGCGCGGATTTGCCCGCCCTCGGCGATGTCGCGCGCCTTCTGCGGATCGGCGAACCCCATGCGTTCCAGGGTATTGGGATGGATGCCCGAGGCGTCGAAGGTCACCGCCGGTATGCCGGTGGCCAGCGAGCCCACGGTGGCGAGGCCGCCGCCCTGCGAATGCCCGGTGATCGCCAGATTGCTCGAGGTGCCGTCGGCGCCGGGCTGGCCGAACACCGCCGCAAACTCGGTCGCGGTGTTGACCGCGGTTTCGCTGAACTTGTCCGCGGGGTCGGTCTTGAAGCCGGTGCCCTGCTCGAAGTTGTTCATCCAGTCGTCGGCGCCCTCGGCGGTGCCGCGGTAGGACAGGACGAAGTTGCCGGCGCCGTCCTGGTAGATTTCAGCGCGGTATTCCTGCGAATTGGTCGCGACCGCGTCGTTGGCGCCGAGGAACTGCAGGCGCCAGGCCTGCGGGTCCTGGATGCCGCGCGCGCTCAGGTCCTGATCGCTCACCGCGCTCCAGCCCGGCGGCGGATCGCCGCGCGTGCCGTACACCGCGGTCGCCAGCTGCGACATGGTCACGTCGAACGGCTGCGCCTGGGTGCCGCCGACGGTCTGCGCCAGCGTGCTGCCGGGCGGCAAGGCATACGGACCGCCTTGGCTCTGCGGCGGCGCGCTGGGGACCGGCAACTGCGGGTGATAGGACGGCTCGAGCCGATACGGACCCGGCGCGGGCCCGGTCGGCAGCGGCACCGTCGTGGCGGTCGTCGGCGGCGGAGGCGGCTGCCAATAGCGGGCCGCGCCGGCGTCGTTGAAGGGAGAGATGCCCATGGCCCCAGACCCCACAGCATTCAAGATCGTATCGACTCTAACCGTGTCCCGGGCCGAAACAACTGGGGGCCGCCCTAGGGGAATGACCACTTCATGCCGGATGCTTCATCGGATCGGGCATGAACAGGCCGGACGTCGTCGCGAATTGACGGGTTGTTCAAGCGTCAGGCAATCCATCTCGGTGTCCGGGGGCGCAATCGAGCCCGCAACCTGGACGAGGTTCTTTTTGCAGGCCGTCATCCCCGGCTATGGATAGTCGTCTGCGTAGTGTTCCGCCATCTCCTTCCAGAAGCGATCTTCCGCCCTCGAGGTTCGATCCACGTTCTTCGACCGCAGCCAGAAGCCCTGCGCACTTCGTTCGTCAACACGGGTCAGGACGTGATCGCGAACATCCAGATTGGCCGTCTCGTCGTCGTGCCGGAAGATCAGAAACTGCCCCTCTCCGGTAGGAACGACCAGGCGCTGGCCGACAAAACCGGCCTCTCCGATCACCTGCAAGCCATCGGCCCTGAGAAGCTCAACCGCATGTACGCCGTCATTTGCAGCGACATACATTTCGAAGTCGTCATACATGTGATCGTCTTCGCCATGGTACTCCCGCACCTTGACGACATGGATCTGCGCCTTCGCGTACATTCTTTTCCCCACCGCCTTTCTCCGTGTTTGCCGCCAGGTCTCCGGATGGATCCGCTCTGGCGCCTTGCATGCTTTGGCGATGCAAAGTTCACCACATTTCAAGACAGTGTCAACGCGGCAGGCAGTGCAGCGGCGATCCGGCGACGCTATACGCGCGTCGAAACAATTCCGCCAACATCCGGTGATTGCACGCGCACAGGGCATCACGTCTGGAAGCCACACGTGCCGGACTGGCAAACTTCGAACATGACCGAGCAGCGCTGATCTTCCGCAGTCCCGCGCCCGCACATCAGACACTCGGCCTGCGCCCGATGGCCGCAGCAGTATTCCGGCTCTCAATGGCATCATGGTCGCAACGACAGCGATGATCCTCTCGCTGTCTCGACCACAAACCCGACGACGCGCACGATGAGCGATGTAATCTGGCGAGCCATCACGTTCTATCCTTTTCCGTATTGGCTGACGTTCGCCACGGCGGAGGGCACCGATCCCGATGGCGACGAGGCCGATGGCGTCGCGAACTGCTGGACAGTGCGAGTCTTCGGCCCGCAAGGCGAGTCGCTCTACCGCATGTCGAAGGGCTGGTACGGCGACAGGGCATCAGGGACGATCTACGGCACCGACGATCCGAGCGCACCGTAATAAACGCCGGCACGCCGCGCCATCGAGCCAATCAGACAACGATCGGTGCAGGCAACAAAAAGCCCCAGTTAACGGAGCTTGTGTAAGTCGCGCGGGCCGCAGCTAAACGCCGGCAATGGAGTCGCGGCGCCGAGCCGGCTACGCATAAACGCCCTATCCACTTGATTTACCTTGCAATAAATCAAGTTTTCGCAGTCGCATGCCCCATCCATGACCCCGGACAAAGCGCGCCGCGCCAGACGCGTGCGGTCAATTCACGAAGCGCCGAACGTCCATCAATCCCATTGTGAATGGCTCGAACCGATGCATGCCATCGGGCTAGCGTATGGTCACGGGATGATGCATCAATTCCTGACCGCGAATCGAACCGAGCTGATCGCTCGCTGTCGCGAGAAGGTGGCCCAGCGCGGCGCGCCGGGCGCCAACGAGGACGAACTGGCGCATGGCATCAGCAAGTTCCTCGACCAGTTGATCAAGACCTTGATCGTGGAGACGACCGCGACGCCGATGCAGAGCCGGCAAGTCTCCGGACCTTCGGGCGGCGGCAAACCCAATCTTTCCGAGATCGGCGAATCGGCGACCCAGCACGGTCGCGAACTGCAGCTGCATGGCTTCACCGCCGAGCAGGTCGTGCATGACTACGGCGATCTTTGCCAGGCTATTTCGGATCTGGCGGTCGAGCGCGGCCAGGCCATCGAGGTGGATGAGTTCAGAACCCTCAATCGCTGCCTGGACAACGCCATCGCCAGCGCGGTCACCGAGTTCGGCTACCAGCGCGATTTCGTCGTCGCCGACAAGCAGGCGATGCACTTGAACGAGCGATTGGGATTTTTCGCCCATGAACTGCGCAATCAACTCTGCACCGCCACGCTCGCGCTTTCGATCATCAAGGAAGGCAACGTCGGTTTGTCCGGTGCGACCGGCGGGGTGCTCGACCGTGCGCTGCTGGGCCTGGGCAACCTGATCGACCGTTCGCTGGCGGAAGTGCGGATGCAGGCGGGCATGCCGATTCAGCACCATCTGTTCTCGCTGTCGGATTTCATCGGCGAACTCAAGCTGTCCGCATCGCTGGAAGCGCAGGTCTCGGGTTGCACGCTGACCGTATCGGAGGTCGACCCGCTGCTGGCGGTGGATGTGGATCGCGATCTGCTGTTGTCCGCCGCGGGCAATCTGTTGCAGAACGCCTTCAAGTTCACCCATCCGCACAGCGAAGTGATCCTCAACGCCTATGCCCTGGCCGACCGCATATTGATCGACGTGCAGGATCACTGCGGCGGACTGCCTGCCGGACTGGCGGAAGAGATGTTCCTCCCGTTTACCCAGGGCGCTGAAAATCGCAGCGGACTGGGACTGGGACTGTCCATCGCGCGGCGCAGCGTCGAAGCCAACAGCGGGACGCTAAGCGCCCGCAACAAACCGGGCTCGGGCTGCATTTTCACCATCGACTTGCCGCGGCACGCGCTGCCCGAGAAACACAGCGCCGCCTGAGAAGTGACGCAGACGCGATGTCGTCTGTGCGATCGGTGCACAGGGGATGGCCTCCCGATCCGAAATGCTCCGAACGCCAAACCCCTTTTCTTCGCTGCTGCGCGGGCAGTTCATTCGCCGGTAGCGCGAGTTCTTCGGCATCACTTCAAAGACAGCCGCCCCATCTGAAAACGCAGCGGCTTGTCTTCCGTTTTCGCGTTCTTGGCAGCGTCTGCCTTCGCAGAGACTCAGATCGGTGGCGGCAACCCCTTCTGCAACACAAGTCGCAGACGCAATCCCAACCCCATCGCCAAATCAGCAATTGCCGTTGCGATTGCACCGCAGAACGGTCCGTTTCCGACCCCGCTTTTGCGTGTCAACTATTGAGCCCAACGAATGCGTTGGCGCCGTAAACAAGGAGATCAGCGCATGGTCGGCATCAGCAGAATGCTTATTTCGCTCTTGGCCTTGGCGACGCTGTTTGTTTCGACATCGGCATCAGCACAACGGCTCCAGGTATGGAATGGGAGCGCTTGGGTCAACAACGGCGTGGTGAACTACACAGGGCCAGTCATAGTCAAGCATCTCGGCAATTCAGTGCCATGCACCGCGAATTGGACGCTGACGATATCGGGCGGCTTTGGGAAGTCAGGGGGCGTTGGGAGCATTACCAATATGGCGGAAAGTGGCTCTGCGACCTGCACTGGTAGCGCCCCCCAAAATTTGCCTTGGCCAACAACCGAGAGCGCATACAGCGGACCCAATCCACCGATCTCCAACGCCCCCACCCTTACGCTGCCAATTCATGCGATAAGGATCAGCGGCGTTCGAGTCTACGTTCCCGCTCCGCTCAATGTGCATTGTCCTAGCAGCACCGGCTCAGGCACGATCGACGGATTTATGGAAGACGGCGGCGCCATCGTCTTCTATGCAATCTTGGGGCCCTGCATCTTCCAAACCCGGCCAGGTTTTCGCCTCATTCCGAACATGCCGGTACGGGTCACCTGGATCTGAGGCTCCAGGCGTTCTGCCCGGATTCCATCTACCGTTCCAGCGCCGCCAAGCCGAGTCGGGCACCTCATTCAACCAATTGAAATCCATGTGCATTTGCTGAAGCAGGCATAGATTTCTGAGATACACGCTCAAAGACGCGGGAACTGGCCAACTGCCCGACGTGCAACTCCACGCACGTCGCAGCGTCCCCTCCCGCGATCGGGCTTTTCATCGGCGCCTCGTGACGCTCCACAGCCGCAGCGGCGATAGCATTCGGAAATTTACGAACTCATCGGGTCACGTGGGCGACGCCACAATCGAAGCGCGTGCACCGGATGTGCTTGCACCGCGATATGTCATCGACGCTGACGGACGGCGGGCAATAAAAAAGCCCCGTATACAGGGGCTTTGTCTGCTATCCGCGGACTGCTGCGAACGCGTGCGAACTGCACCGTGGTGCCCGGAGCCGGACTCGAACCGGCAAGGGGTTGCCCCCGGCGGATTTTAAGTCCGCTGCGTCTACCGATTTCGCCATCCGGGCAGGATGCGGTGACCGCATCAGCTTACCGCATCCGCGTTTCGCTGGCGCCTCACGGGCCTTCCCGGCCGGCGTTGCGGGGTCGTGGAGCCGGGCGTCGGCCGGGCCCGGCGGCGGTCACCAATCGCGCGTGGCGATCAGTTCCCCGGTGTCGGCCTGGAAGCCGTAGGCGGCGGCGATGGCGGCGAAATCGGCGCCGATGTTGTCGCGCGCGGCGGTCTCGATTTCGCTGTCGTTGTCTTCGAATTCGCCGGCGAGCGCGTTGAATTCGTCGGTCGCGGCGTGGGTCAGCGCATACAGCGCGTCCAGGCTGGCCGGACGCCGCGCTTCGATGGTTTCGCACAGCCGGACCAGGATCTGCTGGCCTTTTTGCACCAGATGCGGCGGGAAGTAGCTGTCGCGCTGCATTTCGTCGAGGAAGCGGTGGGCTTGCAGTTGTTCGTTCGCGATGGCCATGCGTTGCCTTCCTTGGTGGGATGCGCGGATGGTAGCGCGCTCAAGGTCGATCGATCGTCCGGTGCATGCTTGCGCGCAAACAAGAACGGCCGGCTCGCGCCGACCGTCATGCGGTATCAATCGTGCGGTATCGATGGAGGCCTGGACGGGAATCGAACCCATCTCTACGGATTTGCAATCCGGTGCATAACCAATCTGCCACCAGGCCGGTGACGCACTCACTCTACCGCAGCGCTGCCTGCTTGCAACGCGCCGCATCACCACGCTGCCGGACGGCCGTAAACCACGACGGCCGCGCCGGAAAAACGAAACCCCGCTTGCGCGGGGTTTATCGTCATGCCGCGCGTGGCGCCGCATGCAGAATTGGAGCGGGAAACGAGACTCGAACTCGCGACATCTACCTTGGCAAGGTAGTGCTCTACCAACTGAGCTATTCCCGCTGAAGCTACTGCTGAAAACTTTTACTGAAAACTTTTTTGAAACTACCGATGGCGAGGTGTTGCATCGCTATCGAGATTGGAGGCCGAGGTCGGAATTGAACCGGCGTACGCGGATTTGCAGTCCGCTGCATAACCACTCTGCCACCCGGCCGATGACTGCTGCAACCTTACTTGGTACTGCCCATCTACTGCAACGTCGACCTGCGAACTGCATCGCCGGCCTTCGTCCTAAAAAACAAAACCCCGCGAAGGGGGCTTTGTCCACAAGCGACTTCGTTGCCGAAGCGCCTGGAATCTGGAGCGGGAAACGAGACTCGAACTCGCGACATCTACCTTGGCAAGGTAGTGCTCTACCAACTGAGCTATTCCCGCTGAGGGAAGCGATATTTTAGGCATCGAAAGAAAAGTGTCAACTCTTTTCTTCACACCCCGGCCCTCGCAAAACCGGCCGTGAATGCGCCGGAAACAGGCCCTTACGCGACATTTGCGCTTGCGCTGCTCGCCGCTGAAGGCTCGGTTCGCGTGGACCGTTTCGTTGCCGATCAGGTCGAGGGCTTGTCCGCGTCGGCGCGCATTATAGGCCAGGCGGCGCGCAGATAGGCCAGCCCCGACCACAGGGTCAGCAGCGCCGCGGCGGCGAGCAGCCACTCGCCGAGGGTGAAGATCGGCAGGCCGAACACGGGTTCCTGGTACAGCAGGCAGACCAGCGCGACCATCTGCACGATGGTCTTGATCTTGCCGATCGAGGCGACCTTCACCGCCGCGCGCTGGCCCAGTTCGGCCATCCATTCGCGCAAGGCGGACACCGCGATTTCGCGGCCGACGATGACCGCGGCCCACAGGGTCATCCACACGGTCGGGTGCTTCTGCACGATCAGCAGCAGGGCCACGGCGACCATCAGCTTGTCGGCGACCGGGTCGAGGAAGGCGCCGAACGCCGAATACTGGTTGTAGCGGCGGGCGATCCAGCCGTCGAGCCAGTCGGTGACCGAGGCGAAGGCGAAGATGAACGCGGCGGCGAAGTTGGTCCAGGGGTAATCGAGGAAGAACACCACCACCAGCACCGGGATCAGGACGATCCGCGCCAGGGTCAGCATGGTGGGTATGGTCAACTTCATCCTTCACTCCGCTTGCGATCTGGCGCCGTTTCGGCGGCGCCGGCTGGGCCGTTGCCGGCGTTCTTGCTGCCCGCGGCCTGGGCCTTGGGAAGGGTATTGGGTGCGACGGGCGGCTCGGCGGGCGCATCCAGCCCGTGCAGGGCGGCGTAGATGCGCTCGGCCAAAGCCGCGTTGACGCCCTCGACCCGGGAGATTTCCTCGATCCCGGCGCCCTTGAGGCCGCCCAGACCGCCGAAATGCTTCAACAGACTAGCGCGTCGACGCGGGCCGATGCCCGGAATATCTTCCAGCCTACTGCTGTTGCGCGTCTTCTGACGACGCCCCCGATGGCCGGTAATGGCGAAACGGTGCGCCTCGTCGCGAACCTGCTGGACCAATTGCAGCGCCGGCGACTGGGCGCCGGGGCGCTCGACCCGGCCGTCGGGCAGCAGCAGTTCCTCGTCGCCGGGGCGCCGGGCCGGGCCCTTGGCGACGCCGACCAGGAGCAGCCCCTCGACCCCGAGCTCGGCCAGCGCCGCGCGGGCCTGCGCCACCTGCCCCGCGCCGCCGTCGATCAGCAGGATGTCGGGCAGAACGCCGTCCTCCTCGACCGCGCGGCGGAATCGCCGGGAAATGGCCTGGTTCATCGCGGCGTAGTCGTCGCCCTCGGTGATCCCGGTGATGTTGTAGCGGCGGTACTGGCCGCGCACCGGACCTTCGGCGTCGAACACCACGCACGAGGCCACGGTGGCCTCGCCCATGGTGTGGCTGATGTCGAAGCACTCGATACGCTGCGGCAGCGCCGGCATGCGCAGCAGGTCGCGCAGCGATTGCGCGCGCGCCAGCTGCGCGGCGTGGCTGGTCAGCTCGGTGCCGAGCGAGAGTTCGGCATTGCGCCGCGCCATGTCGACATAGCCGGCGCGTTCGCCGCGCACGTTGCTCTTGATCTGCACGCGGCGTTCGCCGGAGGCCGAAAACGCCTGCTCGAACAACTCGCGATCGGGCAGGTCGCGGTCGAGCACGATCTCGCGCGGCGGCGTCTGTTCGCCGTAGTACTGCGAAATGAAGGCGGTCAGCACTTCCTCGGGGTTGTCGCTGCCGTTGGTCTTCGGGAAGAACGCACGCGTGCCCAGGTTGCGGCCGTCGCGGAACGCCAGCAGCAGCACGCAGGCCGACACGCCCTGCATCGCCACCGCGAGCACGTCCAGGTCGGCGGCGCGGCCGTCGACGTACTGGCGCGCCTGCAAGGTGCGGATGCCGGTGATCAGGTCGCGCAGGCGCGCGGCGTCTTCGAAATCCAGGCGTACGCTGGCCGCTTCCATGTCGCGGCCGAGTTCGTCGGTGAGCTCGTCGCTGCGGCCGTCGAGCAGCAGGCCGGCACGGCGCACGCTCTCGGCGTAATCGCGCGCCGGCACCAGGCCCACGCACGGCGCGCTGCAGCGGCCGATCTGGTGCTGCAGGCACGGCCGCGAGCGATTGCGGAACACGCTGTCCTCGCAGCTGCGCAGGCGGAACAGCTTGTGCATGAGGTTGAGCGTGTCGCGCACCGCGCCGACGCTGGCGTAGGGGCCGAAGTAACGGCCCGGCACCGCGCGCGGACCGCGGTGCATGGCGATGCGCGGCCAGGCCTCGTTGGTCATCAGCACGTAGGGATAGCTCTTGTCGTCGCGCAGCAGCACGTTGTAGCGCGGCTTGAGCGACTTGATCAGCTGGTTTTCCAGGATCAGCGCTTCGGCCTCGGTGCGGGTGACCGTGACTTCCATGCGCACGGTCTGCGACAGCATCGACATGATCCGCGCCGACTTGGGCGTGGCGTTGAAGTAGCTCGACACCCGGTTGCGCAGCGCGCCGGCCTTGCCGACGTAGAGGGCGTTGTCGTCGGCGCCGATCATGCGGTATACGCCCGGCGCGGTGCTGAGCTTCTTGACGAAGGCCTTGCCGTCGAACGGCGCGGGCGCGGCGGCGGTCATGCGCGCGGGGCCCCCATGCGCGGCGCGGGCAGCGAGGCGGCGACGAAACGAAGCAGGCGGGCTGGCAGGGTGGCGGGCGTCGCGGTCACGGACATCGTTCGGCTGGCGGCTTGAGGCCCGGAGGCCGGCGAAATGGATACTAGGCTTGAATTGGGCTGATTATGCGCGAGCGCAAGGGTTGCGGCCGGGATCGGGGCCGGATGCACGGCGGGCCCGCGAGCGGCAAGGCCGTGAAGCCGCCCGATAGCGAATGGTCGTGGCTGCGCCTGTAAGAGCGGCGTGAGCCGCGACCGCGCTGTATCCGTCTCGCGCCGCGAGCTGCGCAGTAGCTGCGATGGCGCGGTCGCAGCTTGCGCAGCTCCTACAGTCGGGCTTCGGTGCTGCGAAGCGGTCCGATGGTGCGATCCAGGGTGGCCCCCTGTAGGAGCGGTGTGGGCCGCGGCCGTGCTGTATCCGTCTCGCGCCGCGAGCTGCGCCGTAGCTGCGATGGCGCGGTCGCAGCTTGCGCAGCTCCTACAGTCGGGCTTCGGTGCTGCGAAGCGGTCCGATGGTGCGGTTTACGGCAGCCCCTGTAGGAGCGGAGTGAGCCGCGACTGCGCTGTATCCGTCTCGCGTCGCAGGTTGCGTCGTAGTCGTGATGGCGCGGTCGCAGCTTGCGCAGCTCCTACCGTCGGGCTTCGGTGCTGCGAAGCGGTCCGATAGTGCGCTGCACGGCGGCCCCCTGCAGGAGCGGCGCGAGCCGCGACCGCGATCTGTCCGATCGCGCCGTAACCCACGAAATCCAGTTCGACACCGCAATCACCACGCGCCCGGAACATCGAAAACCGCCCCACTCTACCCGCGCAATCCCAACTCCTCGCGCAATCGCGCAATCGCCCCATCCGCCGCGCGATCGAGCAACTGGAACACGTGCTCGAACTGCGCCGGACCGCCGGTGTAGGGATCGGGCACTTCGCCGTCGGTGACGGTGTTGCACCAGTCCAGCAGCAAGGCGCTGCGCGCACGGGCGCCCTTCGGCGCGCGTGCGCGCACGTCGCGCAGGTTGGCCTTGTCGGCGCACAGCAACCAGTCGAAATCGCGGTAATCCGACGCGGCCAGCTGGCGCGCGCGCAGGCCGGAAATATCCACGCCGTGTTCGGCCGCATTGGCGATCGCGCGCCGGTCCGGCGGATCGCCGACGTGCCAGTCGCCGGTGCCGGCCGAATCGAGTTCGATCCGCCCGGCCAGCGACGAGGCCTCGATGCGCGCGCGCAGCACTCCCTCGGCGACCGGCGAGCGGCAGATGTTGCCCAGGCAGACCACGAGCAGGCGCACGGCTCAGGCGCCCTCGCCGCTCGCCGGCTCGCCCGCGCTCGCTTCGTCCTGGCGCGTTTGCGCCAGATGCGCTTCGGCGCGGGCCAGGTCCTCGGGCGTGTCGACACCGGGCGGGAACGGCTCGGGCGTGATCCCGACCGCGATGCGATAACCGGCTTCGAGCACGCGCAGTTGCTCTAGCGATTCGATCTGCTCCAGGCGGCCCGGGCGCAGCTTGGCGAACTTGCGCAGAAACCCGGCGCGATAGCCGTAGATGCCGATATGCCGCAGCCATTCGTCGCCGCCGGGCATGCGCTCGCGGTCCTTGGCGAAGGCGTCGCGCGGCCATGGAATCGGCGCGCGGCTGAAATACAGCGCATCGCCGTTGCCGGCGCGCACCAGCTTGACCGCGTTCGGGTCGAACAGCACCTCGACCTGGGTGATCGGCACGGCCAGGGTCGACATCTCCGCGCCGCTGTCGCGCAGGGTCTGCGCGGTGGCGACGATGCCGGCGGCCGGCGCGAACGGTTCGTCGCCCTGCAGATTCACCACCACGGTGTCGTCGCGCCAACCGGCCAGGTCGGCGCATTCGGCCAGACGGTCGGTGCCGGAGGCGTGGTCGGGCGAAGTCATCGCGACCTGCACGCCGCTGTCCTTGAGCGCCTGGGCGATGCGTTCGTCGTCAGCCGCGACCCAGACCTCGCGCGCGCCGGCCGCGAGCGCGCGGCGCGCGACGTGCAGCACCAGCGGTTCGCCGCCGATTTCGCGCAGGGGCTTGCCGGGCAGGCGCGAGGCGGCGTAGCGGGCGGGGATGGCGACGACGAAATCCTGGCTCATGGTTGGGCTCCGAAACAGGTGATGCGGATGCGGCTTTGGTGAGGTCGAGGGCTTGCGCGGCTAACGCGGTGATTGTGGATTCGCGGTCGCGGCTTGCGCCGCTCCTGCAGTCGCCGCATTCGGGAGCGGCATGAACCGCCACCACAATCGCTCCCTGTAGGAGCGGCGCAAGCCGCGACCGCGTCACTACGACTACGACCCCAACGAATCAGCGCCGCGCAAACGGCTGCAGCTTGTCCAGCAACGACACCCAGAACGCTTCCGGCAACTCCGCGCGCACCGGCACGCTGTAGTAAGACTCCGAAGCGAACGCGCCCTCGCCGGTCAGCGGAATCTTGACCGCGTCCTTCTCGGTCATCAGCACCGGCAATTTGCTGCCGAAGCCGAAGTCGGCCTGCGTGTAGCGGTGATGGTCGGGAAACGCGTGCGGCACGATCGCGATGCCCAGACCGCGCAGCATGGCGAAATAACGCTCGGGGTCGCCGATGCCGGCGACCGCGTGCACGCGTTGGCCGACGAAGGCCTCGAGCTTGAGCGCGCGCGCGCCGACCAGCGGCAGCGCCTGATCGGCGACCAGGCGCATCGGCCATTCGCCGAAACCGCTGCTCGCGGCGGGATCGCCGGACGCGGCCTGCGGCATGTTGACCACGCGGAAATCGCAATCGGCGGCGCGCTCGGGCGGCTCGCGCAGCGGACCGGCGGGCAGCAGCTGGCCGTTGCCGTAACGACGGCGGCCGTCGACCACTTCGATCTCGATGTCGCGCGCCAGCCGGTAATGCTGCAGGCCGTCGTCGCAGATGACGATGTCGCAGCCGGCCTCGGCGAGCGCCTTGGCCGCGGCGGCGCGATCGCGGTCGGCGCGCAGCTTGACCCCGGTGCGGCGCGCGATCAGCACCGGTTCGTCGCCGCCGATGCGCGGATCGGTATCGCGATCGACCCACAGCGGCGTGGCGATGTCGTCGCGGCCGTAGCCGCGGCTGGCGACGCCGGGGGTCCAGCCTTCCTGCTTGAGCCGCTGCACCAGGGCGATGGTCAACGGCGTCTTGCCGGCGCCGCCGACGGTGATGTTGCCGACCACGATCACCGGCACGCCGGGATGGCGGCGGCGCTTGAGGCCCTTGCGGTAGAGCGCGCGGCGAAACGAGGTGACCGCGGCGTACACGCCCGACAACAGCCGCGCGTGCATCGGCACCGCACTGTCGTCGTACCAGTACGCCGGCACGCCGCTGCGGCGATCGGGCGCGCCGCTCATCGCGCGCTCCCGCGGTCGCACCGGCCTTGCAACGGGCCGCGGCCGATCATCGCTGCACTCGCGAACGCATGCATCGGACCGCTCACTCGGCGTCCCGGAACTGCATGCGGTGCAGGTGCGCGTACAGGCCGCCCTGCGCCAGCAGTTCGGCATGCGAGCCGCGCTCGACGATGCGGCCCTGATCCAGCACCAGCACCTGATCGGCGTGTTCGATGGTCGACAGGCGGTGCGCGATCACCAAGGTGGTGCGGTCGGGCATCAGCCGTTCCAGCGCGTCCTGCACCAGGCGTTCGG